>JAMPBB010000001.1:165873-206736 GCA_023666885.1 Muribaculaceae bacterium | reverse complement strand
GGTGTCACGTCTGGTAGGAGCGCCTCCCGGATATGTAGGATACGATGAAGGCGGTCAGCTTACGGAGGCCGTGCGCAGGAAGCCTTATAGCGTGGTGCTGTTTGATGAAATAGAGAAGGCTCACCCTGATGTGTTCAATGTGCTGCTTCAGGTGCTTGATGACGGACGCCTTACTGACAATAAGGGACGCCTTGTCAACTTCAAGAATACCATTATCATAATGACCTCAAACATGGGCTCGAACGTGATCCGCGACAACTTCTCCAAGATGACCGATGAGAACCGTGATGAAACTATAGAGCAGACCAAGACGCAGGTTCTGGATATGCTCAAACAGACCATACGTCCGGAGTTCCTGAACCGTATTGATGAAATTATCATGTTTACCCCGCTTAATCAGAAAGAGATAGAAGAGATAGTGGGATTGCAGATAGACAGCGTGCGCAAGATGCTTGAGCGTAACGGTGTGATACTTAAGGTTACTCCTGCCGCTCTTCATTATCTGGCCGAGGAAGGGTATGACCCGGAATTCGGTGCCCGTCCGGTGAAGCGTGTCATACACCGCCTGGTGCTTAACCGTCTGTCCAAGGATATTCTGGCGCAGAAAGTTGACAAGGATACACCCATAGTGATAGACGTGGAGGGCGATGACTTGATATTCAAGAACTAATTACATACTATATATTATCTTAATCTCTTAATTACTATTATGAAAAAGCTTGTTTATTTATTGTTGGCATTGCCGCTTCTCGCTCTTGCGGCTGCATGTTCGGACGATGACAAGAATCTGCCGGATGTGACTCTGAACGTGACATATAAGAACGGAAGCGTAGTGGACCGTCAGGTCTACGTAGTGCAGGGCGATACCCTTGTGGTCGACTCCGTGTATCTGACTTCGAACCGTGCCGGTAAGAATGCCGGTATAGTAGGAGGCGTATCATACTGGTGGGATGGGATACCTTATTCCTTCACACTTCCTAACGGAGCCATCATGAATCTGAATCCCGTGCCTCCGTACCGTATCAGTGTTCCTACTGATGACGCCAATGTGGGCGCACATAGCTTGACCATGCTTATGGACATAGCTCAGGAAGGTTCTGAACTGGCCTCGGCAGCCGCCGGTATTACTGTAAATGTGGTGGCCGATGCCGCAGATATTCCTTCAGGTGCCGGAGCAAGGACTTCCATGCAGACCGACATTACATTCAAGTAAAATTTCGGAAACACACTTTTTGATCGGTACAGGCCTGATGCCCAATAGCATCAGGCCTGTATTCGTATCATTATTCACCGAAGTCGCTCTGCTGGCGCTCTACTTCTTTCAGCGCCCGTTCGTTCTGTTGGCGTTTGATGAGCATCTGTTCCTTGTCGTACGATGATCCTTGCGCCGGGGTAGCCATGGCCGATGATGTGGAAAGAGCCTGTGCTTCATTTGTATCGTAAAGAAGATGCCGATTGGTGGGTTTGCTCTCGAATTCAAGCTCGCCGCTTACAGGGGTCTGGAGCCCTTCAAATGTTACACTTGCCTTGACTTTAATCTTACCGGGATTGAGGGTAGACTGTATCAGTACCGGTGCGGTGCCCCATTTTACGGGTACCGGGTTAGCCTGAATGTTGGCGGAGCCTATTATACGCCCCTCACCTTCTATGTCAAACTTCACGGTGGAATTGTTTAGCCGCTTGACATTGCCGTTGCGGTCAGTTATTTCAGCTATTACGGTTACTATATCGGAACCGTCGGCTGTCAGTCCGGTGCCTTCATCATCTATGCGCAGATTCAGCCGTTCGGGGCGTCGTGCCGGACGCACGGTGTGGGTGGCCACTACCTTGCCGTCAATCAGGCCTTCGGCGGTGAGCATTACGTCATCAGGGCGGCGCTCATCCATGGTCAGTGCCTTGTCCGTCATAAAGTCATATACGTCCTTGAAAGTTATGATAGGTGAGGGCATTGCACCGGTGGCCGATTCGCGTGTATATGTGTGCGTCACGCCTCCGGCATTGAAGGTGAGGCGCATCTCATCACAGTTGGAATACACCGTGACGTCAGATGGCGAGAACGGTGTCATTTCATGGGCTATATATACCATGGGGCCGGTATCGTAGATGCGTTCTGCCATAGTGGACGGGCGCTGTGCCGTAAACATATAGTACGAGTACTTAGGCTGACGGAACATGTCCATGATGCCTCCGTAGAACGGGTCCGGATGATAACCGCGCTGATGGTCGAATGAATGCCACAGGCATCCACCTACGTGGTGCGGCCCCGTCTGATACAGAGTTTCGAAGCATGTGCGTTTATATGATGGCGAGGCGTAATGCCGGGCCTGTACCAGCATGGCATGTTCGCCCCAGTTGCGAGCCACACGGCTCGGGGAGTTGTGCGAGCTCCAGTTGTCCACACAGTCGCCCCATTCGCGGGTAAAATAGCTTAGGTTTGCGTCCGGGCTGGTTTCGTTGTCATCATTGTTGCCTGTGGCCGGATGGGCGAATCGTACAGGGAAATACTCGCTTCCACGGGCGTGATTGTCGCATCCGGAGTAGCAGTAGGGATAGGGATACTCCTCGTTTACCACATCCAATGCTTTTTTGGCAAAGTCAGCCGGATACCACGTTTCGTTCAGTATGGGCTCCCACATCCATACGCATGGATGATTTCTGTCGCGGCGCACCATATTGCGTATGTCAGAGTACACACGGTCAGCAAATTCCGAGGCATCGTTCCAGAACTGCCATCCCGGGGTGTTGACTATTACGAAGAGTCCGAGCTCATCACATGCGTCCATAAATGCCGGATCCTGAGGACAGTGGGCATTGCGTATCACGCGCAGCCCGGCATCGCGCAGCTTCTTGGCATCGCGCCAGTGCAGGCTGTTGGGGAGTGCATGGCCTATGATGGCAAAGTCCTGATGCCTGTTGGCACCTATTAGCGGACTGCCGTAAGGCTTGCCGTTAAGCCAAAATCCGTCCTTACCCTTGAACTCTATGCTGCGTATGCCTATGCGTCGGCGGTATCCGTCGTTCACGGTTCCATTGCTGTCAATCACACGCACTATGAGATTGTAAAGATACGGATCGTCAGGGCTCCAAAGGTGCGGATCCCTAAGCGTAAACTTGCTTGAAGTGTGTACGGCACCCCCTTTGTTGATATTAATGGGTCTGGACCAAGAAGCCACTTCATTGCCATCGGGTTCAAGCAGGCGGTATTCGATTTTTCCGCTAAACTTCCTTCTGTTTCCGTCATTGCGCACATGTGTCTTTAGCAGAATATCGGCCGATGCGTCACTGACATTGTCATATGCCACAAACAAGCCTCCACCGGCTGCGGTATTCTCATATGTAGGGTCGGTTATGAAAACATCATTGTGAGCTATCAGCCAGCAGTCGCGGTATATGCCGCCGAAGTATGTGAAGTCCAGCGCCTCCTGCGGCTTGCCCGGAGGATATGCAGGGTCGTTGCTGTTGTCGGCCCATACTGATATTACGTTGTCGGCATTGAAGTTAAGCGCATGGCTCACATCTATTACCACAGGCAGGTATCCGCCAAAATGCTCGCTGAGGAGCTGCCCGTTGACGTATACGCGGCTCTTGCCCATAATGCCCTCGAAGTGCAGGAACAGTTTCTTGCCTGACAGGGTGGAGTCCGGTGTGAAATGCTTACGGTACCAGACCTCGCCCTGATAGTTTATGCATCCGCTTGCCTCAGCCGGGAGCAGCTCTATGCCGTCAGGAAGTGAAACTACGGGCCAACCGCTGTCATCGAATTCTTTTGTCTCGGCACCTGTTGCGGCTTCCTTATGGAAGCGCCATGCCGGGTTCATGCTGTAAACGTGGCGTCCGGTGCCGTCCATATTGAAAAAGCCGGCAGTGGAAAACTCCGGATTGTGCGATGCGGATACCCCTGATACGGAGAGGAGCGTTAAAAGACAGGCAAGCAGTATTTTCATGGTATGTAATGTGTCAGTGAGTGGATGCGGCAGCTTTCAGTGAGAATCCGGCACAAACGCCGTCATACTGTGTGAGTATGGAGGTGAGTCCCTGTGCTGTCTTGTTATTGGTGATAACGCTTATTTTTTCAAGTAGGGCTAAGAGCTTGGACACATCAAATGTAAGCGTGATCTCCCCGGAAGCATTCTTGGTCATATATGCATCAAGGCTGCCTATGGTGCGTGTGCCGAGTGCCTTGAATTTAAATGAGAAATTGGCTCCGTCAGTGCCGCCTGTGGCTTCTGATATGCTGCCCTTGAGGCTGATTCGCTTAAGGTTCATTACAAAAGTGCTGTCAGCATTCACGGTGAGCTTTAATGATGTCAGTCCGGCCGTGGTGTAGTACGGCTCAAGCTTTTTCTCAATGGTTCCTGTGGCAGCTGCGCCACCGGCCTTCATGAGCAGATTGCTGCTGCGGAACGTTACAGCCGGAGCCGAGTATTGCCAACTGCCCACCAATGAGCTTACGGTGAGCTTGTCAGTGGATAGAAGGTTGCCGAGTATGTTGCCCAAAGAGCCCGATGATGATGAGGTGTCAGTGGTGGTGGAGTCACTTCCGGAGGCGGCCTTCAGGAGGTCTTTCAGATTGAATGCATACGAGGTAGATGCCATGGACATGAGCCATGCAAACAGCATCATTGATTTGATATAGTGCTTCATAATGACTGCGAAGATACGAAGAGATGAGCATCCAAACGCCGTATTAACGTCTTTTAAGCGTTAGGCGCCCCAATGTTAACCAAATTAGCATTAACTTTACACAAATTTTTGCTTCATGGCTCATTGTAGCGCTCATGAAGTGCTGCTTGTATGGAAAAATCATATGCAGATGTTTGCTGACACGTCATTTATAAGGCGAAGCTATATCTTGGCTGTCATCCTGTTGTCATTGTTTATGGCCGGATGTGGCGAGGCGTCTACGGAATTGCGTGGCGGTATAGGACTTATCCGCCCGGTGGTTAGCATTGACCCCTCTGTTACGCTTGTATCGGGCGAGGTGATGCATGATATGATTGTGCATGTGCCTGACGTAAATGATTTGTCGCTCACCGTGGCTTCGGCTGATGGGGAGTACGGGCATACATGGAGCTCGATAAGTGAATATGATACGGATACGCCATATGAGCCGGGTGAATATACCGTAGCGGTATCTTATGACAGCCGTGACAGCGAGGGCTTTGATTCGCCACGTTTTATGGCGGAAACAAGTCTGGTGGTAGCAGCCGGACAGACCGTGGAGCCGCAGCTTGAGTGCAAGCTCATATCCACACTGTTCCGTGTGGAATATACGGATGCGTTCAGGACCCGTTTCAGTGATTTCGGTGCCATTATACATAGTGCCGGAGGTGCATATTTGGAATATCCGGCCACGGAGAGCCGTCCCATATATCTTCAGGCCGGTGAACTTACGTTTGAAATGTATATGACACTGCCTTCCGGTGAGAGGGTGCGGTTTGAGGCAGCTACGGTGGCCGATGCATTGCCGGCGCATTTGTATTATGTCACCATTGATGCCTCAGAGCGGGCATCGGATGGCGTGACGGTAATAAACCTGTCATTTGACCAGCGCATAGTGACTGATGATATCAACATAGCTCTTACTCCTGAATTCATAAATTCAGCCGCTCCTGCAATTTCGCCTGTAGGATTTACACCCGGGGTGCCGCTGTCGGTTACTGAAGGTGTGGAGTATGAGGGTGATTTGGCAGTGGCCGTATCCGGCTCTGATATATCACGGCTCATACTCACCACGGCATCCGCATACCTTCAGCGAGCCGGATGGCCGGCTGAGATGGATATGCTCCATATGTCCGATGATGAATCCGCTATCATGGAGCGTATGGGTATGTCGGTGACGCAAACGGCTGATGATAATGTCCGGGTGGATTTTTCCGAGCTTCCTGCACGGCTCAGGCTTGTGTCAGGGCAGTCAGAAGAAACGGCTTTTACTTTTGTGGCTGTAAGCAGGAACAGAAAAATATCGGATCCGCTTAATGCTTCCATTAAAGTGAATTCTGCCTCAGTGGCTCTCAAGTCAGCGTCAGATGTGGTAGTGGGTGTGGATGTGGCTGAGCTCACGGTACACTCCGTAGTTCCTATAAATGACAATATAACCGTCTTTACCACTGATCTTACCGGTAAAAAGTGGACGGAAAGCGCCATTGAATCGATTGCACCGGCCGGCGAGCCGAATGAATACACCGTACGTTACCGGGTGCCGGAAGGCAATGCTCCGTTCATAGTGCGGATAGATTATTGCGGCTCGGAAATAGGGCGTACGGTACGGCAGCGTGTGTCGCCGAAATATACCATAAGCATCAACGCTTTTGCACTCAGAGCCATCGTTACGGTACATGCCGCTGATCCGGAGCTTACGGCGCTGATTACCTCTATGCTGCATGTTTATGCTGACGGTGTGCGTGTCCAGGCCATAAACCGCGATGAAGCAAATGGGCGCGTTACGGTAACCGGTCTTGAACCGGCACGTAGGTACTCATTCAAAGCCTCAGTGTTTGAATTTCCTGCATCCGAGGCTGATTATTGTGAACCGGTATACGAATATACAGAGTATTGTTACAGCCTTACCAATGGCGGATTTGATGATGTAAAGGACGGCATTAAGTATACGGGCCTTCCCAGCGGCGGGGTGTACTCGCAAAGCATAGTGCCTATATACAACGGACAGAACCGTACCGACTATAGGCTTCAGGAGCCAAAAGGATGGGCCAACACTAACAGCAAAACCTTCTGCACGGCATCATCCGTACACAATACATGGTACATGCAGCCATCAGCTTACACATCGGAAGATGCCTACTACGGGTACTCACTGAAGGTACAGAGTGTGGCATGGGATGCGCACGGAAGCGAGATCAAGCCCTATCTTCAGGAGTCACAGCCATATGTACCATACAGCCGTATCATACCGGATATAGCACACCGGGCTGCCGGTAAGGCATTCCTTGGCAGCTATACGTTCCAGTCACCTTCAGGACAGGAGGTGTATGATGAGGGGATACCTTTCGCGGCACGTCCGTCGGCACTAAACGGATTCTATAAATACCTGCCTTGTACGCTACTGCCATCGGACCGCGGCTTGATACGTGTGGAGCTCATAGGCAAGATTGATGGCATTGACATAGTCATAGCTCAAGGCGAGTGCAAGCTCATACCCGTAACGAGCTTCACGGCATTCAGTGTGCCGCTTGAATATAATCATGATGACATAAAGGCCACGCGGCTATGCGTCATGGTGGCAAGCACGGACCGTATAGGCAGTATAGAGTACGAAACAGCACATGTGGTCACGGCAGCCAATATGCGCACAGCTACCTCTACAGGCAGCGAGCTGTGGGTAGATGAGCTGACACTTTCATATTAGTAAGCATGACATATTAAAAAACACAGACATTATAAGATGTATAAAATGAAAAAATCGGTATTGACAATTATGCTTGTGCTCGCAGCAATGGCATGCGGTATTCCCGGAGGAATGGCGCAGGAACCATTCCGGCGCGGCCTTGAGCAGATTACATTCATACCGAAAGGGCAGTGGATTACCGGAGTGAGCGTGAACTATGCGCATAGTAATCAGGATAATTACCAGTTTCTGATAGTGGAGAATCTTTCAGGCGATGCCTACACGTTTAAGGTAAGCCCTATGCTCCTGTTTGCATTCAAGAATAATCTGGCGGCAGGTGGTAAATTCGGTTACCAGCGCATGCGCACACACCTTGATGAAGGTACTGTGAGGATTGACAGTGAAACGAGCTATGATACGGACAATCTGTATCAGGTGAGCAACACTTTTTCGGCCACGGGGGTGTTCAGAAACTATATATCGTTTGGCGACAACAAGCGATTCGGTATGTTCAATGAGGTGCAGCTTGATTTCGGCGGCGGACAGTCAAAGATAGCTGACGGCACCGGTGAGGATCTTACCGGTACATACGAGAAGAATTTCTCAGTAAATGTAGGCCTGACCCCCGGCCTGATCATGTTCCTGAACAACTACTCTGCACTGGAGGTGAATATAGGGGTGTTAGGATTCGGGTATACGCATACGCATGCCACTACTGATCAGGTGTATGTAAGCAAGCGAAATTCCCGCCATGCCAATTTTAAAATCAATCTCTTCTCTGTGTCATTCGGAGTGGCATTCTATCTATGATTATGAAGAAAATAATTCTTACCATATTGGCGGTACTGACGTTTGCCGCTGCACAGGCTGCGGAGCCTGCCGATTCGGCACGTGTGCTTTCGCTCAGTTCATCGGGCGGTGACCTTGATGAAAAGGTGATAGTGGGAGGTGATACAGTAAGCATCATCATACCGGAATATAACTTCGGACGCTATGACCGCGGGCTTTATAACTACCTGTTCATACCCAAGGGACAGTGGATGTTTGGTATCTCGGCATCGTACGGCGATTTTAATGCTGACGATGTGCAGATCCTTTCCGTACTGCGCGACTTTGACTTCTCCGGCAAGCAGTATGCCATACGTCCTGTGATAGGCTACTTTTTCCGGAGCAATCAGTGCATAGGCCTTAAATTCGACTACACCAGAGGAGAGGCCGATCTTGGAAGCCTTTCGGTAGATATGGGCGATGACCTTAACTTCTCTATACACGATGTAAGCTACTACTCGCAGAAGTATTCCGTGGGCATGTTCTATCGTAATTATGTGGGGCTTGGACGTGCCAAGCGGTTTGCCCTGTTCAATGAGGTGGCTCTGTCATTCGGGAGCGGCTCGTCCAGATTCAAGCGCTATTACGGCGGTGAGCTAAGTGACACCCGCACAAATATTACGCAGGCGGCACTCAATTTCAGCCCCGGTCTGTGTGTGTTTGTCATGGATTACCTGAGCTTCAACGTTTCGTTCGGCGTGTTCGGACTTCATTTTACAAAGGAGGATCAGACTACCAATAATGTGGATGAAGGCTCTCGTGTAAGCAGCGGAGCTAACTTCCGTTTCAACTTGTTCAATATTAATTTCGGATTAGGTGTACACATTTAAATATAAAAAGAGCGGGCTATGGACCGCTATAGCCGGCATGGCTATGGCCTTGGGGGCGGTATCATGTATAGAGAATGACTTGCCCTACCCGCGCATTCAGCCTAACTTTACGGCGTTTGAGGTGGCCGGTCAGATACGTTCGGCAGCTATTGACTCTGCATCGCGTAGCGTCACCGTATATATAGGTGAGAACGTGGACATACAGAACGTGGATGTCACAAGATGGGCCATTACTCCGGGAGCCTCGTTTCCTGATTCAGCCAAGCTTGAGAGCCCTCTGGACCTCACCTCGCCGGTCGACTTCACCCTGAGCATCTATCAGGATTATGTATGGACGGTTACGGCTATCCAGAACATAGAGCGTTACTTCACCGTGGCGAGCCAAATAGGAGCTTCGGTTATAGATGTGGAACACCATACGGTGACAGCCACGGTGCCTACTCAGCAACCGCTTGATGATATAACCGTACGTTCTATCAAATTAGCCGGCTCCGAAGCGGTAATGGAGCCTGACCTTGCCGGGAAGCATGTGGACTTTACAGAACCGGTACAGGTTACGGTGACAGAGTTCGGACGCAGCACTGTGTGGACCGTTACCGTGGAGCAGAGTGATGTCAATGTGGATCTTACATCTGTCGATGCCTGGACATGTGTGGCATGGCTGCATGGTGAGGGTGAGGCCGGAAAGAACAATGGATTCGAGTACCGGCTGTCAACGTCGGACACATGGACTGTTGTGCCCGCCGAGTGGATTACTCATGATGGCGGTTCGTTTACCGGCCGTCTTATCAATCTGCTGCCTATGACGGAATATGTGGCCCGTGCCGTGAGTGGCGAGGAGCACAGCGTAGAGCGCACCTTTACCACCGGTAGCATCATACAGCTGCCGAACAATGAGTTTACCCAGTGGTGGCTTGATGACAAGGTATGGTGTCCATGGGCTCGGGATGGAGAGGCATTCTGGGGCACGGGTAATAAGGGCGCTACAACATTGGGTCAGAGCAATACCGTACCAATCAATGATGCGGACTCTCCTACAGGATACAGCGGAGCCTCGCTTCAGAGCAAGTTTGTGGGTATAGGCATGCTCGGAAAGCTTGCCGCCGGTAATCTGTTTGCGGGAAGTTATGTCCGCACTGACGGTACCAATGGTATTCTTTCCTTCGGACGCGAGTTTACGCAGCGTCCCACCCGTGTACGTGGTCATATTGAATACACTACCGCACCTATATCACATACCAGCAGCAGTAATCCTGATTTCCGATACATGAAGGGTGAACCTGACACCTGCATAATATGGTGTGCACTCGGTGACTGGGATGAGCCGTATGAGATCCGTACCAAGCCCTCTGAACGGCATCTGTTTGACCGCAATGATGCCGGTGTTGTAGCCTACGGACAGGTCCAGTACGGATATTCCACCGAAGGGTATGTAGAGTTTGTGATAGATATGGAGTATGTGAGCACATCACGGGCTCCCAAGTGGATTCTGCTCACAGCATCGGCAAGCAAGTACGGCGACTATTTTACCGGAGCTAATGGTGCGGTACTCAATATCAAGGATTATGTTCTGGAATACGATTATTAAGTCGACCTCTTATATCCGCCCTTCATCGGCATACGAATAATAGCTTCCTTGCCCCACTATTATGTGGTCAAGGAGTTTGATATCAAGCAGTGCGGCCGCCTCCTTTATGCGTAAGGTGAGGCGGTCGTCCTCTTTACTGGGGCGAATGTGGCCTGACGGGTGGTTATGAGCCACTATTATACCTGACGCCATATAATCAAGGGCGTTCTTCACCACTATTTTCGGCTCTACATAGGTGGCGGCTGTGCCGCCACGGCTTATGCATATCTTAGCCCTTATGACATTGGCCCGGTTCAGTATCAGCATCCAGAATTCTTCAGTGGGAAGCGAGCTGATTATAGGTGCGAGGGCTTCATATGCCACCATTGAAGTGGTTATCTGCGTGGCCGGAGCTTGTGCGGTGCGCAGCCGTGAGCCAAGCTGGAGGGCGGCGGCCACACTTACGGCCTTGGCCGTACCCACGCCTGAAAATTTCTTTACCATGCCCATAATGGACATCTGTGCAAGATTGCTGAGCTTGCCGTCACATTCGGCCAGTATTTCGCGGCTCAGATCCATCACTGACTTTCCGGGTATTCCGCCTCCGAGTATTATGGCAAGCAGTTCAGTGTCAGTAAGTGACTGTATGCCTAATCTTACGGCCTTTTCGCGTGGCTTGTCATCGGTGGCCATGTCGGCTATACGCCCTCGGTAGGTAGGCGTGGTGTCTTTGTCAGTATGCATGGTCACTTGCCTTTACGTATGGCTATCTCCTCATTTATATCACGTCCGCGGCCAAGTATTATTTTGGTAAAGTACGCTTTGATAAATCCGCAGCCGTAGCCGCATATCTGAACTGCACCGGCCGGTACAGCCAGAAGCGCCACCTTGAGCGAGCGTGCAGATATCAGCGCACAGATAAATAAGGCCACTATATAGAGCCCTATGGGCAGAAGCCACCATGGTGATACAAATATGCCGAGCATAACGCATATCACTCCCGCTATCACGGCCAGCGCCGGGAGAGTATGTACGAGTTTCATGGAGCCCGGGTACAGGAGCTTCAGCGTGATTCGTGACATGCCGAACACATATACTTGCCTCCAGAACCGGCGGAAGTCGATACGGCGTTTGTGGTACACGAAGGCATCGCGTATCAGGCCAATACTGAATCCGGCCTGACGTATGCGGGTGCTCATGTCTATATCTTCGGAGAACATCTCGCGGAATCCGCCTACGGTATCATACACGGCACGGGTATATCCCATGTTGAACGAGCGGGGCACGAACTTCTCCATTTGCACCTTGCCTCCGCGTATGCCTCCGGTGGTAAGGAACGAGGTCATGGCAAAACTTATGGCCTTCTGCGTGTCAGTGAATGACTCGTGTGCGGCATCAGGACCACCGAAACAGTCAAGATGCTTGCCTGACAGAGCCCGGTCAAGTGTGGCAAAATACTGTGGCGGTATCACACAGTCACTGTCAAAGAATATCAGATACCGGCCCTCGGAACGCTCTATGCCGTAGTTGCGGGCTATGGAGCGCCCTTCGTTGTCCTTATAAAAGTACTTTACATGCAGGGCGTCAGTATATTTTTTTACCTCATCGCCACAAGGCTGTGTGGAACCATCCTCTACCACTATTACTTCAAAGTCCATGAAAGTCTGTGCTTCAAGGCTCTTCATCAAATCCCTTATTTCATCTATGCGGTTATATACCGGCACTATTACTGAGTACTTCATAATGGGGTCAGTCCATGCGGTTCTTGTAATCAAGGTAATCAAAACGGCGCAGATACTCACACTCGCCGCCGGCGGTGCAGAGCACCATGTCCGGGTGATGCAGACCATTGAACATGGTGGTCTTGACGGTGGTATAGTGGTTCATGTCCTCAAGTGTGAGCCGGCATCCGGGATAGAGCGGCTTCTCAAAGCTCCACGGCCCGGCAAAGTCGCCGCTCAGGCAGGAATTGCCGCCGAGGCGGTATGTAGGCATACCCTCTACCGGTTCCTGCCCCAAGCTTTCGGTTATCAGAGGTTTGTACGGCATCTCCAGACAGTCAGGCATATGACATGCAAATGAAGCATCGATAATAGCGGTGCTTATGCCCTGATTGGTCACAATGTCCACTACGGTGGTGAGCAGGTCGCCGGTGCGCCAAGTAAAGGCACTCCCCGGCTCAAGGATGACCTTGATATGTGGATAGCGTGTGCGGAAATCGGTTAGTATCTGTATGAGCAATTCTACATCGTATCCCTTCCGAGTCATTAGATGTCCGCCGCCCATATTTACCCACTTTATATATGGTAAGTACTGAGCGAATTGTGACTCAAATGAGCTTAGCACAGCCTGTAGGTCAGATGCTCCTGACTCGCACAATGCGTGGAAATGCAACCCTTCTATGCCGTCAGGCAGACGCTCGCCGTATTCATTGAGCATGTCGGCCGTGACACCGAACCGTGAACCGGGAAGAGCAGGATTGTAGATGTCGGTATCTATTACGGAACACTGCGGATTGACCCTCAGCCCGGCGCTTACTTTAGCCTTTCGGGCCAATGGCATGAAGCGTTCAGCCTGGCTTATGGAGTTGAATGTTATATGGCTTGAACCCTCCAGAAACCGGCCTATAGTACTGTCAGTATATGCCGGGCAGTAGGTATGAGCCTTACAGTGGAGTTCCTCACAGCCAAGTGTGAGTTCATTGATTGACGAGGCCGTAAATCCGAATCCGTATTCACGTATTATAGGAAATGTACGCCACAGGGCATTGGCTTTGAAGGCCATTATTATCTCAGCACCCGAGCGGCGCCTTACGCTGTCTATCAGCTCAAGGTTTCGGCGAAGACGGTCTTCATACACTACGTAACATGGCGTGGGGAGTTCGGATGGTTTCATCAGTCAATGATTTTAAATCGTGCAAATTTCAGTAAGAGTACGCGTGTGCCTGTATTCTCGAATTCAACGTTGATACGTGCATCGGGCTGTGAGGTGTCTATAGCCGATATGCGTCCGCGGCCGAATCGGCTGTGCTCTATGGTCATGCCTTCATGTAGCTCTGACACCTTGTGGGCTCCTTCGGCAGTTTTTGTACCGGAGCTTGTACGTGACAGTGGCCGATAGTTGCCGGGTGGCGTTGCCTGTCGGCTTGTCGGAATCGATTCCTTTCGGGGAAATGATGCTGATGGCTGCGAATGATATGACTCACGGTACGATGCAAATGACGGAGCCGGACTGGTGGATTCGTCCTTGGCACCGCCTATGAAGCGGAGGTAACGGGTATCGATATCGCGCAGAAAACGTGACGGTGAACAGAGTGCGGTAGCTCCATTACGGTATCGCGATGACGCATAGCTCATCATGCAGAAATTGCGTGCACGGGTCAGCGCCACATACAGCAGGCGCCGCTCTTCCTCTATGCCGCTTTGCGTGCCTCCGGCCATGGCTGACGGGAAAAGATCCTCCTCAACACCTACTATAAAGACATTGTTGAATTCAAGACCCTTGGCAGCATGCACGGTCATAAGTGTTACGCGCTCTGCCTGTCCGGAATCATCAGAGTCCTGATCTGTGGCAAGCGACACCTCACCGAGAAAATCGCCGAGCCGCAGATTTTCGGATCCTTCTTCAGCACGTGTAGCCACAAACTCACGCACGCCGCTGAGAAGCTCGGCAAGGTTTTCCTGCTTGGATATGCTTTCAGGTGTCCGGTCATGGATAAGGTTAGCTATCAGGCGTGTTTCCGATATGATGAACGAGGCCACTTCCTCAGCGTTGTTCCCGACGTCGTCAAGTGCCGAGGCACGTTCTATCAGCTCACGGAAGCCTTGAAGCTTGCGTGCCGTACCGGCATTTACTCCGGGGCTATATCTGTCAAGGTGGCATATCACGTCCCACGCACTGATCTTATGGTCAATGGCGGTGCGCAGTATCTTATTGAGGGTGGTTTCGCCTATGCCTCGTGCCGGATAGTTTATTATGCGTTTCAGAGCCTCATCATCGGCCGGATTCACTACCAGGCGGAAATATGCTATGGCGTCCTTAACCTCCTTGCGTTGGTAAAAGGACAAGCCTCCGTATATGCGGTACGGTATGTTGCGCTTACGAAGCGATTCTTCCAATACGCGGCTCTGGGCGTTGGTGCGGTAGAGTATGGCAAAGTCCTCATAGCTGTCATGCGTACGCATCTTTACTTGCGATATGCGGTTGGCCACCAGATAGCCCTCCTCAAAGTCGCTATAGCTCTGTACCACTTCTATCTTTTCGCCCGGAGCATTGCGTGAGAACACCTCCTTGGGTATCTGCTCTGTATTTTTGGCTATCAGCGTATTGGCTGCGTTGATTATATTCTGCGTGGAGCGATAGTTCTGTTCCAACTTGAACATGCGCAGCTCCGGATAAGCCTTGCGAAGGTTCAGGATGTTACGTATGTTGGCGCCACGAAAAGAGTATATGCTCTGTGCATCATCGCCCACCACGCACAGCTTGTGACTTTCGGCGCACAGCTGTGACACTATGACATGCTGAGCGAAATTCGTGTCCTGATACTCATCCACAAGTACATACCGGAAATATTCCTGATAGTGGTGCAGTATGTCAGAATTGTCCCTCAGGAGCAGATTCGTATAGTACAGGAGGTCATCGAAGTCCATGGCATTGGCCGCAAAGCATCGGTCACGGTAGGTGCGGTATATGGCATGCATCTGCGGACGGCGAGCCTGCCGGTCGGCATCCATTACGTCAGGAAGCTCTACGTAGCGTTCCGGTGATACGAGCGCATTTTTTGCTGATGATATGGCCGAAAGTACAGTGGCGGGCTTGTACACCTTGTCATCAAGATCCATATCTTTTATGATGGTCTTGACCAGCGACTTGCTGTCGGCCGTATCATATATGGTGAAGTTGCTCTTGTATCCGAGCCTGTCAGCATGGCGGCGCAGTATGCGTGCAAATATGGAGTGAAATGTGCCCATCCACAGGCTACCTGACACTTTGGGCCCTACAAGTTCCTCTATCCTTTGCCGCATTTCACGTGCGGCCTTGTTGGTGAATGTAAGGGCAAGTATGCGCCACGGCTCGTAGCCGCAGTGCAGCAGATGCACTATCTTGTATGTGAGTACGCGTGTCTTTCCCGAGCCGGCACCGGCTATTACAAGCTGAGGCCCGTCAGTATAAGTGACGGCATTACGCTGCTGCTCGTTTAATTTGCTGAGATATTCCATAAAATATGACCTCAAAGATACGATTTTTTCCCCATAAATTTGTTACTAATATGATGAGGGTCTTTACCGAGGCCAATTAATAACTATAAATATATCTGTTATGGGATTTACACAAGCCGTCAAAAGCGTTTTCAGCAAATACGCTACTTTTTCCGGGCGTGCGTCGCGGTCGGAATACTGGTACTTCGTACTGTTTAATGTGATAGTAGGAGTAGTGTTCTGTATAATAGGTGGTGTAACCATGTCCGATGTGTCCGCTATAGCTGACAATGCATCGGATTCATCAAATCCGGTGTCAATGATGAGTGCGGTGGTATCCACTATGCCCGGATGGCTCGCCGTGTTAATGGGACTGTATCAGCTGTTGATCATACTGCCGTCATTGGCTGTATCTGTACGTCGTATGCATGATATAGGCAAGGGCGGAGGCTGGATATTTATAAGCCTCGTGCCTTTTATAGGTGGCATATGGTTCTTCGTGCTTACTCTTATAGGCAGTCAGTACGGGCCTAACCGCTTCGGGCCTATGCCTGAGTGATAGAGCGGTACATGTTACGAAATGCCTTGTCAGTGCCCATACATACTATTTCATCGCCCGGTTCAGCAGTTGAGTCGGGCGATATTGTTATCACCTTCCGTGCTATACGCTTTATGCCCACTATGTTGCGTGAACTGTCCTGCCTGGTCACGGCCATGAGCTTCAGCCCATATTTCTTTTCAAAATCCATGTCAGAATACTTCATGCCGGTAAAAGCTTCGGGAACGGCAAACTTCAGCACATAAGCGTCATCGGCCACTTTGAGCGAGTCAGTGTTTACTCCGAGTGACATTTCGTTGACAAGATCCGAGGCGGCACGCTGTTCGGGCGTGATAATACGATCCAGATTGAAGCTTTCAAGAATGGATTCGTGGAGCTTGTCAATGGCGCGGGCATATATGTGCTTCACCTCCATCTTTCTGAGCAGAGCCACAGTGCGTATGCTTGCCCCGAAGTTCTCTCCTATAGCCACTATCACCAGATCCACATTTTTAAGAGGAAGCACGCCAAGTGACACCTCATCGGTGGCATCAATGATGTAAGCTGTGGATATGTAGTCCTTTATGGATTCTACGAGCGACGGATTCACATCGGCTCCTATCACTTCATGTCCCATACGGGTAAGATCCACAGCCAGATTGGCTCCATATATTCCTAAGCCTATTACGAGGTATCGCATATGATTTGTTATTGTATAGTGTGTAAAATCAGTTGATTATAATATTGTCAGATGGGTAAGTGGCTTCAGCTCCACGGCGGTCAGCGAATACTCCGGTAAGAAGTGATATTATGCCTACACGGCCTAAGAACATGGCAGTACACAGCAGTAACAGCGATGGCTGGCTTAGCTTTGGTGTGGCACCGAGTGAAGAGCCTACTGTAAACAGAGCCGAGCATGATTCGAAAAGCAGCTCACGCGGGCTTATGTCCGGTTCAAGCCATAGCAATATGGCTGAATAGAGTACGTAGGATATAATGGATATGGCCACTACGGCATTAGCCCTACGGATAGAGCTGTATGAAATGGTGCGATGAAAGGCAGTGACCTTCTGGCGTCCGCGCAGTATGGCCACAAGATTGTACCATATAGCCGCGAAAGTATTGACCTTTATGCCTCCGCCGGTTGACTGTGATGCTCCTCCTATCCACATGAGGAACAGTACTATTATCAGTGTAGTACTCATGAAGTTGGCCGGATTTACTGATGTAAAGCCTGCACTGCGCGGTGTGGCTGAATTGAATGCCGCCTGGGTCACTTTTTCTATCGTAGACATGCTTCGGAGCGTATTGTCATATTCCAATATATAGAATATCACGGCACCGGCTACAAACAGGATAGTGAATACCAGAAGCACTATCTTGGTGTTCATGCCGTAGAGATGTAGAGTGCGTACGTCATCGGCGCGGCCGGTAAGGCGGCAGTGTATGCGGTGCATGAAGGTGTGCAGCGCATCCTTGAAATTGACAAGAATGGGGAAGCCTATGCTGCCGGCTATGATTAGGGCGGTCATAATCCAGTATATGGATATATTGCCATAAAGCAGCAATGGATTGGCCATGCCTTGAGGGTAGGTAGAGAATCCGGCATTGCAGAATGCCGAGAGGGAATGGAACAGGGCAAATGTTATTTCATCCGGTGTGGTCAGTCCGAGTGTACCGTGGATGGACAGCCATATGACTGCCGCCCCTATGAGCTCGACGGTTACGGTAAAGCCAAGTATATACAGCAGTGTGGGCACAAGTCCGCTCATGGACTTGGAATAGATCATATCCTTGAGCATAAGCTGACTGTATATGGATGTGCTCCCACTGAAGAACAGTGCGAAGAAGCTGGTGAATGTCATGACCCCGAGGCCGCCTATCTGAATAAGCAGTGCCAATACAAGAATCCCCATGGGGGTAAAATGAACGAATATATCAATGGGTGTCAGTCCGGTGATGCATACGGCACTTGTGCTTACAAAAAGAGCATCCGTATAGCTTATGCCTCCGTATGTGCATTTGGGCAGCATGAGCAGCAGGGAGCCTATGAAAATGAATACCAAAAAGCTGCTTGACAGCAATAGTGCTGGACTGGTGCGCTTACCTATCACGTGCATTATGCCGTAGCTGATGGTCATGATGGCATAGAGCGTAAGCGCCGAAAAAAGGAACCAATTAGAGTATAGTATTTGTTCAAGCACCGGAATCCATGGGTGCAGAGGGCGGGGATACATCCATGGCAGCAGCGTAAGTAGCAGCGGCATATTCACGAATGCCATGATGGTACGGCTTCGGCGCGATGTACCGCCTACACGGAATATCAGATGATATATTATATTGACAAGAAATATACCCTGAACCCAACGCAGTATCTGTTTTATTGCGGCAAGGTCATGTGCCGAATGGTCAAATCCGGTATATATTACCAACAACACCAGGCATATGACCGATGCCACGAACGCCAGTACCGTAAGGGCTCCACCTATTATGCGCAGAATACGCAGGCTTCGCAGCGAAAACCTGTGTAACCTTAGTGCGGTATCATGGATATGACGGCGCAGCCGGGTGATGGCGTTTGATGATTCATTAGGTGGCATGTTAACATATAACGCCGGGATATGACTTTTGGTTATTCTTTTTCGGACAGTTCAAGCCATCGCATCTCCTTTTCATCAATGATACCGAGCAGTTCGGTGTACCGGGCTGATTTTGCTTCTATATCCGGGATAGTCTGGCCCGATGCAAAGAGGCTGTCAAGGGATTCCTTTTCGGCACTGAGCTCTTCAAGCTCGGAGGTGAGTGCTTCAAACTCGCGCTGTTCCTTGTATGTCATCTTTACGCGTTCCGGAGCAGTGCGCTGTTTCTTAGCCTTATTGTCATTGACGGATTTATCCAGGTAGGCAGATTGTATAGTGGCAGCCGCTTGACGTTCATACTGCCTGTATTCAGTGTATGTGCCGGGGAAGTCCTTTACCTCGCCATTGCCTTTCAGTATGAACAGATGGTCCACTACGTTGTCCAGAAAAAAACGGTCATGTGACACTACTATCAGGCATCCTTTGAAGTCATGAAGATATTCTTCCAGTAGTCCTAATGTTACAATGTCAAGATCGTTGGTAGGCTCGTCAAGAATAAGGAAATTGGGCGAACGCATGAGTACCGTAGCCAGATGCAGCCGGCAGCGTTCGCCTCCGCTGAGGGTATGTATATATTTCTGTCGGTCAGCCGGAGTGAAAAGGAATCGTGTAAGATACTGCATGGGGGTGAAACGGACTTCACCGCCGTTTAGCGATATGTCCTCGGCTATTTCGGTTACGGCATCTATCACTTTCTTGTTTTCATTGAATTCTATACCGTCCTGACTGTAATAGCCGAAGCGTACGGTTTCGCCTACGTCCCATGTGCCGGAGTCAGGTGTTATAATGCCTTGAAGCATTTTTATGAAAGTGGATTTTCCCACACCGTTAGGCCCTATTATGCCTACCTTTTCATATCGGGCAAATGTATAGGAGAAGTCCTTGAGTATGATTTTGTCACCGAAGCGCTTGTTTATGCCTTTGGCTTCAAATATTTTGGACCCCATGTATGATGACTTTACATCGAGGGTTACGTTACGTTCCGTATAGTCCGCCCGCGATTTTTCTTTCAATCGGTAGAATTCATCTATGCGGTACTTGGCTTTTCCGGCTCTGGCCTGTGGCTGTCGGCTCATCCATTCCTGCTCGCGGCGCAGTGTATTGCGCACCTTGGCGAGCTCGCCTTCAAGAGCTTCTATGCGCTCAGCACGGCGGCGTAGATAATAGTCATAATTGCCTTCGTATGTATAGATGCTCCGCTGGTCTATCTCTATGATTTTGTTACATACCTTATCAAGGAAGTAACGGTCATGCGTTACCATGAGTAGTGTTATACGCTGGCGGGTAAGGTAATCTTCAAGCCATTCGATTATGCTTATGTCCAGATGATTGGTAGGCTCATCAAGGATAAGCATGTCAGGAGAGTCAAGCAGGAGCTGTGCCAGTGCCACGCGTTTGCGCTGTCCGCCTGAAAGGGTATCCACGCAGGCATCCATATCAGTGATATGCAGGCTTGTAAGCATCTGTCGGAGCCTATCTTCGTAATCCCACCCCTGTACGGCATCCATTTCGGCAAGGGCTTGTGACAGCAGCCGATCATCGCCTGAACGTACTGCGGCTTCGTATTGCTTGATGGCTTGTGGTATGCCTTTGTGGTTTGAGAGGCACGCTTCAAGCACTGTGGCTCCGGGCCGCAGATAGGGAATCTGTTCAAGCATGCCCACATGCAGGCCGGAACGGAACGTTACCGAGCCGCTGTCACAGCTCTCTTTTCCGGCTACGATACGTAGCATGGTGGTCTTTCCGGTACCGTTCTTGGCTATGATGCCTATTTTGTCACCTTCGTTCACACCGAAAGTGACGGAGTCAAACAGCATACGGTCACCGTAGCTCTTGGTGAGGTTTTCTATCTGTAGATAACTTGCCATGATGAATCTGTTATTTCTTTTTAACGGGCAAGCGACAGGTTCATGGACACTCCAAATGCCGTATTGGTGGTAGGGTAGGCATTGGATGACACTATGGGAGTATTGACCTGATGTTCAAAATACACACCCATGCTCATGCGCTTGCTGAGTATATAGTTGGCTGTAAGGTTAAAGTTAATGGTGCGCGAACCCGATGTGGCTTGTGTATACGCAGTTTCTATACGGCGTATGAGAGCTTGGTTGAGGGCGTAGGAGAAGTCGCCGCGCAGAGTCAGGTCATGGCTTATGCCTTTCTGCTGCCCTTTGAGCTTCAGTACGGAATTGAATCCTATTATCTTGTATCCTAACCCTGCGGTTATGCCGCGCTGTGTAGCCTCCACCACTTGCCCGGCCGAGGTGTTGAGCGTAAGGGTGCGGGCGTCACGGTACTCTGCGCTTATGGTCATGTCATTTTTCAATGTCACGCTTGCACCTATAAGCGGGGCAAATTTCTCTATTATGGCTACCGATGATATGTTGTACGGCGATGACGGTATGGGTGCGCCGGTAAGTTCATCAAGCGTAAAGCCTATATTGGAACCGTCAGCGCTTATCCAGTTGAGGTATGATGAATATGACCCTACAGTGTATGTGCACTGATAGGCGTGATTGAGGGTAAATACCTTGAAGATATTCCGCAGATTGCCTATATTGATGAATCCATCGTAAGTGATACGCCAGTTAGGCAGCACCTGAGCAAGCGATGGGAAGGGCGAGAGGTATTGTTTCATGGCATCGGTACCGGTGTAGGCCGCTATGAAGGCCGGAATGAGGATGTCGCTGCCGGTGCGGCGTGCCGAACCTATTTCGGTATTGAACGGCTGCCCGGCGTGGATATTGCCATGCATGAATCCGGTAGTGGGATAGTCCAGTCCGCGGTACTGATCCTCAAAGCGTGATGCTATTACGGGAATATTGTCAAGGAAGCGGGTGAAGGCTGCACTTGCATATCCGTCAGAAGCCGAACCAGCCGAGGCCAGTGCGGTACGTATGGCGCAGTGTGTCTTTGTGTAGCTGCCGGCCAATGACGTGGGCATGTCATCGTACATAAACTGAATCTGCTTCGAATGGTTGTCAGTGCGGTTGGCAGTGAGCTGTATCTTCAGTCCGCGCACGGGTTCGAGATTCAGCTCGAAGTTAAGCTCATTGGTGTTGCTGTATATGGCCGGTGAGGTCTGGCCGTCGGCGGTCATGAGCCAGCCGCGTTCCTTGGCCGTCTCGATATAGCTTTCATCCGTGAATCCGAATGCGAATCCGAGGCCCGGAGCCATGGGGCCGTAGCTCCGGCTCTGTCCGAAGATGTTGCCTATGTCAGGCATGAACAGGGGCAGTGACAGTGAGCGGGTGTTGCGCCAGCGTACTGCGGCACTGCGTGGCGACATGAGCAGACGTACTCCGTACTGTGCTGCTTCCGCCCAGAATCCCTCGTGTTCTTTCAATATTTCAAGTATGGTTACTTTTACGTTTACGGAGTCGCGGTTCAGCAGCTCAATATTATTGGCATCTATTATGCGCGTTTTCAGCGCGTACGGTTTACCTCCGGTAGCGGTTACGGCTGTTATTTTCAGCTTCTTGGTGCGCAGATTGTGTTTGACCGTGATGCCGGTGTCAGGCTTTAGCGTGAATGTCCGTTCAAACTTGCGCGGTTTGGGCTTGGCTGATTCTCTGGAGCCACGGCGTGATTGTGAGGTAGTGATCCGGTTAGTGTTGGCAAACCGTGTGTTTATCTTCTTGAGGTAGGGTATCTTGGAGTACAACCCTTCAAAGTTAAGCCGTCCATCGGCATTCCATGATGCCTGATTGGCTATGGTATTTCCTACGTTTATGCCGTCCACTGTAGCACCACGATCCCAGCGGTACGTAGCGTTGTAGCTTACAGAGCCGGTTATGAAGTCTATTACGTGGATTCGGCTGAACGGAGCTTTGTACTGAGCCACAAATGTCTGATTGTAGCTCCATGGTGTACCCATGTGCAGTATGCTCTGCATCACAGTGTCCTTCCACTCCCGGTAGCGATCCGGGAACAGTTTGCGGTTTACTGCTCCTACCGGCTCATCTATACGGGCCGATGTGTTGGAGTTGAACTGCATGGAAAGTGTCTTGGTTATATTCCATGATATGGCCAGCTGTCGGTCCCACAGGAAATTCTTGCTTACGGATACGGGCAGCTTGAAGTTGACATCGGTTTCTGAACGGGTCTGCTGCTCATAATAGTAGCGTGACATGGTGGTGAGGAACGATATGGAGTTAGGTAGCCAGTTCAGTTCCCACTCCTTGAAGAACCGCAGGTTACGTGACTTGCTTTTTATTCGGCCAAGCGGGCGCAGCCCTTTTATATAAGGCTGGTAGCTGTATTGGAAGCTGCCACGATAATCATTGATATATTCGTATTCCGTGGTAGGATCCGTCTTGGAGGTTTTGTTGAACGAAAAGTTTATTACGAAATTGGCCGGATCCCATGGCATGGGATTCTTGCTTTTCACTTCAGATGTCAGTCCTGAAAGACTAAAGTTTTTTACTGTGGTGTGCTCTATGGCAAATGCAATGATCGAGTCCCTTTCATGGCGCGAAGCGGCATCGTCAAGTGCATCTTTGAGCAGTACGTCCTGATCCAGCGGATTGTATTTAGGCGTGGTGCGTTCCTTTGACAGTGAGTAGAATATGGGAGCATGTATCTTGGCCTTCTCAGGGAGGAAGCGCCCGAGATCAGTCTGTACGGCTATATTGTACCGGTGGTAGTCGTCCATACGGCGCTCGTTGAGCGACTGGTCCACACCGCCGAATCCGGCCGTTTCAATGTGCGCCCCAAAGTTAAGGGTGGCCAGATCCGATACGTTGAGGTTGGCGGAGCCGTCCATGGCCCATCCGCCATCGCTTTCAAAGTCGGTGACTTTAAGCTCGTTGATCCATACAGTGCCGTCCTTGACAGTGGAGGCATTATTACGCACACCCACAAGCATGACCCTTATATCGCTGAGTGACGGATTTCCCATCACGGCTATCTGGTTATTTTCATTCTCGGGGTCGCGTCCGGTGTAGAGTGTGCCGAATCCTACGCCGCTTTCTTCATTGTGCTTGGCGCGGTTACGTTCCTTTTTCAGGTTGACAAATGTCTGTAGGTCAAAATTGAGGAAATTGCTTTCAGGCCATACTATGGCTCTGTCCGACGGTGTGTCAGAGTATCGGCCGGGAGGGGTTAGCCGGAGTGGTACTTCGTACTCATAGAAGTTGTTTTTGACATCGCTACCAAGCCGGATGAATATGGACAGGTCGCCTGAACGCAGGTCACGGATGTTGTCAATGGGAGCCTCGGCGTGAACCCACATTTGTAGTCGCCGGTAGTTGCGCAGATCCTGTGATGTGTTTCGGTATATGGCTCTGGCATCTCCGGCCTGAAGGTCGGTCACTTTCAGAGAGAGTGACTGCTCGTTGAGCTGTACTATCTGTGATTGCGCCGGATCCGAAATACGGCTAACTCCGGGCGGCAGGACATAGTTGACAGGCGTACGTCCGGAGTTTTCCTCAATGTTCACTACAGAAATGTCTAACTGTCCATCGGCAGGAGCATCGCCGCGATTGTTAAGGTTGAAGTTGTACGGCCGCCATTCTCCGCGTACCAGTTCAAGAGTGGCAAAACGCAGATGAGTGGTGGAGCGGAATCCGGTCATGAACATTCGCATGAAACGTATGGTGGAGAAGTCCGATATGGAGCCTACCACGCGCTCATAGTCGGCAAGCGGAATCTTAAATTGGTACCACTCTACCTGCAAGTCATTTCCGTCGCGGGTAGTCACCATTGATACCTGCTTGTCAGTAATATAGTTTTTCCCTACTACAAGGTCTTCAGGACGTATGGATACCTTGTACTGGAAATATCTTTCATATTCGTTGAGCGTATTGTCCTGATTAATGTCCTCCACATCAGGGAGAGTGCGGCTTGACTGGTATAGAGGGTCAGAGGCGTCTTCCGGGGAAAGTGAGTTGCCTTCCACTCCGTTATAGCGCTTGTAGCGTTCAAGAATGCCAAGGCGCATCTCATCGTAGTCATAACCGCGATAGAAGTGATAGTTGTCGCCCGCAGGGTCATTGAACGGCGAGAACGGGTCATCCTGCATGGTGGCGATGGTGGTGGCGGGAAGGCGCTGACGCAGACGGTCAAGATAAGATTCGTATGAGGAGAAGCTGAATTCATCATCGTTCTTAAGCCCGTCAAGTCCTACGTCCTGCACAGGGCGTGATGAACTGTTGTTGTCAAAAGCATATGTGAGCGAATTCTGCGAGCTGACTTTGCCCCATACGGTTGACTGCATGTACTGTTCATCGCCGTCGAAAGGTACGCCGTTCTCATAGGATTTCAGTCCGTCCTTAAGTATGTCCTCACTTATCTCGCCAAAGTTCAGATACAGGTCGCCTCCTTCATAATTAGGATTCTCCGGATCTAAGAATGGGTTGAGGAGCCAGAACTGTACGTACTCAATGTTACTTTGGTCAAAGTTAGTGTTGTCAAGGCGCCGCATTATGCCACCCCACCGGCGTTCAGGATAGAGCAGATTGCCTTCCTGATCTATGTTTTCGGCATCAAGGTTGTAGGGGCCGCGCTCATTGGGATAGAATGACAGGTTGAGTGTCTGTATGGTGGATGATTCGCCATATGTGATTTCACGGTATGGGAATATCTCACGTGACGTGATTTCGCGTACATAGGGATTTGACAGTTGCTTAAGGTCGCTCTTTATATATCCGGGTGACATGGATGAGTTTCGCTGAGTGAACAGTCTGTCAATGTAATACCAGTTGAGCAGTGCACGATTCTTGCCATAATCCACATTGTTTGACAGTGCGGCTTCCGGGAAGAGAGCGTTGCTGCCGCTTTCATATGGCGTGGAGGCCAAAAACCATGAGTAAGGCGAGCGAAGGTCTATACCGGTCTGAGCACTTTCAAAGTCATCGATGTACGAGCTGCCTCGGGTGGAGCCGGTATTGCCGGAGTGCGGTATAAGCTTGGCAAACTCGCCGCGAAGTTGCAGCCGGGAAGGGGCAGTGGCGTTTACGGTAGGTATCTTGTTGAGCACGTTGGTCAGCCACATGAAGTCAGTGCTGTAGGCAAAATTCATGCCGAGCATGGTGTTGTTTACCACCTCATCACCTATGTTAACTTTCTCGGTAAGTGCTTTTTCGGAGAAATGCATCAGCGTGGCTCCGACATTGAAATTACGGTTAAACTGGTAGTTGAGGTCAAGACCTAACAGCGACTTTCGCTGAGTGGAGAACATGGACTGGTTCTCGAGCGTGACATTGATGCTTTGCCCTGAATCAATGATGCTTTGGTTGGTGATGGTGACTATGCCCATGGAGTAATCCACAGTGTAGTCACTGTTTTCAGTGAGTGTTACTCCGCCGGCGGTCACTATTACCGAGCCGCGAGGCACGTTCATGGCGTTGAGCCTTATTTGTGAGCCGGCCGATGCCTGATACTCACCTGTAAGTATGAATTTATTCTTGTCGGCAAACTGACGCGCTACCACCAGCGTGGAGTCGTACAGCTCGCTGTACACATAGCGGTCAGCTAACTGCGGATCCGAGATTTTGCTGCGCAGATGCGCTCCGAACGGTTCCACTACCGGGAATATTATCTTGCCGCTTTGTGACTGCACGGTATATCCCTCAATGAAATCAAAGAAACCGTCGGCATTGGATGCCTCGTTTGAATCCAGTCGGTCAAGATTCATTATCTGAAGCAGCGGCATATCGCTTATGCCGGGTATGGGCAGGTAATTTATCTCAGTACCGGTAGTGTCCGACAGATATTTGATGTTGAGCCGGAAGTTTTGTTTCTGTACCTGATAGGCTCCGAGCGAATATACGTTTTTCATCATAAGATCCCACATAGGTAGCTTAGGTGCCACAGTGGTGCCTTTGAGCATCTTCACATACAGAGATTGATCCGTGGTGGTTATGTCCGATGAAAATTCCCCCACCTGATATACACGCCCGTTATAGGTGTACTCATAGGCTATGCCGAGCACATCGTCAGCATTCATCTGACTTTTGAGCGACACATACCCTAAGGTGGAATTAAGCGTGTACTCACTTTCCGACAGCAGGCGCGCACTCTCCACCTTCTCATAGTCACGGCCTCCTTCTATGCCATATGCCGCCAGCGGGGCAAGAGCCTGTGTAACCGTATTTATGTTTCGTGCCTCGGGATAGCTATCCTTGATGGTGGAGAGCAGATTGTTAGAGCTATTCGATGGGTTGGGTAGCGCCGGATCCGTAACCCAATAATTGTTGGCCAGCACGCTGTTCTCGCCAAGGTCCATGAAAGTGACCAGGTTACGTGACTGGTTATAGTTGCCGGACTTGTTGGTTACCCATATTTCCACGCGTGTTATCTTTACTCCTGATGATACGTACGGCAGGCGGGATGCAAAACGGTCATAGTTGTCGCGGAAGAAGTGAGCCAGAAAGAAATGCCGGTTCTGATCATATGCATCGGCTTCGATACGGAACGGTGTGGTCTGGACGCCGCCTTTGGTGGATATGGAGCGCGATTCGGAATTCTGCTGCGAGAGCAGTGCCGTGGCCGTGAGTTTGCCAAACTGAAGTTTGGTCTTGAGCCCGAACAGTGCGGTACTTCCGCGTATGAGTGACGACCCTGTGGTCATGCTTACATTACCGGCCTCTATGCTCTTTACTATGTCATCTTCTTTCCCTTCGTACTGGAGCTTGATATTCTTTGAGTCAAAGTCAAATGTGGCATCCGTATTATAGGTCATGTTGAAGTTCATGCGGTCACCTACGGATGCCTGTATTGAAGCCTGTATCTTCTGGTCAAAATCAAAGAATGTCTTGCGGCGTGAGTTGAGTGACAGTGCCGGATTGTCAGTCTTGTTTGATTTTATACCCATGTCCACCTGCACGGAGCCTTGAGTCTTTAGCCTGACACCACCCGGGCCGAATATCTTTTCAAGCGGGCCGAGTGCAAAATTCATATCCAGTACGTCAAACGGCTGCTTGTCAGGCTTGGTAAGCTGCTCAGCATTACGCTGCCGGTAATATTGCTGCATATTGCGGCGCGTAAGCAGATCATTGTATGCTTTCTCTGAAAGGATGAAGGGCGTGGTCACTTCCAGATCACCTACAAGTGTACGAATTACGTAACAGCGTGTTACGGGATCATATTCAGCTGTGGTCTTGATGTTTGAAGGCGTGGCCAGATCAGCCGCAAATTCTTCCTGAAGTAAATCCTCATAGCCACGCGGCACAATAGGACGTCCGGAGGGCCATGTCTGCATGGAGTCCGTGGGCGGTTCGTATGCGGGTATTTCCGGTGGGGGAGGCGGCGGCGGAGTTATCTGAGGCTTGTAGTATTGTGCCGTGGCCAAGGTGGCAGCCCCGACAAGAGCAAGGGCTGCCGCAATCCATATCCTGCGCAGAGGGTGTAAGGCTTGTGTAATATGTCGGGTTATATGTCGGGGCACAAAAGGCTACATCATGGTGAGCGCCCGCTTTATGGCAGCCTCCACATTGACTGACGGATCAGAGTCGAATACCTTCTTGAGTGCTTTTTGGCTCTGAGGTCTGGCAAATCCTAACATCACCAATGCGGCAAGCGCTTCATCGAATACATCTTGCGATGCTGCAGCGGGCTGTGTTATTAACGTTCCGTCAGTGGGTTTTATTTTATCACGGAGGTCAACAATTATGCGTTGTGCGGTTTTTGACCCTATTCCCTTTGCAGCTGTAAGCCGGCGGTGATCGGCTGATGCTATTACACTCTGCAATTCAGGCGCCGGGATGGCTGACAGTATCATACGTGCAGTGCCAGCTCCTACGCCGGAAACACCTATGAGAAGCCGGAACAGAGTGCGTTCGGTTTCATCCGTGAAACCGAAGAGCTGATAGGCGTCTTCCCTTATGGATTCATGAACGAGCAGGCGTACACTGTCCGTGCATCCTTGCAGTGCTGTATATGCAGGAAGTGTTATGTTCAGGAAATATCCTATGCCTGAACAGTCTATGACGGCGTATGTGGGGGTAAGCTCTGCGAGCCTACCGGAAATGTATTCTATCATAAGGCGGTATTTTCTGCAAAAGTATATAAAAATAGTGGGATTTTTATGTACTTTTGCCGTCTATGGAAGTAGTATACGAAGATAACCATATCATAGTAGTAAATAAATGCCCGGGAGAGATAGTGCAAGGCGACAAGACCGGCGATGAGCCGCTTGTGGATACTGTGCGCAGGTATCTCAAGGACAAATATGCCAAACCGGGCAATGTGTTTTGTGGAGTGGTACACAGGCTTGACCGTCCGGTATGGGGGCTTGTAGTGTTTGCCAAGACTTCAAAGGCGCTGTCAAGGCTCAATGATATGTTCCGTAACGGACAGGTGCGCAAGACCTATCTGGCTATAACCCGAAACCGGCCACCCAAGGAGCATGATACGATAGAAAGCTATATCACCACTACGGAGCGCAACAATAAGTCATATGCCCATGATGCGGAAATACCCGGCTCCAAGCGGGCTGTGCTGGACTACAGTATGGTGGGAGCCTCGGATCGTTATTACATGCTGGCTGTAAATCTGCACACCGGTCGCAAGCATCAGATACGTGTGCAGCTTGCATCCATAGGATGCCCCATAAAGGGCGACCTGAAGTATGGCGACCGCCGTTCTAATCCTGACGGAAGTATCTCACTTCAGGCTCACAGGATACAGTTTGTACATCCGGTGTCAAAAGAAAATATCGATATTACGGCACCGCTGCCTACCGGTGATGTTCTGTGGGATGCGTTCAGAGCTGATGTGGAGGCTTTTGACCGCGCACATCCCTGAACCGGTGGCATAAGTCAGCCCAGTTGGCAAACAGGCGTTTGCGATGTCCCTCCCATGCGGCATGAGGAGTAGTCTGTGGATTGTCCTCGGGATAGTAATGCCGAGGAATGTCAGGGTTGAGTCCCCGTGACATGTCTCGCCGATACTCGCTGTCAAGTGTCAGGGCATCATATTCGCTGTGCCCGGTCACATACGTTTCGCGTCCGTTATCAGTGCCCGATGCCATAAGGTACAATCCGCTTTCCTCACTTTCGGCTATTATGTCTATACCCGGTGTGGCCATTACATCGGCACGGTGAATCTCGGTATGGCGGCTTTGCGGTATGTGGAAGTACGGTTCCATGCCAGCTGCAAGCGGATGCTCGGAGTGCGTCAGATGGTGTGGAAACACGCCGGATATTTTATGCGCAAGCGTGTGCTTCTCTATGCCGAACCGGTGATACAGGCCTGCGAATGCAGCCCAGCACAGCAGCAATGCCGGGATATGGGCTGCGCTAATAGTATCAAGTATATGGCAAAGCTCCGGCCAGTAGTCTACCGCATTGAATTCCAACTTTTCAATGGGGGCTCCGGTCACTATCAGTCCGTCAATGTGTATGTTCCCGGATTCCAATGCTTGAAACGTAGTGTAGTATTTTTCAAGATGCTCAGTCGGAGTATTGCGTGGAGTGTGTGTGGCCGGTATGAGCCAGGTCACATTTATGTCATGGCGCGATGCCGAAAGAGCCCTTAGGAGCTGGCGCTCGGTGGGCTCTTTCAGTGGCATCAGGTTGAGCACTGCTATATTCAGTGCTCCCTGTGCCGGTATGTGATGTATGTCTATTCCTTCATCATGCAGCAAATCTGCTGCCGGAAGGCCGTGGACTGTGCTGACCATGAATCAGAACAGAGGAAGCGTAGAGGTTGACAGTACGTACTTACGGCGGAAATCGGCATTTGACATGCAAAACATGAGTATACCTTGTATCAGGGTCACTATTTCCCACAGTCCGCATGTAACCAATGAGAGGAGTATGGTGAGGAGTCCTCCACCCACTTTGCCGAGATAGAAGTACTGTACTCCCAATCCGCCCAGAAATATGGCTAACAGAGCAGCTACGCCACGGCTCTTCCCCTCCGGTCCTTCATCAAAAGCGTTGTTGCGGTCGTAGCCCTGAGGATAGCTGTAGTTGCTGCCATATGGTGGTGGAGGTGTCTGCGGAGTCAATGGGCGATTACACGATTCGCACCATACGTCATTGTCGGGGCACATGTGGCCACAGTAGTTACATTTTTTCATAGCGGTGTCTTATTTGGCGCGTTCACGGCGGAGTATGTTTTGCATGTCGTAAACCACAGCCGGATTTTTGAGGGCTACATTGTTCTTCTCGGATACGTCCGATGTTATGTCATAGAGCTGAGGCAGCGGAGCATTGCCGGTTTCTATCTTCGGACCCCACTGTATCATAGACGGGCCATCGTTAGGCTCTATGTATTTCCACTGTGGGGTTCGTACGGAGAGCACATGGTTGGAGGCCAGTTCAAGTACGTACGGGGCAGCATCGGCTGAGTCGGCTTTGAGGAGGGCATCGGCATGTATGCGGCTGTCGGGGGCTGCGCCCTTGGGTATCTTGGCTCCAATCAGTGAGCCGAGTGAACGGAACCAGTCAATGTGCGACATGAGTACGTCCGATTCCTGACCGCCTTTGATCATAGCGGGCCAGCGTACTATAGCCGGGACCATTGTCCCACCCTCGAATGCGCTGTACTTGTTGCCGCGATACGGACCTGTAGGCGTATGCCCGTTGAGCAGTTCTTCAGCCTGATCATCGTATCCGTCATCAAGCACGGGGCCGTTGTCAGAGGTGAGTATCACAAGGGTGTTGTCGGCTATCCCGAGTTCATCAAGAGTGTCCATTATACGGCCTACGGACCAGTCAAACTGGGCTATGGCATCGCCGCGTACACCCATGGGGTTTTTGCCACGGAAACGTTCATGCGGGAAGCGGGGCACGTGTACATCGTTTGTGCAGAAGTACATGAAGAAAGGCTCTGATGCATTGTCCTTGATAAACTCAATGGCATGGTCGGTTATTGAGTCAGCTATGTTCTCATCCTTCCAAAGGGCGTTGCCGCCGCCTTTCATGAAGCCTATACGGCCTATGCCGTTGACTATTGACATGTCATGTCCGTGCGATGCGCGCTGATTGTAGAGCAGCTCGGGATTTTCACGGCCTGTAGGCTCGCCGGGGAAGTTCTTGTAATAGTTTACTTCTATAGGATTCTCCGGATCGTAGTTGGCCACCTGCCCGTTTTCTATGAATACGCACGGTACGCGGTCGGCGGTAGCGGCCATTATGTAGTGGTAGTCAAATCCTATGTCGGCCAGATGCGTGGGGAGAGGAGAATTCCAGTCCTGCTGTCCGGTCTTGTCGCCGAGCCCGAGGTGCCACTTGCCTATTGCCGCAGTGCGGTATCCGGAATTGTGGAACATATCGGCCATGGTGTACTGCTCAGGGCGTATTATCATACCGGCATTGCCGGGAGCAACGTCGGTGCCCGGGCGGCGCCATGCATATTCGCCGGTGAGAAGTGAGTAGCGCGATGGTGTGGAAGTGGCGGCCACGGCATGCACGTTTGTGTGACGGATGCCTTGTTCGGCCAACCGGTTCACGTTGGGCGTTTCCACATTTTTAGCCCCGTAGCACTGCATGTCACCGTAGCCAAGGTCATCGGCCAGTATGATTATTACGTTAGGACGCGAGGTGTCAATCTGTTTCTTAGCTTTTTTTGGCGCCTTAGCCTCTGCAACGGAGGCCGCACACAGCACTGGGGCTATGAGCGAAGCAGTTAAAAGTGTCTTGTACTGCATGGTATATAATGTGGATAATGATTTTAATGCAAAGATAACCGTTTAGGCGTAAGCCTCCAAAATTACGTGGAAATAATGCGGAAAATTTTGTACTTTTGTTTCATAAATCATTCATTGGATATGAAAGAAAAGGTAATCTGTATGCTGGCAGCTATAGGCAGTATTCTTACATCTGCACATGCTGCGGGTGATGGCGATGTTAAGGTGCTTCAGTGGAATATATGGCAGGAAGGCACCATGGTGGCCGGTGGAGCTGAGGCCATAGCTGATGAGATAGCCCGGCTTGAGCCTGACTTCGTTACGCTGAGCGAGGTGCGTAATTATGGCGGACGTGACTATACGGCGTCGCTCGTAAAGGCTTTGGCCGATAGGGGTAAGGAATACCATTCATTCCGCAGTTATGACTCCGGTCTGCTCAGCAAGTACCCTATAACGGATTCGCTTGTAGTGTTTCCCGAAAAGGATGACCATGGCAGCATTTATAGGCTTACGGCTGCGAAGGACGAACGGGAGTTTGCCGTATACACGGCGCATCTGGATTACCGTGATTGTGCTTACTATAATGTGCGCGGTTATGATGGCAGTACATGGAAGGAGATTGAGCCTGACACGGATTCTGTCAGAGTAATGAGGCGCAATGATGCCTCGCAGCGCGATGATGCCATCCGCGCGTTCCTTGACTGTGCGTCGCGTGATGTGGCTGAAGGCCGTGTGGTGATTCTCGGGGGCGACTTTAACGAGCCATCGCATCTTGACTGGACTCAAGCCACGGCACATATGTTTGACCACCACGGCCTTGTGCTTCCATGGACCGTGACTTCGCTTTTGGACAAGGCCGGATACGTAGATACATATCGCACACTGTATCCTGACCCGGTCACGCATCCCGGATTTACATATCCTTCTGACTGCCCGTCAATCCCACCGTCAAAAGTGACGTGGGCACCTAAGTCTGATGAACGTGAACGCATTGACTATATATTTCTTAGCCCTGACAGCGGACTTGAGGTGAAGGATGCCGACATATTCGGACCGCGTGGCAGTGTGGTGCGCAGCCGTGTATGGGACGAGATAGGACTTGACCGCTTCGTAGAGCCGCTTGACGTATGGCCCACTGACCATAAAGGCGTCCTTGTGACTCTTGCGCCGGCATCTTGATTCCATAAGGGAGCGCCTGACAGAACTGTTCCCTGCAATTCCTGTAATTCATTATGCAGTTTGCCCATTTGTCAGATGATGAAAAATTTGTATGTTTGCATTTAAATATTGACGTCAATATGAAAAGGCCTGATATTAGGACAAGGATACACGGCGAGAGTATAAAATGGCAAAGAAATGACACAACCGAATCTATATATCATAGCCGGATGTAATGGTGCCGGAAAGACTACAGCTTCAATGACTGTGCTTCCGGGTGTGCTTGATTGTGAAGAATTTGTAAATGCCGATGAGATTGCAAAAGGGCTCTCTCCTTTCCATCCTGAAGAAGTGGCTATTGAGGCCGGGAAATTGATGCTGAAACGTATCGACTCCTTGCTTTGCCGGCGCAGGACTTTCGCCATTGAAACTACATTAGCTACGCGCTCATACAAAACATTAGTGCGTAGAGCAAAAGCCGCCGGGTATATGGTGACATTGCTTTTCTTTTGGTTGCCCTCGCCTGAAATGGCTGAAATGCGAGTGGCTTCACGAGTTGCATCCGGTGGACATAACATCCCTCAAGACGTTATACATAGAAGATATTGGCTCGGACTGCAAAATTTATTTGATGTTTTCGTGCCAATCGTTGACAGGTGGTCGTTATATGACAATAGCGAGAATATTCGTCCTATAGTGGAACGTAATGTAACTGTTGAAATAGAAACCCTATCAAAAATTATTGAGTCATGTCAGAACAGGAAGAAATAAAATTGTTTGAGCGTATTAGAGAAAGTATTGCAAGCGCTCAGAGGAAGATGGTAGAACGTAAGGCAAAACTTAACGAAACCGTGATAATTGCTGACAATAATGGCATGCCTCTTGAAGTTAGTGCTGAGGAAGCATTAAATCTATATTCAACAAGAGTTCAGGCTCATAATGAACTACCTCGTTGAAATCTTCTGTGCGGCGCCATGTCGGCGTTCTTGTGACTCTTGGAAGGGTAATAAAATAAGCGGCTTGATACAGAGCTCAGGCCGCTTTAGAATTAGTCGGGGTGACAGGATTCGAACCTGCGACCACCTGGTCCCAAACCAGGTGCGCTACCGGACTGCGCTACGCCCCGATAGTCCGTTCCGAAAAACGGACCGATGTTGATTTTTGGATGGCATCAATGTGCACATATTTTTGACGGTGCAAATGTATGTTTTTTTAGTGAATCTGCAAAATTATAAAGCTACAATTTGTATCTTTGCAAAAATCAATATGCATTATGAAAGAGTTATTCATTAGTATATCAGTGTGTTTATTGGCTGTCATGGCGGTGTCATGCAGCGGCTCAAAGTCGGCCGATGCTGCCGATGCCCAGATGTCAGAAATAGAGAATGCTATAAAGGCCGGAGAGGGAGCTCGTGCGGTATCCACCCGTGTTGACAGCATGGCTCTTGAGGCCGATGACCTTACGCCCTCACAGGCCGTGCAGGTACTGGTGGCATATATGCGTATCCACGAAGAGGCCAAACAGAACGGTGACACACAGCTTGATATGGAGACACTGCGCAAGTTTGTGGATGTGTATGACATAGTAACAAGTGTAGGAGGGTCGGAAATGACCGAAACATTCCGAGCTTTGGCGGCTCGGTCGCCGCGATATGATATCCCGGCGGCAGCCAAGGAATACCGCGCTATCCTTGCTGACTATGCTGACGGGACTTCATCGGAGGAGGAGGCAGGTGCACCGGCTGCACCTAAGGCCGAAACCGATTCAGTAGCAGCCGCTTCCACGGATGAATCCTCAGCTCCTGATATGGATGGCACGGGAGTGCCTGACGGCGAAGACTCACCGATGGGAGGGGAGTGACTTTGTAAGATATTCTATAGCGAGTCCGGCCAGTGTGAGGCCGAAAATGGCTGTTATGTGACACATGGCTCCGTTTATGCGGACTTTGCCAAATGTCATAGCTCCGGAAGAGTCCGCTTCATCACCTGCGTTCTTAAGCAGTTCATCAGAGTAAACACATTTGAACTTACGGCGTGGCATAGTGCCGCTCCGCTTGAATTTGTGGCGTAATGCTGCCGCTAAAGGGCATCCCTTTACTTTCCAGAACTCAGCCACGGATATACGGGTAGGATCCATTTTCAATGCCGCTCCCATTGAAGAGAAAAATCCTATATGGGGAGTAGACGTGGCGTGCAGTATCAGTGCTGCTTTGTCCTTGAGGCTGTCAATGGCGTCAATTACGCAATCATACTCTGTCAGGTCATATTCATGAGCGGTTTCAGCGGAGTAGAGTCCCTTTATAGCCGTGATTTGTGCATGGGGATTTATTTCAAGAAGCCTGCTCCGCAATACATCTACTTTCGGCTCGCCTATGGTGAGCGTGGTGGCCGGCAGCTGTCGGTTGATGTTTGACGCAGCTACTACATCCGCATCTACAATAGTAAGATTCGTTATGCCGGATCGGATGAGTGCTTCGGCAGTCCAGCTCCCTACGCCGCCAATGCCGAAAATGATTACTTTGCTCTCGGCCAAACGGGATAATGCGTCATTCCCTATCAGACGGCGTGTGCGGTTGAAAATGTCAGGCTCGGTCATAGTTTGGTGAATATGGAGTCCACTTTCTGCTCTATGATGGAGTTGAGCACTTTTGAGCGGTCAGCTTCCATGGTGGTCGACGTAAGCGTGGCAGAATGTTTCTTAGATACGGCCTTACGTGCTGCCGGTGATTTTAGGCCGGTTTTGGGTGCCGGGCTGTGTGTTATAGCCGGGGATGTCGGTGCCGGAGGTGCTGCCGCCGTTGTGGGGCTGACTGCTGTGGGCTCACTGCCTACTGATGCAGTCAGACGGCCAAACGGCTCTGTGGAAGTGCTTTTTATAGACTGCTTATCTATCATGGCGTGGTACTGCTCCACACGTCCGCATGAATGGAAGTTGTCCATATAATACTTCTGCGATAACGGCGAAATGATTACACCCTTGCTTGATGATGCGTGAATCATGCGCCCATCGCCTATATATATGCCTACATGCCCTACTGAGGAGCCACCGTTTACGGTGAAGAACACGAGGTCGCCCTCACGCATATCGGTGCGTTCAGTGCCGGTGCAGTATTCCTGTTGTTTGGCCGAGTTGCGGGGCAGTTTTATGCCGAGCGCTTTGCTGTATACCTGAAGTACAAAACCGGAGCAATCCACGCCGTCAGTGTCATTGCCGCCATACAGATACGGTACGCCTATCCACTTGTCGGCTTCCTTGAGGAGCTTCTCGGTAGGGGCGGGAAGCGATGCGTAGCTGCCCCATTTTATGTGTTCGGGGCGTACCGAGGTCGAGCTGTTGGGCTCTTTATTTGATGCTGTAGTGGTGGGCTTGGCCTTGGATGCCACTCGTGCTGACCCGCAGGATGTGGCTGCCAACATTAATGCTGCTGCCGATACAGTGAGTAAATATCTTAGGGTGTGACGTGATGCCATGATATGGTATATATAGTAAAATGTGAAAGGGCTTCAGTAAAACGCCTGAAATGCGTGCTCGGTTCCACGGCGCTGTCCGTGAAGACAAAAATACGGAAAATAATCCGATAAGCCGCTATGTAAAATATGTAAAAAAGCGGGGCGTGTGTATTAAATCAGTTTAAATTACGGATTTTTAAGCATTTCGGGGTTAATAAACTGCTAATTTTGCCGTCAATATTGATGAGGCCTGCTAAACCGTACCGTTTATAGGCTGTCAGATATAGGAATTATAAATCACATTATAACAAATAATAATCAACCACTATCAGAATATGAAAGTTTACGCTAAATTAGGTTTGATGGCCGCAGGAGTCATAGGCCTTGCCATGACTGCCGGCGCCTCATGCGCACACAGTGCGGATGCAAATGGATCTACCGGTTCACTCTTTACCGTGAGCAGCTCAGCCAGTGCAGCTATGCCTGACTTTACCAAGGCCGCTGAAAGCACCATAAATGGTGTGGTAAGTATAAAGAGCTATGTTACCCCACGTAATAGCTACTATCAGGGCGACATGTCGGGCGACCCGTTCTTTGACTTCTTTTTCGGCAATCCTTACGGCAATCGCCGTCAGCAGCAGCCGCAGCGCCGTCAGGGTGATGGCGATGAGGAGGATGCCCAGCAGCAGAAAGGGCTGGGTTCGGGAGTAATCCTGTCAGCCGACGGCTATATCGTGACCAATAATCATGTTATAGACGGAGCAGAGCGTCTGGAAGTTACGCTTAATGACAACCGTACGTTTAACGCTACTGTGATCGGCAATGACCCCAGCACCGATCTGGCGCTTATAAAGATTGATGCCGAGAATCTGCCCGTGATACCTATCGGCGACAGTGACCTGCTCAAGATAGGCGAGTGGGTGCTGGCCGTAGGCAATCCTTTCGGTCTGACATCTACCGTAACTGCCGGCATAGTCAGCGCTAAGGCCCGCAGCATATCGCAGGCCACCAATACACGTACCATGGGTATAGAATCGTACATACAGACTGACGCTGCCGTCAATCCCGGTAATTCCGGCGGTGCGCTTGTAAACCTTAACGGTGAGCTCGTGGGTATCAATACGGCCATATACTCGCAGACGGGTAACTATGCCGGATATTCATTTGCCATACCTACCTCCATTGTGAAGAAAATCATGTCTGACATACGTCAGTACGGAGCCGTTCAGCGTGCTGTGCTTGGCATATCATTCCGCGAACTTACTCCCAAATTGGTTAAAGAAAAGAACATAACCAAGGTCAGCCAGGGACTTTATGTAATGGAGGTTCTGGATCAGAGCACTGCTATGGAAGCCGGGCTTCAGGAAGGCGACATAATAGTGGCCATAAACGATGCCCCCACTCACACCTCTTCAGAGCTTCAGGAGCAGATGGCACGTTTCCGCCCCGGCGATCAGATAACCGTGACATATATCCGTGACAATAAGCAGCACAAGGTTGAGGCCACGCTCTATAATAATCAGGGTAGCACCAAGATAGTAAAGGCCAAGAGCGTGAGCGATCTTGGTTGCGCCTTCAAGAAGGTAGATGAGCAGACCATGCGCCAGCTTCGCATATCATCGGGCCTTCAGGTGACCGGCCTTAAGGACGGCCGCTTCAAGGACGCCGGTATAAAGGATGGTTTCATAATAGTGGACATAAACAATGCCCGTGTACGTTCTACGGAGGACGTTGACAAAATCTACACGTCCATTATGAAGGCTGACGGCGGCGACAAGGTAATGTTCATCACCGGCATATATCCCACCGGGAAGAAAATGTACTATGCAGTAGACCTTGCTGACTGACCAGACTGACAAAGCACACAAAAATAGGAGGCGCCCCGGCTCATTGAGCATCAGGAGCGCCTCCGCTGCTTTTACACTTGAATCAAGCATGAATCATATCTATTTGCAAAAATGACATTTATGTCAATTATGTAAAATAAGGATTTGGCCAATCTGTGTAGAAATATTAACTTTGTATTTGTCAAAAATGACATTTATGTCAATTATGTAAAATAAAACAAGGTAATGATAATAAAAAGAGATAATTATCTGAATCAGATTATTGCCGGGATGAACAATGGCCTGATTAAAATAATAACAGGAATACGACGATGCGGTAAATCGTTTCTGCTTTTTGAACTTTTCTATCAATATCTTAAATCAAAAGGTATTGAGGACTTCCGAATTATCAAAATTGCATTTGATGATTGGGAGTATCGTGACTACTGTGACGCTGATAAATTGATGAAGTATCTGTCATCAATAATAATGGATGACCAAAATTATTACATCCTGTTCGATGAAGTACAACTCTTAAATGACTTTGTTCCGGTTCTGAACAGTCTGCTGCGCAAACGGAATTTGGATATTTACGTTACGGGTAGTAACTCACGCTTTCTCTCTTCAGATGTAGTAACTGAATTTCGTGGTCGTGGTGACCAAATTCATGTATATCCTCTTTCATTCGCTGAATACATGTCTGTATGCACAATATCTATCGAACAGGCCTGGAAAGAATATTACACATATGGAGGGTTGCCATTAGTGCTGACCTTAGATTCAGATAAGAAGAAAGCGGACTATCTGCACAATCTATATACAACTGTTTATACAGCTGACATATTTGAACGTCAGCATATCCGTAACAAGGGAGAGTTTAATGAATTGCTGTCGATTATTGCGTCTTCAATAGGCTCCCCAACAAATCCGCGAAAATTGTCCAACACGTTCAAGTCGCTTAAAAACAAGAAACTGTCATCCATGACAATATGTAGATACTTGGAGTATCTTCAAGATGCATTCTTGTTGGAAAAGAGCATACGCTATGACATAAAAGGGAAAAGGTACATCAATACTCTTGCCAAATATTATTTTTCCGACATGGGAATACGCAACGCAATTCTTAACTTTCGTCAGCAGGAAGAGAATCACATCATGGAAAATGTCATATACAATGAACTCCGTATCCGAGGGTTTAATGTAGATATAGGTGTTGTTGAACACCGAACTACCGACATAAATGGTAAGACCGTACGTAAGCAATACGAGGTTGATTTCGTGGCAAACCAAGGGAGTCAACGCTTTTATATTCAATCGGCTTTTGTTATGCCTACGGATGCTAAAGAGCGCCAGGAGTCGGCATCGCTACGTCAAATAGATGATTCCTTCAAAAAAATTATTATTGTTAAGGACAATATCATGCCCAAAAGAAATAATGAGGGTATTATAACTATGGGTTTGATTGATTTTCTTTTGAAGCCTGAAATGCTAAACTGGTAACATGAGTTTTGGATAGAGAATACTACTAAAAAATTGAATCGGCAGCATGAAAATGTTACCGATTATTTTGCTATCTGAGCTTATCCCACCGGAAAGAAGATGTACTATGCAGTAGGCCTTGCTGACTGACCTTACTGACAAAGCGCACAAAAATAGGAGGCGCCCCGGCTCATTGAGCATCAGGGGCGCCTCCGCTGTTTTACACTTGAATCAAGTACAAATTGAGGTTTTTGTAGGAAATAACATAATCCTTTCAAAAAAAACCGAAGTGACATTGAGCCTGGATACTTGGACCGGGATTTACTCTTGTGGGAATGAGTCTTTTCACTAATTTTGCAGTACCTTAGATTTGCACCTTAGATTTGCAGCGGCAAACCAAAAGTGAAATAGAATCGATAAATTTGCAGT
>JAMPBB010000001.1:154796-165773 GCA_023666885.1 Muribaculaceae bacterium | reverse complement strand
ACCCGGGTAAGGGCATTATACGGTTATTTAATTTCTAAATGAAAGAGCCGTGCCTTTTTGCCAATACAAAACCCGAAACCATGTGTAAGCACTTTGTGTTAATATTTCATGAAATACCTTACACGGAATATTACTGACTGGATTGACAGGCATCGCCCTCACATCTATACAGTGCTTAACTGGATAGTGCTTGTTCTGTCGCTCGCGCTGGTGATATATCTGTCCGTAAATATACTCAGCGATGTGGATTTCATGAAAAATACCACCTACATGCGTTTCCAGCTGATGGTGTGCATGGTGTTCATGGCCGTATTCTTCATAGAGTTCGCATTGTCACGGCACAAGTGGCACTATCTGTGCCACCGATGGCTATTCTTCTTCCTGTCCGTGCCGTATGTATATATTTTGGGTGCATTGCAGGTCCCGCTATCGCCTGAAGTGATTTATTTTATCCACTTCGTGCCTCTGGCCCGAGGAGTATTGGCCGGAAGCATGGTAGTGGGCTACGTGTCATCCAACCGCATTACAGGCATATTTTTCAGCTACATAGTGGTGATGCTGGCCTTTGTGTATTTCGGGAGCCTGATTTTCTGGGTCAGGGAACAGGGCCTGAATCCGGAGCTGCCAGATTATGGGGCCGCGCTGTGGTGGGCTTGCTCACAGGCCACTACGGTAGGCTGCACCATATACCCCGTATCGGCTGCCGGCAAGATTATAGCTGCCGTACTCGCCGTCCTGGGCACCACCATGTTCCCGCTGTTCACCGTATACATCACCAATGTAGTACAGGGGTTTGTATCCAAGCGCAGCACCGCATCAAGCACTGTATCCGCTAAAAATGACATGCCGGACTCCGCAACGGCAGAATCCGGCATGCAATAAGATACTGTAGCTGACGCAATCAGTCTTCCTTCATGTTGTGGAACACGTTCTGCACATCTTCATCATCCTCAAACTTTTCAAGGAGTTTTTCAAGCTGTGCACGCTGCTCCTCGGTAACCTCTTTCAGGTCATGAGGTATGCGCTCGAATTCCGAACTGATTATCTCAAATCCGTTTTCTTCAAGATACTTCTGTATGGTCGAATAGTCCTCGAACGAACCGTAGAGTATCACTTCATCCTCATCGGCCTCCACTTCATCCACACCATAGTCTATCAGTTCAAACTCAAGATCCTCAAGCTCCATGCCTTCCTTAGGCTTGATCTTGAACACGCTCTTATGGTCAAACATAAAGGCAAGCGAGCCTTGAGTGCCTAAGTTGCCGCCGTGCTTATTGAAATAAGAACGGACATTGGCCACGGTGCGTGTATTGTTGTCAGTGGCAGCTTCCACCACTATGGCTATGCCATACGGACCGTATCCTTCGTATACTATCTCCTTATAGTCGCCGGCATCCTTGTCGGTAGCCTTCTTTATGGCACGCTCTACGGTGTCCTTGGGCATGTTGGCTGCCTTGGCGTTCTGCATCAAAGCACGCAGGCGGGGGTTGGTGGACGGATCCGGACCGCCGGCCTTGGCTGCTATGGTTATTTCCTTACCTATACGGGTAAATGTACGGGACATATTGCCCCAACGTTTCATTTTTCTGGCTTTGCGGTATTCAAAAGCTCTTCCCATAATCTATATAATTATTGTATATTGTTTCTTATCGTAAGTGAGCGTCAAGTTTCTTCTCCAGATTGGTCACTATTTTTTTCATAGTGGCTTCTATCTGCTTATCTTGTAGCGTCTTCTCATCATCCTGAAGTGTTATGGCTATGGCGTAGCTCTTCTTGCCCTCCGGAAGGTTCTTGCCCTCGTACACGTCAAAGAGCTCCACGCTCCGCAGAAGCCGGCGCTCGCTCTCACGCACCACGGCTTCTATCTGCTCCATCTTCACGGCCGAGTCCACGAGCAGAGCAAGGTCACGCTTCACCGGATGTGTCTTGGGCAGCGGGCTGTATGTGACCGTTCCCTTCATGGACAGCTGCACGAGTGCGTTCCAGTCAAGCTGGGCATACAGTACTTCCTGCTTTATCCCGAAGCGGCCAAGTTCCGCCTTTGATACTATACCGAGGCTGCCTATATGCTTGCCTGAGCGGGTAAGCACGTCAAGCGATGCCGCATATATCCTGTTCGTACCGTTCTGGTATTTAATGCCCATGCCTGACACTCCCATACGGGTAAGTATGTTGTCCACCACGGCACGAAGGTCGTAGAATGTAGCCGGCTGTGCGGCACGAGCCCAGTTGCCGGGGCGTATATCACCGGTCATCCATATTCCTAACTGTGAGGCCTCATGGAACGGGGCCAATGGAGACTCCGCCGTAGACACTGCCTCAGGATTGCGCCGGTACACATTGCCGAACTCATACATGAGCAGATTGTCAATCCTGCGGTTTATGTTATGTGCCAATGTTTCAAGGCCGCCGTACAGGAGGGTGCGCCTCATAAGGCACAGCTCATTGCTAAGCGGATTGAGCAGCCGCACACATGTGTCTATCGGATACTGTTCCGATTCGGCATAGTACGCCTCAGCCGTAAGCGAGTTGTTCAGTATTTCATTGAAGCCTGTGGCCGTGAGCTGGTCGCTTACTATATCACGCATACGGTTGTCGGCATCGGCTTCTGACTTGTATGAAAGCGATGAGTGTACCGTAGTGGATATCTCTACATTATTGTAGCCATATATTCTGAGCACATCCTCTACCACGTCGCACGGGCGGCGCACATCTATTCTGTACGTAGGCACACGCAGATTCAGCTCATCACCCTCGCGTCCGGCTATCTCTATCTCCAGCGAGTGGAGTATGGTGTCAATGGTCTCAGCGGGTATATCCTTTCCTATAAGTGAACGTGCATAGTCATATGACAACGTTACCGGATACGGACTTACCGGATTGGGGTATATATCCACGATGTCACCGCATATCTCACCTCCGGCTATTTCTTTTATCATCAGTGCAGCCAACTTGAGAGCGTAGACCGTGATATTCGGATCAGTACCACGCTCATAGCGGAATGATGAGTCCGTTGACAGTCCGTGGCGGCGGGCCGTACGGCGTACCGATGTGGGGTTGAAGCATGCGCTTTCAAGGAATACATCAGTAGTGGTTTCCGTAACACCCGAATCCAGACCACCGAACACTCCTGCTATACACATGGGGCGAGTGGCGGAACATATCATCAAATCAGCCGCATCAAGCTTGCGCTCCACACCGTCAAGGGTCACAAACGGAGTGCCGGACTCGCATGTACGCACTACGATATTGCCGCCGTCTATCTTTGACAGGTCGAAACAGTGCATAGGCTGGCCTATGCCGTGGAGTATATAGTTGGTCACATCCACCACGCTGTTTATAGGGCGCAGACCTATAGCCGAAAGCCGGTCCTTAAGCCACTGCGGACTTCCCGTAACCTTCACGCCGCGTATGGTAAGGCCGGAGTAGCGTATGCATGCATTTGTGTCCTCTACCTGAACCGCGATAGCTCCGTCCGTGGCGTCAGAATGAAACGGCTCCACTTCAGGCATCTTAAGCACGACAGGCTCAGCGGCATGCATAAAGCTCCATGCCGAGAGGTCACGAGCCACACCCATATGCGATGCGGCATCTATGCGGTTAGGCGTAAGATCCACTTCAAGAACATAGTCGCTGGTCAGACCATAATATTCTGCGGCCGGTGTGCCGGGCTTCACGTCACGGTCAATAACTATGATGCCGTCATGTGATGTGCCCACGCCTATCTCATCTTCGGCACATATCATGCCAAAGGATTCTACACCGCGTATCTTGGATTTCTTTATCTTAAATTCCTTGTCACCGTCATAAAGCGTGGTGCCTACAGTAGCCACCACTACAGTCTGTCCGGCAGCTACATTAGGAGCGCCGCACACTATCTGAGTGGCGTTTCCGTCACCTAAATCTACCGTGGTGACATGAAGATGATCGCTGTCCGGATGCTCGGCACATGTAAGCACCTTACCTATCACAAGGCCACGCAGGCCTCCGCGAATGCTTTCCACCTCCTCGATGCCTCCCGTTTCAAGGCCTATGGATGTAAGCGCTGCTGAAAGCTCCTGAGGGGTAAGGTTTAGATCTATATACTGTCTGAGCCAGTTGTATGATATGTTCATAAAGTAGAATTAATGCACTAATTAACGCACAAAGGTACTAATCTATCACGTAACCGCCAAAATTTCTTTCAGCTACATATATTACATACATTTTATTGCATACCTTGCTGTGACTTTTACCTTGAATGGTGCGTCTAACATACAAAAAGCACATATTATGTTACGTTTAATCCTATCGTATATCCTGTTCATATCGGCCATGGGAGCATCCTCGGCAGTGGCATCCGAGCCGCCATCAGCCGAGGCATGGAAGGGCACGCTGAAACTCCCCGGCGGCAAGGCTCTGAATCTGGTATTCAACTTGACAAAAACGCCCGAAGGCGCCCCGCAGTTTACACTTGACTCGCCTGATCAGGGTGCATACGGCATACCGGGCGAAGTAATATATTACTCACCGGATTCCATCAATGTCACGGTAAAAAGTATAGGCATGTCATATGCAGGCAAGTGCAGCGATGGCCGCGAAATGTCCGGAGTATTTCGCCAAGGTTTGGCTTCGCTTCCCCTGACGCTTGAACGTTCGGAAGCGGCAACACCTAAACGCCCGCAGACTCCCGTCCCTCCATTTCCGTATACGAGTAACGAAGTCACATTTCCCGGCGGAGCGGCTGATGTGACATTGGCCGCCACTCTCACCATTCCTGACAAGCCGACGGAAGGCTCTCCGGCCGTGATAATGGTTACAGGCAGCGGGCTTCAGAACCGCGATGAGGAAGCGTTCGGGCACAAACCTTTTGCCGTAATAGCCGACTATCTGGCCCGCAATGGAATAGCTTCGCTGAGATATGATGACCGAGGCTTTGGCAAGTCTACTGGAAACGCCGCCGAAATAACCACTGCCGATAACGCCGCCGATGCAGTAGCCGCCCTGAAATATCTGCGTGACACGGGTGCTTTTGGCAGAATTGGCGTATTAGGCCACAGCGAGGGTGGACTTGTGGCGCTCATGCTCGGCGCCGATTCTTTGGCATCACCTGACTTCATAATAGGATTGGCCGCACCTGCCGTGAGGGGCGACTCCATATTGGCCCGGCAATCGGCCGACGCGCTCCGCGCTGAAGGAATCCCGGCCAACATAATATCCGAGTACACCGGCTCTTTAATTAAGCTTTATGAATATCTGGCCCGGAACGGACGCCCTGACAACGCTCAAAAGCTTATCAATGACATCTGGCCGGAGCAACAGTCAGGCGCTGACTTGATAAGGACAGCCTTGGCTCGTAATCTGAGCCTTATAGCATCAAAAGCCAATCCGTGGACCGTGTATTACAGCGCCTTATCGCCTGCACCGTATCTTGGTTCGCTTACATGTCCTGCGCTTCTTATATACGGCGATAAGGACATCCAGGTTCCGGCCGATATGAACGCTCCGGTGGCACAGCACGTAGCTCCGGATGCCACCGTGAGGGTATATCCCGGACTGAATCACCTCATGCAGCACGCCTCATCAGGTGCCGTAAGCGAATATGCATCCATTGAGGAAACCATATCCTATGAAGTGCTTCAAGCAATAGCTGACTTCATAACCTCCGGCAAATAAATTATTCAAGCATATAAACGACTCAGGCACTGCATTCCCGGTCAGGGTATGCAGTGCCTGCTATCATTGCTCGCAAGTGTCTTTTACTTACCTTTAAGGAACTTTATGGCGGCGTCATAGTCCGGCTCGTGGGTTATTTCATCCACAAGATCGCGGAATACTACACGCCCGTCAGCATCAATAATAATCACGGCACGTGTAAGGAGGCCTTTCAGCGGGCCGTCCACAAGCTCCACGCCATATTTCTGTCCGAACATAGGCGAGCGGAATGCAGATGCCACCACTACATTCTTAATACCTTCCGTAGTGCAGAACCGGCTCATGGCAAAGGGTAAGTCCATGGACACACATACCACTACTGTATCATCAAGCTTGGCGGCCTCCTCGTTAAACTTGCGCACACTCCGCGCACACACTTCCGTGTCAAGGCTCGGGAATATGTTCAGCACTATCCGTTTACCGGAAAAATCCTCGGATGTGACGGGGGCAAGCCCCACTCCTGCAAGGTCGAATTTGGGTGCTTCAGAGCCTACAGCTGGAAGCATTCCGTATGTATGGCATACGGTACCGTTGAAATAAACTGTTTCCATCAGATATTCTATTTGTCAGTTGTTGATCAAAGTCATCTTCTGTATAACACTTGAGGATATGTCATTGTTGTATCCTATCATCACATCAGCCACCGTACCGTCAGCCTTCACTATGAGCACAGTGGGGTAAGAGGCTACGCCGCAGTCACGGGCCAGTCCACGGGCACTCATAAGTAGGTGCTCTCCTTCGCGTACGGTTCCGGCAGCTTCCTCTATGCCGTCCACATGAGAGTCGGCAAACGCCATGATCAAATCGGCTGAGAACGGCAGCGCGTCCATAGCCTGCCTAAGGCTGTTTATCATGTCACGGTTGAAACCTTGTCCCGAATCCATAATAGCCAACACCGTAGGAGCGCGGAACGGATCGGCGGCCTCGCGTGAATAGCGCTCACCGGTAGTGGTGGGCACAGAAAATGCCGGCAGTCGGGCACCGCGAAGATTCTCCACACGGAAGTTGCTCATACGGTACCGCTCGAATGCCTCAGGATACCGCGCCATAAGCATTTCCTCATTTATATTCTCCGATGCTTCGGATGCCACCGGACTGTACTTCACATATATAGTCTGCTCACTGATGGAGCCGGGATTATTCTCAAGCGTAACGCTCACAGGCATCAGACTCTCATGGTCAAATACATATTCACCCTCCATGGCCGTAGTACCTCTGACGGTCATCACCACATCTATGGCCGCCCGGTGTTCTCCGTTTATCACCGTGTCCGGATGCATTACCATAGCATAAAGCGAATCCGTAGCCATATGACCTAACTTCTCGGCAATGAATGCCGGGAGCAGATCCGTGAACTGAGCTGTACGCTGCACGCCTGCGCCCTGCATGCCGCGCAATATGGACGGACGGAACGGTATGGAATCCCATTCCATATGATACTCCTGTAGCTTCTGGCCGCTGAACCTGTAATGATGGCCGTCATAGTAAGCTGAGAAGCCCGTAACCGGTTCATCACGGCCGGTAAGCTCCCACTCTATCAGATACCGGCACGGAGCCAAGGCATCGCCCTCTGCTGCCTGCTGATGCAATGACACATTATACTTGACATCCTCCGCAAGCTGCGGCATGGATACGATGAACTCCGCACCTCCTGCATAATCAGCCTGTACAGAAAGCGCATTCACTATATCACTCAGTTTCGGCTCCGTACTGCCCGCAAAGGACACATACGGCACCAGCACAAAAATCGCAAATAATAATCTCAGCATAATGTAACTATATTTAACGACATTACAACACATACGCCCCGCACCTTGTTCGGTACGGGGCGCATACATTTATTACGTAATCCTATCAGTCAAGAGTAAGAATGCATATGGCCACGCGGTTCCATGACAGCTCCTTAAACTGAGTCAGTATGCCGCATCCCTCAGCTTTGATTCTGTCGGCAGCTATGCCGTACTTGTTCTGAAGCATAGTGCGGACGGCATCGGCGCGCTCAGCCGAGAGCCTCTCATTGAAAGCTTCCTCGCCTTCCTCCGAAGCAAAGCCCTTGATTATCACATTGGCCTTGGGATGATTCTTCAGATAGTCAGCCACCATCTCCACTACAGGCTGCTGGCTCTCACGTATCACCGGCGATGCAAGCTCATAGTACACATACAGGATAGTTTCCTTACCTGTAAGCGATTCCTTCACCGGAGCCTTGCTGCGGCACTGGGCCAGCGCACTGTTCAGCTCGGCCATCCGGGCCTCCTCGGCTGCAAGGACGCCCATACAGTCAGCAAGCTCACCGCGCATGGCATTTACCTTGGCGTTTAGGTCGTTGATTTCACCATTGTCCATGGCTGATACACACCTTATGCCCTCCCCGAAATGATAAGCCACACCGGCGGTGACATTAAATGTACACAGATTGCCGTTATATCCGGCCGATGTCTGCTCTATACCCAGAGGCAGCCCCTCCGTACCGGTCATGTTCCATATCAGCGCCGGACGCAGTGAAAGTGTCACATGCCTGTTGACATTGAAATTGAAATTAAATCCGGCCTTTGTGGCGAAATAAGTGCGGTCCTCAGGTCCCGTATTGTTCGGGCCGTCATTGTCGTACTCATGTCCGAAACCGGCGCCGGCTGCCAGTTCAAGCCCGAACACACGTCCCTCGCACTTGAACCCGCAGGTCAGTGTAGTCAAGTCAATAGCTCCATATACGCCGGTATACGAATTGTCAAAGGCCGGAGCATGCTTACGCTCAGTCCACGATGAAGTGTTTACGCCCCAATAGCTCTCAACACCTAACGCGAACGCCGGCGAAATCTGCTTCTGCAGATGCGCGCCTACCCAGCCGCGCATGTCGCCCATAAACGCATGATGCTTCATAGGCGTGGTTACACCACCGTCCAGCCCGAAGGACCAGCCCTTTTCTATACTCGGTGCTATATACTGCCCTTCAGCATACATCGAGGCTGCCGTGAGCAGTCCGGCGGCAGCTGCAATAATACGGTTACTAAACATAATCTATCCTTTTTAATTCTTTTCTATTATACATATTGCCACACGGTTCCATGACAGCTCCTTAAACTGTGTCAGGATGCCGCAGCCTTCAGCCTTGATACGGTCAGCAGCTATGCCATACTTAGTCTTGAGCATCTCCGTTACGGCATCGGCGCGCTCGGCTGAAAGTTTCTCGTTGAAAGCTTCTGCACCTTCCTTTGATGCATAGCCTTTGATTACCACGGTAGCCTTAGGATTGTGCTTCAGATAATCAGCCACCATTTCCACTACCGGCTTCTGGCTCTCGCGTATTACCGGCGATGCCAAGTCATAGTACACATACAGTATGGTTTCCACATTATTTACCGCTACCTCTTTCTTGCTGTTCTTACGGCAGTCGGAAAGCTGACGGTTCAAGTCGGCCATACGGGCCTCTTCAGCAGCAAGAGCGGTCTGGCATGCGGAAAGCTCGCTGCGCATAGCATTCACTTTGGCATTAAGCTCATCAATCTCCGAATTGTCAGCCGGATTGGTGTTTTTGAAGCCCGGACCGAAATTATACGACACTCCGGCAAGCACATTAAACGTACCGCGCACCGACTTGTAGGCGGCCGTGGTCTGCTCCACATCTATCGGACGGTACTCCGTACCCGTCATATTCCAGGCAAGGAAAGGCTTCAACGACAGTGTCAGATATTCGCCTACATTGAAATTGAAATTAACCCCTACCTTAGTCACAAAATAATTTTGGTCAGGAGTCTGAATGTCATAAGGGAAAAGTGACATACGGCTGTAGAACTCATGCCCCCAGCCTGCACCGGCAGTAAGCTCGAGTTCAAACACCCTATCCTGCAGCGGACTGAACAGTCGCATCATATTTATCGAACCGTACGCTCCTACATACAGCTTGTCAAACAGTGTCTTACTCCTGTGCATAGGAGCCACCTGTACGCCCAAAACATTGCGGTACAAGACATTTCCGGTAGTCCATGATGAAGTGTTGATACCCGTATTGCACTCGATGCCAAGTGCAAACGCCGGCGAAATCTGCTTCTGGAAATGCAGCCCCATAATAGGACGCATATCCCCGAAAAATTTATGATGCTCCATAGGCGTTCCCACACCGGCATCAATACCTATTGACCAGTTTGACCCGAAACCACCGGGAAGATAACTTGACTGAGCACTACTTCCAATAACTGCACTGACAAGCGCGAGCGTTAAAAATACTCTTTTCATACTCCAACTTTTGGTTATTAACAAATTTGTGCAAATATAACAAAAATATCTTAACTCATAAAAGTCAAGCAGACAACCCACTCTTTAATCACGGCTCTTCATCTTACACTTTGCAGCACGCCACAACCTCCTATACCTGACGGATGATACGTAAAAAGAGATGCGACTTCCCAATCGCATCTCCCTATGTTATGGTATAAAAAGCTGTTCTCTACTTCGCGTTGCCTTTCGCCTTGAATCGGATAGGGATATTGTAGCTTACAGCTACCGGTTTCCCGCCCACGGTGCCGGGAGTCCATTTCTCGGTCAACCCATTTTTCACAGCGTCTATCGCTATTTGATCAAGGTCGCCATAACCGCTTGACAGTACACGCTCAAAATTTGACATTGTACCGTCCGGCATCACTGTAAACTGTACGAGAGCAAGTCCACTGGCTCCTTCTTTCCATTCACGCCCCGGATCCGGAAATGATACTTTTGATATCACAGCCTGCATCATGGCACTCTCGCCACCGGGATATTGCGGAAGGACTTCAGGCTGAACTGTTGTGGTAGCCGCATTGCTGAGGAAATTTTCAAGATTGAAAGGAATTTCTTCACCGTTCACAGTGAGGCTCATGCTTGATTTGTCAAAAGAATCAACAAAGGGGAATGTCGCTACAATCTTAGCTACTCCACCGGTCATGTTACACTGCAAACCCGTTGCTTCGTAAGTTTTACCGTTTGTGGTGAATTTTCCACCTGACACAGTGATGTTGTCACCAAGGCCTTCACCTTGAATGGTAATGGTGGTCTTGCCACTGTTGTTGTTCAGGTTTTTGACTTTGAATACCTGAACTCCGTTTTTGTTGGTAGCGATATTTTCGCTACCTTTGCTGACAGCAACTTCGCTGTTGCTGATGGTTGATACGGCAGCACGAACAGACGGCACTGCTACTACACCGAGTGCCAACGAGAGCATCGGCACAAGTGCAAGGGCTTTAAATTTACGCCCTGCACCACTTTTTTCTTGATACATCATGGTGATACGTTTTTTAAGTTTACTATGAT
>JAMPBB010000001.1:125346-154696 GCA_023666885.1 Muribaculaceae bacterium | reverse complement strand
AAATATATCTTTGGGGAGATGTAATCAAGGTATTTTAAATGAAAGAGCCGTGGTATATTATGAGTAAAGAGCTATATTTGCAACCCGTTTATAAAACTATCGGATTATATGAAAAAGGCTGTTTGTGCATTTTTATCTATACTATCATGCTTGGCTTCGTATGCGGAATCTCTACCCCTTGACAGTACCGTACGGCTTGACGGCGTAACGGTTACGGCTATTAAACAGGGAGCGGAGCTGAAGCTGCAACCATTGGCTGTCACTATAGTTGATGCGGCTGAGATACGCCGGTGGAACGTGTCGGCGGTGAAAGGAGTGAGCGAGATAGCCCCAAATTTCTATCTGCCTGATTATGGTAGCCGCATGACGTCGAGTGTGTACGTGCGCGGTCTTGGAGCGCGTCTTGATCAGCCTGTGGTAGGATTGAGCGTTGATAACGTGCCGTTTCTCAACAAGGATTCATACGATTTTGATCTTACTGACATAGCACGGATAGAGGTGCTTCGCGGAGCACAGGGCACGTTGTACGGACGCAACACTATGGCCGGCCAGATAAACGTCTACACACTTTCGCCTATGCTGTTTCAGGGTAATAAGGTTACGGCCACAATGGGCTCGGGGCCTGAGGCGCATATGTCGCTGTCGCATTATGCCAAGTACTCTGACCGGCTAGCCATGTCATTCTCGGGCAATTTTAATTTCTCCGACGGATTCTATAAGAACTATTACAATGCCCGAAAGGTGGGTACTGACAAGAGCTTGAATCTTCGCTGGCGTACCGAATGGAACCCTTCTGAACGGTTTTCTCTAAGCAATACGGCATCTTTCAGCCTCTCACGGCAGAGTGGCTATCCTTATCAGCTTGAAGGCTCCGGGGTTATCAACTATAATGACACCTGTTTTTATAGGCGCAACATGCTGACGGACGGCTTGACTCTGCATTGGCAGGGCGATGGATTCTCGGTGTCAGGCATTACATCGCTGCAGTATCTTGATGATAATATGACACTTGACCAGGACTTTACGCCACTGAAGATGTTTACACTCACCCAGCGTAGGCATGAATGGAATGTGACTCAGGATGTGGTGATACGGGGCGATAAGGGCGCATATTCATGGCTTGGCGGCCTGTTTGGCTTCTACAAGCGCACTGATATGAAGGCTCCGGTCCGTTTTCTTGAGGAGGGGATAGCCCGCCTGATAACGGATACTATTAACAATAATGACCGTATACCTATAAGTATAGCATGGAATGAGCCGTCGCTACTGCTCGGCGATGACTTCAAGATGCCCGTATGGGGCTTGGCGCTTTATCATCAGAGCTCGCTGCGGTTGGGCAAGTGGAATTTTGCTTTGGGGCTGCGCCTTGACTATGAGAAGACGGCATTGCGCTATCACAGTTATACATCCACAAGCTTCAATGTCACCGTCCCCGGGCGCCCCATGCCTATAGACATGCCTCTTGAAATAGATGAAAGTGGCAAGTTGAGCGATGACTTCCTTGAGCTTATCCCTAAGGCCACAGTGTCGTTTGATCTGCCTATGGAGTCAAAAAGCGATGTGTACCTTTCCGTAGGGAAAGGCTATAAGTCAGGTGGCTTTAATACACAGATGTTCTCAGAGGTGCTCCGGCAGCAGATGCGTGCCAAGATGATGGAAAATATGCCCTCTATTCCCGGCATGCCATCGGCTCCGGCTGTGAGTGATTTGGCCGATGTGGTAAGCTACGAGCCCGAAAAGAGCTGGAACTATGAAGTAGGTGCTCATATCGCATGTGCTGACGGGCGGGTGAATACAGATATCGCATTGTTTTATATGGACTGCCGTGACCAGCAGATTACCATGTTCCCGGATGAATCTATGTCCGGGCGCGTCACGGCCAATGCGGCTCGCAGCCGTAGCTTCGGTGCGGAGGTGCAGATGTCGTATCGGCCTACTGACCGATGGGTGTTCAATGCAAGCTATGGATATACCAATGCCAAGTTCAAAGAATTTACTGACGGTAAGCAAAATTATAGCGGGAAAAGAGTGCCTTATGCGCCGGCCAATACGCTCTTCGCATCAGCTACATATGTGCAGCCGTTGAGTTGGCAAGCATTGCGGGCCGTTGAAGCCACTGCCGGTGTGCGTGGCGTAGGCCGTATATTTTGGGATGAAGAAAATGTCGTGGCTCAGCCGTTCTATGCCCAGATGCATCTTTCGGCCACGGCCCGACTGTCATGGATATCCATTGAAGCATGGGCTGAGAATCTTACGGGAACAAAATTTGATGTGTTCTATTTCGAGTCCATGGGCAATAGGTTTCTTCAGCGTGGCAAGCCACGCAGGTTCGGGGTGACTCTCCGATTGAATTTCGGCTGAACAATTATGAGATAATATGGGTTGAAAGTGTATGAAACGCTTCCAACCCATATTGTATATAATAGCCGTTTTGACAGGCGTGGCTTTGACAGGATGCTCGGATGATGAAAATCCGGTGTCAAAACTCACCTATGCCGAAACTCCCGATGCTTTTAATTATATAGAAGAGGCGGGGAGCCGGGCTATGGGTGAACCCGTGTCGGGCGTGAAATACTCTATGCTCTATGATGATGACAACCGTACGGCCACCGTTACGATGTATGACTTCAGGCTTTCGGATGATGAGGTTCCGGCCATGTATGTGTTTGATGATGTGGAATGGGAATTCAGTGTGGGCACGCCTACTGTGGAGCGTATCATTGATGTGCCGGTTATGGAGGCTTCGTTCACGGACGGTACTAAACATAGCTTTACGGATGTACACATAGTATATTATGAGTCTAATGAGCTGGATCCTGACGGATGCCGTGGATTTTCCGCTGAATTTGTGGTTGACGGACGGTATAGGGTAAGGGCCTTCCCCACGCAAATTCTCTGTAGGGGTACTACTGAATATATTGAATCATCGGATGAAGGTATAGCGTCGCATGCCGAGGTCGATTATGCTCCTGAAATGTCGGTTACATTCCATCCGGAGAGTCTTACTGCTGATGTGGTTCTTATTGGGTTCTCGTTGCCGGATGGAGTACTTTCTTCTGATCCCATTGCCGTACCCGGCGTTAAAGTGAGCTTCACCGATACCGGTTACATGCTATCGGCTCCCGGCGGCTTAATGCCGGATGGTGGCGCGGAGATTCGCTCGTTTGAGGCCATGGAAGAATCGGCTGATGAACTGAGGGTGTCGTTTGAAGTTTTGAACGGAAACGTCACTTATCAGGTACGCTCATTCATGCGCCCTAATAGCTATGATACATCCACGCCTGATGCAGCGCCCGATAAATAATGCGTCATTTTACAACTGTTAACATTTTAGGCCTCTATATGGTGCTGTAGTTAGGATTTTTTGAGTATATTTGCAGTGTAAAATCGGCATGCCATACCGGTTTGCGGCATGATTTTTAGGCTTTATCGCTGATAATCAGCCGGGGACATCTATGTATGGTATGGCTCTAATGACATGTAAATATATTTGAATTAATAGTATGGTTTCATTAGCGATTCAATCCTCGACCCTTGCCGTGGCTGCCGCTTTGACCGGTATCGGGCTGGTAGGGTTGGCTTTGTGGCTCGCAGGGCTCATTTCGCCTAAGTCGTTCAACGCTCAAAAGGGTGAGGCTTACGAATGTGGTATACCCACACGTGGCGAGAGCATGGCTCAGTTCAAGGTAGGTTATTACCTTTTTGCGATTTTATTCCTGATGTTCGACGTGGAATGCGTTTTCCTCTTCCCTTGGGCTGTAAGAGTCAAGGAGCTTGGTGGCGCAGGCCTGTTGAGCATCGCTATTTTCTTCATCATATTAGTGCTGGGTCTGGTGTATGCCTGGCGGAAAGGAGCTCTTGAATGGAAGTGACCACCAAAAGCATGCCGTACGATGCATGGAAGGATAATGAGTACATTGAAGGCCTTGTAAAGGAGCTTCAGGAGTCGGGTACCAATGTTATAGTGGGATCGCTTGACAAGCTCATCAACTGGGGTCGCTCCAATTCCATCTGGCCCCTCACGTTTGCTACAAGCTGCTGCGGTATTGAATTCGTGTCGCTCGGCGCTGCGCGTTATGACATGGCCCGCTTCGGATGGGAAGTGGCCAGGTCGTCGCCACGTCAGGCTGACTTCATTATGGTGGCCGGTACTATCGTTCACCGCATGGCTCCGGTGCTTCGCCGTCTTTATGACCAGCTTGCAGAGCCTAAGTATGTGATAGCTTGCGGTGCTTGTGCCGTGTCAGGCGGCCCGTTCAAGAAGTCGTACCATGTGGTTATGGGCTGTGACCAGATAATACCGGTCGATGTTTATCTCCCCGGCTGTCCGCCGCGTCCGGAAGCTATGATTTACTCCATAATGCAGCTTTCGCGCAAGATGAAGGTGGAGCGATTCTTCGGAGGCGTGAACCGTCAGGAAAAACAGAAAGAATTCCTTGAATCTCATCCTATAGAAGGCGTGCAGGACTGATGTCTGTGCGCCTTGACCGCTTTATATCACCCAAGCTATTAAATAACGGAAATAAAAGAAGAAACCAATCATATAATATGGCACTTATCCAGGAAAAAATTGCCAAGTTGTTTCCCGAAGCTACCTTTGAAGAGGGCGACATACTGCAGGTGAATATCCCCGATGCCAAATGGCACTCGCTTGCCAAGGCTCTGCGTGATGACGCTGACCTGAAGTTTGACTTCCTTGTGACTATTGTGGGTATGGACTGGCCTGAAGCATACGGCTGCATGTACTATCTCACTTCCACGGCCACAAACAGTCATATATCCGTAAAGGTCGTTGCCGAAAGCCGCGAAAATCCTATGCTCCACAGCGTATCTGACCTGTGGGCCATTGCCGGCATCTTCGAGCGCGAGGTCTATGACTTTTTCGGTATAATATTTATAGGTAATCCTGACATGCGCCGCCTCTTCCTGAGCATTGACTGGAAGGGCTACCCGCTGCGCAAGGACTATGACGAGTCGCCGGAGATTAACCCCGTTACTACGGAGAGCGAGCGCCAGAGTGACTTTACTGAATCCTGGGTAGAGGATGCCGAAGGTAAGGTGGTTAAAAAAGAGGAACGGATATTTGCCGAGAATGACTTCGTGGTGAATATAGGCCCGCAGCACCCCGCCACTCACGGTGTGCTCCGCTTCCGTACGGCCGTCGATGGCGAGACCATAAAGAAGATCGACGTCTATATGGGATATATCCATCGTGGCGTTGAGAAGATTTGTGAGAAGCTCACCTATCCGCAGACGCTGCACTTCATGGACCGTCTGGATTACTTCTCGGCACATCCGTATCATCACGGTCTGTGCATGACCATAGAGCAGGCTGCCGGTATTGAGATCTCTCGCCGCGCACAGGTGATACGAGTGCTCATGGATGAGCTTTCCCGCATAGCTTCGCACTGCCTGTTTATGGGTACATACTGTATGGACCTTGGTGCCACCACTATGCTGTTCTATACTCTGCGTGTACGTGAGCAGATTCTGGATATAATGGAGAAGACATGCGGCGCACGTATGACATTCAACTATGAATGTATAGGTGGCGTGATGCAGGATCTTGCCCCTGACTTCGTGGATGATGTCAAGGCGCTCCTCGCCGTTATTCCCGCAAATATAAAGGAATACAACAAGATATTTACAGGCAATGTTATAGCCCGGAACCGTATGGAGGGCGTGGGTGTGCTCACACGTGAGGATGCTATATCATGGTCCGTTACCGGGCCTTCCGGCAGAGCATCGGGCTGGGCATGCGATGTGCGCAAGACTGATCCATACAGCATATATTCTGAACTTGAGTTTGATGAGGTAGTCCGCACCGAGGGCGATTCCATGGCTCGTTTCAAAGTGCGTATGGAGGAGATAGTGCAGAGCGCCCGCATAATAGAGCAGCTTATTGACCGCATTCCGGAAGGGGAGTACTGCGTTAAGGTTCCCAAGGTGCTCAAGCTTCCCAAGGGACACTGGTTCCGTACCGTGGAAGGATGCCGTGGCACATTCGGTGTATATCTTGAAAGTGACGGCACTACATCGCCCTATCGTATCAAGCTCGCCACACCGTCGCTTACGGCTGCTGCTGTCGTTGACCACATAACGCGTGGCAGCAAGATTGCTGACCTTATCACCATTGGTGGATCACTTGACTATATCGTCCCTGATATGGACCGTTAACTATACTGTTTTCACCACGAATCATTAGAAATCCTCATAACATTATGTTTGATTTTTCACTTTTCACCAACTGGATCCACTCCACTCTTCTCGGGTTCATGCCTGAATGGCTGGCTGTGACCGCCGAATGTGTGCTTATAGGAGTGGTGCTTCTGCTGGTATACGCTCTTCTTGCGCTGTTCTATATCTACTTTGAGCGTAAGGTCTGCGCGGCTTTCCAGTGCCGCTTTGGCCCGAATCGTGTAGGTCCTTTCGGACTTCTGCAGAGCTTTGCCGATATGTTCAAGATGCTTATCAAGGAGCTGATATCTCTGAACCATACTGACAAGTTTCTTTTTGCCCTTGCACCGTATCTGGTAATTTTGGCATCGATGCTTTCGTTTGCCGTACTCCCATGGGGCAATGGCCTTCAGGTGCTTGATTTCAACATAGGTATTTTCTTCCTCCTCGCCGTTTCATCAATAGGAGTGCTGGGTATTCTGCTCGCAGGTTGGTCCAGTAACAACAAGTTTACTCTCATAGGCGCTCTCCGAAGCGGTGCGCAGATGGTGAGCTACGAACTGTCCATAGGATTGTCCGTCCTAACCATGGTGGCTTTTGCCGGTACGATGTCCGTTACCGGTATCGTGGAGGCTCAGAGTGATGTCTGGTTCATTGTGTCAGGACATATACCTGCCATTGTGGCCTTCATCATATACCTCATAGCCGGTACGGCTGAAACTAACCGTGGCCCGTTTGACCTTCCCGAAGCCGAGAGTGAGCTTACCGCTGGATACCACACCGAGTATTCAGGTATCCATTTCGGATTCTTCTATTTGGCTGAATATCTGAACCTGTTTATAGTTTCAGGAGTGGCTACGCTGCTGTTCTTCGGTGGTTGGATGCCGCTTCATATTCCCGGATGGGAGGGCTTCAATACCGTTATGGACTATATTCCTTCAGTAATATGGTTCATAGGCAAGGCCATTGTTCTGTCATTTATCATTATCTGGTTCAAGTGGACTTTCCCCCGTCTGCGTATCGACCAGATGCTTGCCCTTGAGTGGAAGTATCTTCTGCCCATAAATCTTGTTAACCTTGTCGTAATGGTGCTCATCATTGTTTACGGCATACATCTATAATTCATTAAGGACATAATCTCCCATACTAACTCAATCATGAGCGATAAATTTGGTAAAATTGCCCAGGTGATAGGCCCCGTGGTCGATGTGGCTTTCGAGGGTGAAGGCAATGAACTTCCGCCCATATACACCGCACTCAAAGTGGACAGGCCTGACGGCTCGATGCTTATTCTTGAAGTAGAACAGCACATAGGTGAGGACACTGTTCGCTGTGTGGCCATGGAAAGTACCGATGGCTTGCAGCGCGGACTCCGGGTGGACAATCTTGAGCGTCCTATAGCTGTTCCTACCGGCAGTCAGGTTAAAGGCCGTCTGCTTAACGTAATAGGTGAGGCTATAGACCGTCTGCCCGCTCTGAAACGCGATGATCTGCGCCCCATTCATCAGCCTGCTCCGGCATTTGATGAACTTACCATAGGTACGGAGGTACTCTATACAGGTATTAAAGTGATAGACCTTCTCGAGCCTTATAGCAAGGGCGGTAAGATAGGCCTTTTCGGTGGTGCCGGTGTAGGTAAGACCGTGCTTATTATGGAGCTCATCAACAATATAGCCAAGGGACATAACGGATTCTCCGTGTTTACCGGCGTGGGTGAGCGTACCCGTGAAGGCAATGACCTGCTTCGCGAAATGATAGAGAGCGGTGTCATGAAGTATGGTGACAAGTTCCGCGAAGGTATGGATAAGGGCGAGTGGAATCTGGCTGATGTGGACATGCAGAAGGTGGAGGAATCGCAGGCTACTCTGGTGTTCGGTCAGATGAACGAACCGCCGGGTGCGCGTCTGCGTGTGGCTCTTTCCGGCCTTACGGTAGCTGAACAGTTCCGCGATCAGGATGGCGGCGGTAAGGAGATTCTGCTCTTCATTGACAATATATTCCGTTTCACACAGGCCGGATCGGAGGTGTCGGCTCTTCTCGGGCGTATGCCTTCGGCTGTGGGTTATCAGCCTACACTTGCCTCTGAAATGGGTATGCTTCAGGAACGTATCACATCTACAAAGAACGGTTCTATTACCTCGGTTCAGGCTATATATGTGCCTGCCGATGACCTTACTGACCCGGCACCGGCCACTACGTTCAGCTTCCTTGACGCCACAACGGTGCTTAGCCGTAAGATAGCCGAGCTCGGTATATATCCTGCCGTTGACCCGCTTGAATCTACATCACGAATCCTTGACCCCAACATAATAGGCGAGGAGCATTATAACACTGCTCAGGCCGTAAAGCAGCTACTGCAGAAGTACAACGAGCTTCAGGACATAATAGCTATCCTTGGTGTGGATGAACTGTCCGATGAGGACAAGTTGGTGGTGGCCCGTGCACGCCGTGCTCAGCGCTTCCTCTCGCAGCCGTTCTTCGTGGCTGAACAGTTCACAGGTCTGCCCGGCGTAATGGTGCCGCTGTCGGAAACCATTCGTGGCTTCAAGATGATACTGAGCGGTGAGATGGATGAATATCCTGAACAGGCATTCCTCAATGTAGGTACTATAGATGAGGCTATAGAAAAAGGCAAGAAACTTCTTGCTGAAGTGGCCGGATAATTTAACCAGCATTAGTTGACTAAGAAACCACAGATTGACACTGACATGATACTGAAAATTATTTCTACCGAGGATATTCTTTTTGAGGGCGAGGTAAAATTGGTACGTCTTCCCGGACAGCAAGGTGCCTTTACTGTCCTGCATAATCACGCATCGTTGATATCCACGCTTGTCCCCGGTGAAATAAGCTATGAAAAGCCTGACGGCTCTGAAGGAGAGCCTCTGAGCATAAACGGAGGTATTGTCGATGTGGATTCTAATGTGGTATCTGTGTGCATATATTGATTGACTGATATGAAGAAAACAATTCTTGCCATCATACTGGCCGTTATGGCATTCATAGTGCCGGCTTCGGTCTTGGCATCCGTCCTTTCCGGAACGGACACTGAACCGTCAGCCTCAGAGCCACAAGAGAAGCTGGACCCCAAGGAGATTATATTCGAGCACCTTGGCGACGGCTATGGCTGGGAGGTGCCCTTCAATCATCATAAGCGTATTCCACTGCCCATTATAGTTATAGGCAAGGACGGCTTGCATTGCTTCTCTTCATCGCGTATAGCTCACGGACAGACGTATACCGATGGTAACGCTACTTTCCGTATAGCCGGGCAGGACAGCAAATACAAAGGCAAGGTGGTGGAGATAGTGGATGGACAGGAGTACCGTCCGTGGGATTTCTCCATTACTAAAAATGTATGTGCGCTGTTCATAACCGTGCTGTTGGTGATATGGAGTGTGCTTGCCGTAGCCCGGTGGCATAAGAGTATGGGACATAAGGCCCCACGCAAATTCGTGGGTGCGCTTGAGGCTCTTATCACATTCATTTATGACGGCGTGGTTAAACCCATGCTTAAGGATAAGGCCATGAAGTTTGCCCCGTACCTGCTTACAGTATTCTTCTTCATATTGTACATGAATCTTCTGGGGCTTATTGTGATATTCCCCGGAGGCGCAAATCTGACCGGTAATATTGCGGTGACGCTTGTGCTGTCATTGTTTACGTTCCTTATCACAAACATATTCGGAACCAAGCATTACTGGAAGGAAGTGTTTTGGCCCGATGTTCCCCTGTGGCTCAAGTTCCCTATACCCATCATGCCCATAATAGAGCTGTTCGGTGTTTTCACCAAGCCTGCGGCGCTTACGGTACGTCTGTTCGCCAATATGATGGGCGGCCATATGATAGTGATAGTGCTTACGCTGCTCATATTCATATTTGCAGCCATGGGGCCGATAGTTACGGGAGCCACTACCGTGGTGTCAGTAGCCTTCTCCATATTCATGCTCCTTATTGATGTGCTCGTGAGCTTCATACAGGCATTCGTGTTCACGATGCTGTCTACGCTTTTCATATCCTTTGCGCAGGAGCATCATGAGAAGCATGAAGAAGCCCATGATGGTAAGGAGGTGCCTAAAGAGTCAAAACCCGTTACAGCATAAAGAGTATAATCAAGGAATAATAACAATAAATATATAACCATTTAAATCTAAGAATTATGTTAGCAATGATTTTAGCAGCAATCGAAGGTACACTTGGAATCGGTGCATGTCTCGGCGCAGCCATCGCAGCTATTGGTGCCGGACTCGGTATAGGTAAGATCGGTGCTTCTGCCATGGAAGCTATCGCTCGCCAGCCCGAATCAGCCGGTGACATCCGAAGCAATATGATAGTAATTGCCGCCCTCGTGGAAGGTGTGGCTCTCTTCGCTGTTATTGTGTGCGTACTTTCGCTATTCCTTTAATTCACGCTTATCCCATAGAAAATTATGGAACTTTTCACGCCTGATACCGGCTTGGTATTTTGGATGTTCGTGGCAGTAGCCGTACTCCTCATTGTGCTTTACAAATGGGGCTGGCCGGTGATACTGAAGAGCGTCGAGAGCCGTGCCGACCTCATAGACAAGGGTGTGGAGTATGCGCGCGATGCAAAGGAGCAGCTTGATAATGCACGTGCTGAAAGTGACCGCTATATAGCCGAAGCTCGCCGACAGCAGGCCGAAATGCTTCGTGAAGCTGACAAGATGAAGACTCAGATCATAGAGGAGGCTCGGGTGGCAGCTCAGAAGGAGGCACAGAAGGTGATGGATGCCGCAAAAGTGTCCATTGAGCAGGAACGGAAAGAAGCTGAAAAGCAGTTCCGTGATGAAGTAAGCAGTTTCGCACTGGATATTGCGGCCAAGGTGGTACGTAATCAGCTAAGCGATGAAAAGGCCCAGACCAAGCTCGTAGGGCAGCTGCTTGATGAAATGGAAAAGCAAAACTAACCTTCACGCAACGCAATGAATCAAGGACTGATACCTCGCCGCTACGCCAAGGCCCTATATAAATTTGCCTTTGAAAAGGGCAAGCAGGACAGAGTGTACGAACTCATGAACAGGCTTGTGTCCATGTTTGAATCAAATCCTGATTTGAACCGGACGCTCGGCAATCCGTTTATCCCTGTCAAGGATAAGGAGGCTCTTGTCAGCACTGCTGCCGGAGCTGATAGCACCGATGCAGTGTTTGCTGACTTCATAAAGCTCCTTGTCAATAATCGCCGCATAGATATGACACGTGATATAGCACTGGCATACTTGGACATATATAGGAGTGAGAACAACATATATGTAGTGCGTGTGACAAGTGCGGCTCCCATGAGTCAGGCCGATGAAAGCCGCCTGAAGCAGCTTATAGAGCGCCATCTCCATGGCGCCAAGATGGAGTATACCAGTCAGGTGAATCCTGATCTGATAGGCGGTTTCAGTGTTGAGGTAGGCAACGAGCGTATTGACGCATCCATAAGTAACGAATTAAAGCTATTGCGTTTGAATCTTTTAAGTAAATAAGCACTATAATGATAAATCCCAGCGAGATTTCTGAGATATTAAAACAGCAGCTTGAGAGCGTTAACTCCAAGGTGTCGTTTGAAGAAACCGGTACCGTACTTGAAGTAGGCGATGGTGTAGCCCACGTTTACGGACTTGACAATGTGTGCTCCAATGAGCTTGTCGAGTTTGAGAACGGGGTCAAGGGCGTGGCACTCAATCTTGAGGAAAGCAACGTAGGTGTGATTCTGCTTAACAACGTTGATAAGGTTACTGAAAACATGTCAGTGCGCCGTACCGGCGAGATTGCATCTATTCCGGTGGGCGAAGGTCTGCTGGGACGCGTCATCAACGTGCTTGGCGAGCCTATTGACGGACGTGGCCCCATTGACGGAAAGCTGATGCGCCTGCCCCTCGAGCGTAAGGCCCCGGGTGTAATATTCCGTCAACCGGTGAAGCAGCCGCTCCAGACCGGCATCAAGGCCGTTGACTCGATGGTGCCTATAGGCCGTGGACAGCGTGAGCTTATAATCGGTGACCGCCAGATAGGTAAGACGGCTATAGCTATTGACACCATAATCAATCAGCGCCAGAACTTTGAGGCCGGTAAGCCGGTGTATTGCATATATGTGGCCATAGGGCAGAAGGCTTCATCAGTAGCCGCTACGGTTGATACGCTGCGCCGTTACGGAGCGTTGGATTATACCGTTGTGGTGGCTGCCACAGCATCCGATTCGGCTTCTATGCGTTACTATTCGCCCTTTGCCGGTGTGGCAATAGGTGAGTATTTCCGTGACACCGGCCGCGATGCACTCATAGTGTACGATGACCTGTCAAAACAAGCTGTGGCATATCGTGAAATATCACTGATACTTAAGCGTCCTTCCGGACGTGAGGCTTATCCCGGCGATATATTCTACCTGCATTCACGTCTGCTTGAACGAGCAGCCAAGATTATTGATAATCAGGAGGTGGCCTCTCAGATGAATGACCTTCCTGAGGCTCTGAAGCCTATGGTGAAAGGTGGCGGATCGCTTACAGCTCTGCCTATTATCGAAACACAGGCCGGTGACGTATCGGCATATATCCCTACCAATGTTATCTCCATTACTGATGGTCAGATATTCCTTGAAACGGGATTGTTTAACCGTGGTATCCGTCCGGCTATCAATGTGGGTATCTCCGTGTCACGTGTGGGTGGTAATGCCCAGATCAAGTCAATGAAAAAGGTGGCCGGTACACTTAAGATTGACCAGGCTCAGTTCCGTGAACTTGAGTCATTCACAAAATTCGGTGGCGATATCGACCCTGTTACAGCTCGTGTCATAGACAAGGGGCGTAAGAATGAACGTCTGCTCATACAGCCTCAGTATCATCCTATGGCTGTAGAAGATGAAGTAGCCGTGATATTCTGCGGTACGAAAGGATTGCTTGAAAATGTGCCTATCGATAAGGTGGCTGAATTCGAGTCGCTCCTGCTTCAGCTGCTTCACGCCAAGTATCAGAAGGATGTGCTTGATGTAATAAAGTCAGGACAGCTCACTGATGATGTGGCCGACAAGCTTACCCGGGCTGCCAATGAAATTTCAGGAAGATATAATTAACAAACACTAATCTGACACGCTATAGCTGATGGCAACACTGCGCGAATTAAAAGGACGTATCGGTTCCGTAGCTTCATCCGAGAAGATTACGGGTGCCATGAAGATGATTTCCTCGGCCAAGATGCACAAGGCCGAGCAGAGTCTTCGGCGTCTTCTGCCGTTTCGTAATCAGGTAGAGAGCATTATAGGCAATCTTCTTACTGCCGATGCCGAGTTTTCATCACCTCTGCTTGAGGCTCGTCAGGTGAGAAAAGTGTCAGTAGTGGTATTCGGATCCGATGATGGCCTTTGCGGCGCCTACAACGTCAACATCTTCAAGCAGCTCCTTATGCGCATCACAGCCCTCCGTGAAGAGTATGGCCAAGATGTGAGGATTGAGATATATCCTATAGGAGCCAAAATGCTCAAGGCTGTTACCAAGATAGCGTCTGACTCCGTAACCGTGGCTACAGAGGAAGGTGTCGACTCCAAAACCACAGGCGATGGAGTGCGGCTGTTTGCCGACCGCCTGCAGTCCGATTTCGTTACCGGAGTCACCGATCGCGTGGATCTGCTCTATATGAGCTTTAAGAGCGTAAGCCGGCAGCGTCCGGTGGCCGAGCAGCTTCTGCCCGTTGTAGCCGAAACATTCTCTGACAATGATGTGACCCCTTCCATGCGTCCATACCTGTTCGAGCCTGATGCCGCCACCATATTCCGTTCTGTACTGCCCATGTTTATCATGGCGGTGATGCAGGACGTGTTTACTGAAAACCGCGCATCCGAACAGGCCGCACGTGTCATGGCCATGCAGAGCGCCAACGATAACGCCAAGAAACTTCTTGAAGAACTCCAACTTGAATATAACAAACTGCGCCAGCAGAGCATAACCACTGAACTCCTTGACATACTCGGAGGTCAGGTGCGATGACGGCGCATTAATATAACAGTATACAAAAGCAACAAACAGTTCAACCCATGGGTAGTGTAAAAGAATACTTTTCAGGCTTAGGTTCCGGCATTGCCAGCCTTATCAAAGGAATGCAAGTGACCGGAAAGGAATTTATCACCCCCAAAATTACCGAGCGGTATCCCGAGGATCGTGAGACTGTACATGTGCCTGAACGTTTCCGCGCCATACTTAATCTGAAATATGACGCTGACGGACGGCATAAGTGTATAGCTTGCGGCATTTGTGAACGCAACTGTCCCAACGGTACCATCAAACTCACCACAAAGATGGTGGATACCCCTGACGGTAAGAAAAAGAAAAAACTTGAACGCTACCAGTATGATCTGGGTAGCTGCACATTCTGTCAGCTCTGTGTTACAAGCTGTCCGCAGGATGCCCTGGAATTCCTCAACGATTTTGAACAGGCCGTGTTCACCCGCGACAAACTTGTAAAGAAACTCAATTATCTGCCTGAGCCGCCCGAACCCGAACTGACCCCGGAGCAGATAGCCGCCATAAAGGCTGAGAAAGAAGCCAAGATAGCTGCTGCAAAAGCCGCTGCCGCCGCCAAGAAAGCAGCAGCCGAAAAAGCTGCCGCTGCCAAGGATGGTGGTGAAACGCCTAAAGCGGAGTAATCCTGCCGCCATTCTCACCTTGCAATTTGAACCGATAATAATAACCAATCAACCAATATGGATTCAGTAGGAAGTATCATTATGTATCTGGTAATAGCGCTGTCTATTATCGTATTTTCGGTACTGACTGTCACCACCCGGAAAATTCTCCGTGCGGCCACATATCTGCTGTTTACCCTGTTTGCTACAGCTGCCCTGTATTTCAAGCTTGACTATGAATTTTTGGGTGCCGTGCAGATAGCCGTTTACGCCGGTGGCATAGTGGTGCTGTTCGTGTTCTCGATTTTGCTCACCTCACATCCCGGCAATAACAGCGAGCCTCTTGTATCAAAGAAGCGTTTCCTGGGTATTGTTGCTGCTGTGGCCACATTTGCCGTTACAGCATGGGCGCTGCTTCATCGCTGTGGCTCCGCCCTTGTTCAGCTGCCTGAAATGAGCAATCCGTCGATGCACAAGATAGGCGAAGTTCTTATGGGAACGGGTGAATACCAGTACCTTCTCCCCTTTGAGGCAGTCAGTGTGTTGTTACTCGCATGTATAATCGGTGGCGTAGTAGTCGCCCGCAAAAGATAACCGGCCATGGAAATCACTATGATATATTACCTTGTACCGGCTCTCATTATGTTTTGCTGTGGTGTGTATGGATTCATCACACGCAAAAATATGATAGCTATGCTGATTTCCCTGGAGCTCATGCTCAATGCAGTGGATATCAACTTTGTGGTGTTTAACCGATATTTGTTCCCCGGACAGCTTGAGGGTATGATGTTTACCCTTTTTGCCATAGCTATTGCGGCTGCTGAAACCGCTTTGGCCATAGCTATTATAATCAACCTGTTCCGTGCGGCAAAGAATATCAATGTCACTGACCTAACCCAACTGAAAAATTAAGGCTCTATGGACTTTATTATTCCTTTGCTGATTCTGGCAATACCCTTGTTCATGTTCCTTCTGCTCGGTATCACGGGTATGAAGATGAGTCCCAAAGTGGCGGGCACGCTCGGCACTCTCGGGATGGGAACAGTGTTCGTGCTGGCCTACTATACCGCGTTCACTTATTATTTCAGCGGATCACCTGACTTCGTTAACGGTACTGACCGTCTGCAGTACATAATGTTCAATGTGGATTGGCTCGCATTCACCCCGCAGCTTGTTATACGCCTCGGATTCCTTCTTGATCCCATATCGGCCATGATGCTTATAGTAATACCCACCATATCCTTTATGGTGCATCTGTACAGCCTTGGTTATATGCACGGCGAGAAAGGCTTCCAGCGCTACTACGCGTTCCTGTCGCTGTTCAGCTTCTCGATGCTCGGCCTTGTCGTGGCCACTAACATATTCCAGATGTACATATTCTGGGAGCTTGTAGGTGCGTCATCATATCTGCTCATAGGTTTCTATTATACCCGTCCGGCAGCTGTATCGGCGTCAAAGAAAGCATTTATAGTAACTCGCTTTGCTGACCTCGGCTTCCTCATCGGTATATTGATTCTGTCATTCTACACTGACACCTTCAATTTCATTGACATGACTTCCAATCCGCAGGGTGTACTTGCCAACACCGGTGGCGCTACTTTCATGGGCGCATCCGTTCTGACTTGGGCACTTGTACTCATATACATGGGTGGTATGGGTAAGTCGGCCATGATGCCTCTGCATATATGGCTCCCTGATGCCATGGAAGGTCCCACTCCCGTATCGGCTCTCATACATGCCGCTACCATGGTTGTGGCCGGTGTATACCTTGTGGCACGCATGTTCCCCGTATATCTTATGGAAAGTGCGGCTCTGGAAGTGGTACTTGTGGTAGGCGCACTCACAGCCCTGTATGCGGCCATGGTGGCATGCACGCAGATTGATATAAAGCGTGTGCTCGCATTCTCCACCATATCACAGATAGCATTCATGATGGTGGCACTCGGCGTGGCGCGTCCGGAAATCCATGAGGGACTCGGCTATATGGCTTCCATGTTCCACCTGTTTACCCACGCCATGTTCAAGGCTCTGCTCTTCATGGGTGCCGGTGCTTTGATTCATGCCGTACACTCTAATGACTATACTGCCATGGGCGGACTGCGCAAGTATATGCCCATATGCCATATCACCTTCCTCATAGGCTGTCTGGCCATAGCCGGTATACCTCCCTTCGCAGGGTTCTGGTCAAAGGATGAAATTCTTGTGGCTGTATATGACTACAGCACATTCTGGGGTATATGGATGACGTTTGTAGCCGGCCTTACCGCTTTCTACATGTTCCGCCTCTACTTCCTCATATTCTGGTGGAATGAACCCGCTTATCACCATAAGCCCCATGATGCGCCCTGGAGCATGAGCATACCTCTGATATTCCTCGCTTCAGTTTCTGTAGTGTGCGGTCTGATACCTTTCGGCAAGTTTGTGACATGGCAGGGTCATGAGTACAACATACATATGAATTATGTTATAGCCGGGATCAGTGTCGTAGTAGCTCTTTGCGGCATATTCTTCGCTATGCGGCTGTATAAGAAGGAAAATCCGCTTCCCGCACGCATTAAGGCATTCTGGCCTTGGCTCCACGATGCTGCATTGCACCGCTTCTATTGGGATGAGCTTTATATCTTCATCACACATAAGATTATATTCAATGGCGTGTGCCGTCCTATAGCATGGTTTGACCGTCACGTTATCGACGGCACAATGGACGGTTTGGCTTACGTTACCAACAAGGCTTCGTACGCTATCCGTGGGTTCCAGAGCGGAAATGTACAGATGTACGTATGGTGGTATCTTATAGGTGCACTCCTGCTTGGCGCTGTTACCGCTATTTGTGTGATTTGAGCCATGAACGTTACATTTACAGGTGCTAATTGAAAAAATATTTGCTATGTTTTCCAATATACTGATTTACTTTGTGGTGATACCTCTGCTTATGCTTGGAGGTCTTGCCCTGTGCCGGAACATCAAGCAGGTCCGGGCGGTGGCCGTGACGGGTTCGCTTGCACTGCTTGCTCTGTCGGTGTACCTGCTTGTGGAATATCTCGCACAGCGTGCCGCCGGTGACACAGCCCAGATGCTCTTCACCGGTACTTGGAGTTGGTTCACTCCGCTGAACATTAACCTTGCTGTGGGAGTCGATGGCATTTCAGTGGCTATGCTGCTGCTCTCGGCCATAATACTTCTTACCGGCAGTTTTGCTTCTTGGAAAATTGATCCGCTGCCTAAGGACTTCTTCCTGTGGCTCATACTTCTGTCAACCGGAGTGTTCGGATTCTTTATTTCCATTGACCTATTTACCATGTTCATGTTCTATGAGGTAGCGCTCATACCTATGTACCTTCTTATAGGTGTATGGGGCAGCGGCAACAAGAACTATTCGGCCATGAAGCTTACACTTATGCTCATGGGCGGTTCGGCCTTCCTCATGCTCGGCCTCATAGGTATATACTATCATTCGGCTCCCGAAGGACAGCCCCTTACATGGAACCTTCTTGAAATATCACAGAACGGTGCTATTGACAAGGGCTGGCAGTACTTCCTTTTCCCGCTCACTTTTGTGGGATTCGGAGTGCTCGGTGCCATGTTCCCGTTCCACACATGGAGCCCTGACGGTCATGCCTCTGCGCCTACCGCAGTGTCAATGCTTCATGCCGGCGTGCTTATGAAGCTTGGAGGTTACGGATGCTTCCGTGTGGCTATATATCTTATGCCTCAGGCCGCCAATGACCTGGCTTGGATATTCCTTATACTTACCGGTATATCGGTAGTGTACGGTGCGTTCAGCGCATGTGTGCAGACTGACCTCAAGTACATCAACGCTTACTCTTCTGTAAGCCACTGCGGTCTGGTGCTCTTTGCCATACTCATGCTTAACACTACAGCCATGACAGGCGCCATAATGCAGATGCTCTCGCACGGCCTTATGACGGCACTGTTCTTTGCACTGATAGGTATGATATACGGACGTACACACACGCGTGACATACGTCTGATGGGTGGCCTTATGAAGATCATGCCTTTCCTTGCCGTATGTTACGTTATAGCAGGTATGGCATCGCTCGGTCTGCCGGGTCTGAGCGGATTCGTTGCTGAGATGACCATATTCGTAGGCTCATTCGAGCACACTGACACATTCCACCGTGTGTTCACCATCATGGCCTGCTGTTCTATAGTCATAACGGCTGTGTACATACTCCGTGTGGTAGGAAAGCTCCTCTTTGGACCGGTATACGATGAGCATCACCTTACTCTTACCGATGCCGCATGGTGGGAACGTACCTCTACCGTGACTCTCATAATCAGTGTAACCGCCATAGGTTGCTTCCCCAACTTCTTTGCGGATCTTATTAAGTTTACTTTCAGCCCTGCCATATTCTCGGTCATAGGCATGAACTAAATAGATTGATAAGCCAATGGATTATTCTCAGTTTTTAGCAATGAAGCAGGAAATAGGGCTGCTTGTGGCATTTGTCCTTATTTTCCTCAATGATACGTTCATGCCCGCACGAGCACAGGGCGCTATAGGCAAAATCTGTTGCCTCCTGTTCGGACTCCTTACTCTGTGGGGGCTCGGCATGGGATTCTGCCCGCAGACGTGCAGCACTGATGCTACACTGGCCTTTGCCGGCATGTATGAAACATCGCCCGTAATAATCAACATCAAGAATATTCTGAACGTAGGCGTGCTCATAGTCATGATACAGGCTCTCCGATGGGCTGAGCAGGATATGATACGCATACGCCGTGGTGAGTTCTATGAACTGCTTATGGTTACGCTCTTCGGAATGTATCTGATGATTTCGGCACGTCATTTCCTTCTGTTTATCATAGGCCTTGAGACGGCTTCACTGCCGTTGGCCGCCATGGTGGCATTTGATAAGCACCGTTATGAGAGCCATGAAGCCGCTGTTAAGTACATACTTACAGCCGTATTCTCTTCGGCCATATTCCTGATGGGGCTGTCATTTGTGTACGGCCTTACCGGATCGCTCTACTTCGGGCATATAGGTGATGCCGTTGCTGCCGGTGCAGGGCTTGATATGGTAGCGCTCATTGTGGCCTTGGCTTTTGTCATAGCCGGTATGGGCTTCAAGCTTTCGCTTGTTCCGTTCCATCTGTGGACAGCCGATGTATATCAGGGCGCGCCTACCCCCGTCACCTCATATCTCTCAGTTATATCCAAGGGTGCAGCTGCATTTGCTTTCCTTGTGATACTGTGGCAGGTATTTGGCGAGGTATACAGTCAGGCATGGGAGTGGATGCTCTATGCACTGATTATCCTTACCATAACCATAGGTAACCTCTTCGCTATACGCCAGCGCAACATGAAGCGCTTCCTCGCATTCTCATCCATATCACAGGCCGGATACATAATGCTTGGTGTTATAGCATTTAATAACATGGGCGTTGCAGCGCTGATGTATTATATAATGGTGTATATATTCTCTAACCTTGCCGCATTCGGTGTGATAGGGGCTATAGAGAATGCCACCGGAAAGGTATCTATGGACAATTACAACGGACTCTACAAGACCAACCCACGACTGGCATTTACCATGATGCTGGCCATGTTCTCACTGGCCGGTATTCCTCCGTTTGCAGGATTCTTCAGTAAGTTCTTCATATTTACGAGTGCCATAAATCAAGGCTCTGTAGCCATATACATACTTGTGCTCATAGCATTGATTAACACTATAATCTCACTCTACTACTATCTGCTCGTAGTGAAGGCCATGTTCATCAATCAGGAGGACGGCGGTATAGCCACCTTCCGCAGCGCTTGCTCTGAACGTGTGGCTATGTGGATTTGTGTAGCCGGTATAATTTTCCTTGGAATAGTAAGCTGCTTCTACAATCACCTTCTGGGTCTTGTAGGAGCCTGATAAAGGCAATAGGCTCTTTTAATAATCGCCACCCGTGTCACATACGTGATGCGGGTGGCGCTGTTTATGTAGCCATGTGTGAAAATCCGGTGTGCCGTGGATTCTGACCCGATGATACGAAAAAATAAAGCACCCGCTTCCGTGTGGTCAGGGAAGCGGGTGCCGGTATTTCGGTGTCAGTTATGCTGACTTGCTGATGCCTTAATTTATGGGATGATATTCTACGAATGCCTCCATAGCTTCATATGAAGCGAGTCCGAGGTTCTCATAGAGCTGTGCAGTGGCACGGTTGCGATCTTCGGCACGCTGCCAGAACAGGCGGTCGTCATCGCCAAGGAACGGAGCGTTCTCCATCTGGCTCTGATGCTTGAGGATAGAGTTGCGCTTGAAGCGAAGCTCCTCAGGGCTGATAGGTACGGCCATCTCTATGTGGTCAATTTCCCATTCGGCCCATGCGCCACGGTACATCCATATGCGGCAGTCCTTCATCCACAGCTCATCGCGCAGCTCATAGAGGGCGGCAAGTACGGCATCGGTACATACACGGTGTGTGCCGTGAGGGTCAGCAAGGTCGCCGGCCACGAATATCTGATGCGGCTTCACCTCTTCAAGCAGTGCCTTCACACGGTTTACGTCAGCCTCTGAAAGATCACCTTTCTTTATGGTGCCCGTTTCATAGAAGGGCAGACGCAGGAAGTGGATGTTCTGGGGCTTAACGCCTATATAGTTACATGCTATGGTGGCCTCGGCCTGGCGAATCATAGTCTTGATTTCGCGAATGTCAGGAGTGTCCGTTTCTCCGGCCTTTTTGTCCTTTACAAATTCGCTTACTTCAGAGCTGAGCTTCTTATAGCCCTCGGTGTCGAAGTGGAACATGGGAGCTATCTTGTCCATCATAAGGAAGTAGCGCATCATATCCTCATCGCCTACAGCTATATTGCCTGAAGTTTCATAGGCCACATGTACATCATGGTGCTGATCTACAAGGCGCTTCAGTGTGCCACCCATGGATATTACGTCATCATCCGGATGCGGGCTGAACACTATCACACGCTTTGGATACGGGTTGGCGCGTTCCGGACGGTATGTATCGTCGGCATCGGGCTTTCCGCCGGGCCAGCCGGTGATGGTGTGCTGAAGGTCATTGAATATCTTGATATTTACATTGTAGGCAGAGCCGTACAGCGCCAACAGCTCACCCAGGCCCCAATCGTTGTAGTCCTTGTCGGTGAGTTTCAGTATCGGCTTCTTGGTCATGTCACACAGCCATACTATGGCGCGGCGTATAAGCTTGTCATTCCACTCGCATGATGTCACCTTCCAGGGCTGGCTTATACGGGTCAGATCCTCGGCAGCCGGCAGGTCGATAATCACCTTGGCGTGCGGGTGTCCCTGGATGAATGATGCGGGCACTGCTGATGATGCAGGCTCCTCAACGGTCTTCTTGATTATGGCTGCGTTGTTTTCACCCCAAGCCATGGTCATGACGCGGCGAGCGCTCAGCAGGTTGGATATGCCGAGTGTTATGGCATTTGTAGGAGCGTTGTCACAGCTGTAGTCCTTGGCTATGATATGACGCGCTTCACTGCCTAAGAGCACCAGACGGCACAGGCTTGAGGCGGCGCTACCGGGCTCGTTGAACGCCAAAGTACCTAAGGCGCCTATCTCACATACTGAAATGTCGATACCGCCTTCATCGGCTATTGACTGCTCATAAGCCTTGCAGTACTCGTACATGTTCTCTTTGGTCACAGCCGGGTCAATGGTGCGTACGTTCTCCGGTTTGATGTCTATATGCTGGAGAAATACTTCATTAAGGCGTGCCATAGTGCTCGGTCCTCCGGCTACAAGCGGGAAGAACTCGCTGATGTTAAATACTATGACATTGCGGAAATCTACCTTGCCCTCTTTGTGCAGACGTATCAGCTCGGTATAGGTGTTGTGTGTGCTCACACCGGCTCCGAGCGCCAGTACGCACTTGCCTTTCTCATCCACGTAGCGACGGATGTACTTGGCAATGTTCTCGGCAATGTATTTCGAGCCGTCACCAACGGTCTCAAAGATACGTGTGTAGACCTTCTCCTCGCGTGTAAGAGCGGTAAGCTCTATCTCACCCTGCGGGTCATAGTAGCGGCGAGGGATGCGGTCCAGTTTGATTTGTGAACTGAGATTAGTCTTCATGATATGTATATGAATATTATTCTATCACAAAGATAGCGCAAATATCACACACCTAATAGTGAAAAAATAAAAAAAATCAAGTTGGGCTGAAATGTTGCAGATAAGCGCGGATTTTTGTACGTTTGCATAAAATACAAACCTTAATAAATACCTCTAATATGAGACTTATCATCGAACCCGATTATGCCACCGTAAGCCGTTGGGCTGCGTGCTATGTGGCTGCGCGTATCAACGAAGCCAATCCCACTGCCGAGCATCCTTTTGTACTCGGATGTCCTACCGGAAGCTCGCCACTGGGCATGTACCGTGAGCTTATCCGCCTTAACAAGGAAGGCAAGGTGTCATTCAAGAACGTGGTTACATTCAATATGGATGAATATTGCGGCATACCGCGTGACCATGAGCAGAGCTACTACACTTTTATGTGGACCAATTTCTTCAATCAGATAGACATACTTCCCGAAAACGTCAATATACTTAACGGAAACGCTCCCTGCCCGGAGGAGGAATGCCGCCGATACGAAGAAAAAATCAAGAGCTACGGAGGCATTGATCTTTTCCTTGGCGGTGTAGGCCCCGACGGACACATTGCGTTTAACGAACCCGGATCATCTCTCACATCAAAGACCCGCATGAAGACACTGACACGTGACACTATCATAGCCAACTCCCGCTTCTTTGACAACAATGTGGATCTCGTACCCAAGACTGCGCTTACTGTAGGCGTGGGCACCATCATGGCTGCCAAGAGTGTGCTCCTGATAGTAAACGGTCACAACAAGGCTCGTGCACTCCGCCACGGTGTGGAAGGCGGCATAAGCCAGATGTGGACCATTTCTGCACTTCAGATGCATCCTAAGGCACTGATAGTGGCCGATGACGCTGCTTGCGAGGAATTGAAGGTGGGTACATACCGCTACTTCAAGGACATTGAGGGGGCGAACCTTGACCCTGAGGCACAGCTCTAATCCAATAGATACCTGATATAGAAATAACCCGCCCGGTGTGAAGCCAAGGCGGGTTATCTATTTTTGTGCAAATATGTTGCGGTGCTATTCGGGAGGCAGTATTTCAATCCAGTATCCGTCAGGATCTTCTATGAAGTAGATGCCCATAGCGGGATTTTCAAAGCATACCACTCCCATACTTTGGTGGAGTGTGTGCAATGCATCAAACTCCTCACGTGTGGCTGTGCGTAGCGCTATATGGCTCTCGTTGTCGCCCAGATCATAGGGCTGGGGATGATCCTTGAGCCACGTCAGCTCCAATCTGAAGCCTGTCATGCCGTCAGTAAGATAGGTTATGATGAAGGCGCCGTCCGGCCCGTCAATGCGTCCGCATGGGCTTAGCCCTAATGCCTTATCATAAAACTCCAACGAACGCGGCGTATCTGTCACGTTTATGTTGCAGTGGTCAAATCGGGCTTTGGCTTTTGACGTAGAGGATTGCCCACTCATACTTTTGGCAGATCTATTGACTGGCCTGGCTCATGCAGGCAGTGGCATACGGTCCGTTCGGGGCAGTATGATTCAGAATTGCATGCCAGCTTGTAGTCACCGTCAAAGTGCATGGGGAAGAAGTCCTTCACTGCTATGGTGTCAAGGAATGTTCTTGCACCGCGGGCAAAATCATCGCCCTGACGTACATCTACGGGAAACATGGCTATGTCCACCGACGGATGTTCGGAGGCTATGCGGTTTACTACCTTGCGGAAGTCGGCATCGGCCTTTTCCACCTCACGCTGCGTAGATTCGGCCTGCCAATGCCAGTCGTTGAGGTCGCCGGCATGGAATATGGTTTCGCCCGTACCGATAATCACGTAATAGCTTACACCCTCATCAGTTGAGGCGTATGCCTTTACGCTTACTCCTCCGGGCAGTCCCTCGACGTAGTCGCCGGCACTCATACCCTGTACAGCCAGTGTCGACGGTATTTCACGGGCCGGAACATCATTGCTTACCACATACACGCGCTTGTGGTTCTGTGCAAGCTCATAGATGCTCTTGTTGTAATGGTCCTGATGACGGTGTGTCACGAAAAATATCACAGGCGTGGAAGGGTTCTGCTCCAGAATCTTATGCAGTGCATGTGAGGGGTCACGGTAGTAATCAAACACAAGTATCACCTCAGGAGTGGTGATGGCGAATCCGCTGTGTTCCAAATAAGTTATACGGTTCATGTCGTTATATGAATTTTGGTTCTTCATCTATGGTAAGCCCGTCATATCCCGGCTCTACACCGGGCGGAAGCATCAGTGACAATGCTTCGTGGCGGCCTATGCTGTGGCACATGTGCGTGAGCACGGCTCGCCGGGGTTTTACATAGTTTATAACGTCAAGAGCCTCCTGTAGGTTCATATGTGAATGATGCCGGCGTATGCGCAGTGCGTTTATCACCAGTAGGGCACAGCCGTGTATCAGCTCTAAGGATTCATCGGGCAGTTCCGAGCAGTCAGTGATATATACGGTATCGCCTATACGGTATCCGGTAATGGGCAGATGCCCGTGCATAACTCTGAAGGGCAGAATCTCCATTCCGGCTGCCCGGAATACCTTGCCGTGTTTTATTTCATGCAGATTTAACCGTGGGGTGCCGGGGTAGGGCGGTGTAGCAAAGCAGTAGGGGAGTCGCGCCCTTATGTCGGCCTCTACATCGGCAGTGCAGTATATGTCAAAAGCCGATCCGTCCACTCGGCCGGGACGCAGATCCTCTATGCCGCCTATATGATCCGCATGGCTGTGTGTTATCAATATGGCATCGGGCCATTTTATATCATTTGTAAGCATCTGCTGGCGGAAATCCGGACCGCAGTCTATAAGCAGGCGGTTATCGCCACGGGTTATCAGGGCTGATGTGCGCAGCCGTTGGTCACGGACGTCAGTGGAGCGGCATACCTCGCAGTCGCAACCTATAACAGGCACCCCGGTGGAAGTGCCTGTGCCAAGAAAAGTAATACTCGTATGCTGTCTGTTCATAACCGGTATTGTCGGAGTATGCCGTCTTCAAATATCAGAAAGCGTCCGTTCTCGAAAGTCCATCGCTCAGCGAGCACTGAATATCCGGGCTGTCGCTCTACATTGTCCGGTTTCCCAAGCGCGAGTCGGCATTCTGTCCGTGTCATTCCTTCAGTGACACGCCCATTCTGTATCAGCGCCCAGTGCTCATCGGTTATATCGGGGTAACGCTGGCGCGGATTGTCAAGTGCGAACAAGGTGCTGAACCTGCGGGTTGATTTTTTATCGCTTCCGGCTGACATGTATATGCTGAACGTGTCAGCTTCCATACCCTCACGATATTCGGCAAGTGTGAGCCGAAATGGATGATGCGAATCGCCGGGACTCACATCAAGTACGCGTACCGGAACAAATTTACGTCCCTTACGGGCTTTCCCGGCCATGTCATACCATGCTGACGTTACTGTATAGTAGCTGTTCGTGGCCATCTTGTCCTTAACCTTGGCTACAAGTGAAAGATCCACCGTAAATGGTATCTCCACTGCGGGCAGGGCTCGCAGATCACTCTCGGAAAATTCGGCCCGGTATGTAACCGCCGTGCCGTCAGGGGCGAGCAGACTGAAATCTGTTGCCGGTTTGCCTGTCACGGTTACAGCGGGCGATACGCCTTGGAAGGTCAGGATGGATCCCTGAGGTATACTCTTCATCCTGTCCTGTTCTATCAGAGCGAGCGATACTCTTGAGTCAGTCACATACAGCAGCTTGCCCGTATGCCACACCGCTAAGGGATCAGGAATTATGTCATCGAGATAGTGGTCTTCCTTGGTTTCCACTATGTTTTGTTTCCTGACATCGTTAGCCGTTATCTTAGGCGTACTTTCTATGCCGGTGAAGCATGAAGCTGAGAGCACGGTCCATAAGAGGGCCGTGCTCCACAGCATTATTGTATGTAAGGTGTTTACAGTCAATATCGATTATTTTTTGGTGGGGTCTATGCCGAGGTTGTGGAATATGAATGAATAAATGTCGGTATATTCATCTATCACCTTGGTCATGGGCTTGCCGCCGCCGTGTCCGGCTTTGCTGTCTATGCGTATCAGTTTGGGAGCGTTGCCGGTGTTGGCAGCCTGGAGGGCGGCTGCGTATTTGAATGAGTGGGCGGGTACCACGCGGTCATCATGGTCAGCTGTGGTGACAAGGATGGCCGGATACTTCGTTCCGTCATTCTTGATATTGTGTATGGGGGAGTAGCCCAGCAGGTAGTCAGCCATCTCTTTAGAGTCAGCGCTTGTGCCGTAATCCGATGCCCAGTTCCAACCTATGGTAAACTTATGATAACGCATCATGTCCATAACACCTACACGGGGTATGGCCACCTTAAACAGGTCAGGACGCAGATTGACTGTAGCTCCTACAAGCAGACCGCCGTTGCTGCCGCCTTCTATGGTAAGATGTTCGGGTGAGGTCCAGTTCTGCTCTATCATATACTCGGCAGCGGCAATGAAATCATTGAACACATTGAGCTTGTTCTGCTTTATACCGCCCTGGTGCCATTCTTCGCCATACTCTGAGCCGCCGCGCAGATTGGCCTGTGCATATATGCCACCGTTTTCAAGCCATACCAGACGGTTGGGTGTGAATGAAGGGGGCAGTGATATGTTGAAACCGCCGTACCCATAGAGGTATACCGGATTCTTGCCGTTTCGTTCCAGTCCCTTCTTATATGTTATGAACATAGGTACCTTCGTCCCGTCCTTGGATGTGTAGAATACCTGTTCGGTCACATAGTCATCAAAATTGAAGTCCTTTATTTCAGGCTTACCCAGCAGAGTGCTCTTGCCTGTGGTCATGTCGTAGCTGTAGCGGGCTGACGGATAGGTGAACGATGTAAACGTGTAGAATACCTCGTTGTGGTCCTTGTCCGATGATACTCCTACTGTGCCGTAGGTGGGGAATTCCACTTCGCTGAGCTGCTTGCCTGAGCGGTCATATACATACAGATGGTCCGATGCATCCTTCTGATACTTGACCAGCATCTTGTCGCCTGCAAACTGTACGCCGGTGAGTACGCCTTCCTGTTCGGGTACTACATCCACCCAGTTGTCAGTGCCGGGATTCGACAGATCCACTGATACGAGGCGTCCGCGCTGTGCACCCTTGGTGGTGGTGAAGTACAGCTTGCCTTCCGATACGCCTACTGGCGATATTGAGTAGTCCTGTGTGGGCTCTATCACTTTCCAGTCGCCGTCTTTGCGCAGATCCTTTACCATAAGTGATTCGCCTATGCCTTCACCACCACCGAGTACAAAGAGGTAGTCCTCACTGCCGGGCACGTAGGCTGAGTGGAAGTGCAGAGGTTCTTTGGGATCCTCGAACACTACCTTGTCCTGGTTCTGCGGAGTGCCTATCTTATGGTAGTATATCTGGTGGTTCTCGTTGGCGTTTGAAAATTCCTTGCCTGCCTCAGGACGTGGATATGCGCTGTAGTAGAAGCCATCGCCCTGCCAGTCGGCACCGGTGAATTTGGCCCATTCTATATGGTCGGGTAGCAGTTCCTTGGTCTTGGTGTCCATTACGTATATCTCGGTCCAGTCAGATCCGCTGCGTGATATGGTGTAGGCCGTGTACTTGCCGTTGTTGCTGTGGAACACACCGGTCAGAGCCACAGTGCCGTCATCTGACAGTTTGTTTGGGTCAAGGAACACTTCAGGTGTGCCGCCGAGTGAGTCGGTGCGGTAAAGTACCGACTGGTTCTGGAGGCCGTTGTTCTCGTAATAATAATATTTGCCGTCCTTCTCTTTCGAGGGCAGGCCGGTCTTCTTGTAGTCATTAAGCTCCGTAAGGCGCTCGCGTAGTGCGTTGCGGAACGGTATCTTGTCAAGATAAGCCTGTGTTACGGCATTTTCTTCTTCCACCCACTTAAGTGTGGCGGCAGCAGTGTCGTTTTCAAGCGGACGGTAAGGATCGGCTACGGTTGTGCCGAAATAATCATCCGTGGTGTCATCTGACGGTGCTGTGGGATACTGGATTTTGGAATTGTTGCATGAACAAAGCGTTCCTCCGATAATGGCTGTCATAAGCAGAGGGTGAATGGATAGTTTCATGTATAGTCAGGTATTGGTATTGATATTGTATGCAAATGTAACGATAATCTTGCATAGATTAGTGCTTTCTATCCGTAATTTTATCATCACGAGAGCTGTTATTGGTGAATATTGAGGCTATTAACTTTATTTAACCCTGAAAATCGCCTTTGTCTATTGCCGGTTCGGATAAAAGACGTACCTTTGCACTCGCAAACCACAATGCGGGGTGGAGCAGTGGTAGCTCGTTGGGCTCATAACCCAAAGGTCGTAGGTTCGAGTCCTGCCCCCGCTACTAAAAAAAATGAGAGAGTGTGAATACCTTGAGGCGCCTTGCCTTGAGGTATTTTGCTTTATAAAAAAGAGAGAGGCAGTTCCAACAACGGGTCAATGTAGAAAGTAGGGGTCAATGTAGAAAGTAGGTTGAAATGTTAAAAAACTACCTGAGTGATAAAAT
>JAMPBB010000001.1:108119-125246 GCA_023666885.1 Muribaculaceae bacterium | reverse complement strand
GGTGTTGCATGGCATGACGTTAGGTGAGCTTGCCCGCATGGCGTTAGGCGAGCACTGGGTCAAGTATGCCGACTCCCTGGATCTCACTGTGGTACCGTGCAGCGGCTATACCCATGCCACACGATATGTGCTGCCGGTCCCGCCATCACCTAATCTGCCTGATATGAAGTCAGTATATCTCTATCCTTCCATGTGCTATTTTGAGGCTACACCTATGAGCTTGGGGCGTGGCACAGATATGCCCTTCTGCGTATTCGGCCATCCGCGCCTTAAGGGGGACTACGAGTTCAGCTTTACCCCTCACAGCCGTACAGGAGCCAAAAAGCCGCCGCTTATGAACCAGGTGTGCTACGGCAGGGATCTGCGTGAGCTGTCTGATAATGATATAATAGCCGGAGGCGTGAATCTGGAATATATAATAGAGGCATATACGGCCATGGGGCGTCCGGATAAGTTCTTCAGCCGATTTTTTGAAAATCTGATAGGCGATGGCCATATACGCACCATGATAGAGCAGGGACGCACGGCCTCAGAAATTAAGGCTACGTGGGCTAATGACGTGGAGGCGTTCAAAGAGGCACGCGCGCCATATCTGCTTTATCCACTTGATTAAAATACACAAACAGAACTATGTCACCTGTAACAGTAATCATCACCATAGCAGCATACTTCGCGCTTCTGCTATTCGTATCATGGCTCTCGGCAAAAGGGAGCGCGAGAGGAGGAAATGCCTCATTCTTTACCGGGGGACGCAGGGCTCCATGGCCGCTTGTGGCTTTCGCCATGATAGGGGCAGCCATATCCGGAGTCACGTTCATATCCGTACCGGGCATGGTGGCGGCCAAGGGCTATTCATATCTGCAAATGGTGCTTGGATTCATAGTGGGTTACGCCGTTATATCCATGGTACTTGTGCCCGTATTTTACCGTCAGGGGCTTGTGTCAATATACGGATACCTTGACCGTCGGTTCGGGCGAGCCTCGTACCGTGCCGGGGCATGGATATTTTTTGTTTCGAAGATCCTTGGCGCATCGGTGCGCTTCTTTGTGGTGTGTGCCGTGCTTCAGCCGCTTGTGTTCGGTCCGTTAGGTATACCGTTTGCACTGAATGTGGCCATGACCATAGCCCTAATATGGCTGTATACGGTGCGTGGCGGAGTGAAGACACTCATATGGACTGACTCGCTAAAGAGCCTGTTTCTGATTGGTTCAGTGGTGCTGTGCATAGTTTTCATAGCGTCTTATTTGGGAATAGGATTGGTGGGAATTCCCGCAGCCATAGGCTCGCATCCGGCCACACGCATGTGGCATTTTGACAATCCCATGTCCGATCTGTACTTTTGGAAACAGTTTGTGGCCGGTGTGTTCATGGCCATAGCCACCAATGGTCTGGATCAGGACATGATGCAGCGCAATATGGCTTGTCGTGACTCGGCATCATCGCGGAAAAATATGATCATGAGCGGTGTTATGCAATTTTTTGTAGTGGCACTCTTCCTATTGCTCGGCACATTGCTACTGCTCTTCTGTGAGCATTCCGGTATGGTATTGCCCGAGAAGAGCGATGAACTGTTTGGTCTTGTGGCCGCACATCCGGCCATACCGCCCGTGGTGGGTGTACTTTTCGTGCTTGGACTCATATCGGCAGCTTATTCGGCTGCCGGATCGGCACTGACCTCGCTTACCACGTCATTTACCGTTGACATACTTGACGGAGCCTCGCGCCTGTCTGACTCCGGTCTGACGGAGCTTCGCCGCCGTGTGCATATGTGCATGTCCGTGCTCATGGGCGTGATAATAATAGCGTTCTACTATGTCAGCAATTCCGATGCCATAAGTGCCGTGTATACGTTGGCATCATATACCTACGGCCCTATACTCGGGCTGTTCACATTCGGGCTGCTGTGTAATAGGTGTGTACGTGATGCCGCTGTGCCTGTGGTATGTGTGGCAGCTCCGCTCCTGTCTTGGGCTGTACAATGGGCACTTCGGGAGTACACCGGTTACAGTACCGGATTCGAGCTGCTGCTTCTCAATGCTGCCATAACGGCCATAGGATTAGGCATATGCTCTATAGGAGTGACACAAAAATCCATATCCAAAGATTATGTCAAAGAACCTGTTTAACCGCTACATATGGATTATTGATACCATACGGCGCCGGCGCACCATAACGCGCAGCGAGCTTGACCGGCTGTGGATGCGCACGTCATTCTCAGAAGGGAAACCTATACCACGGCGTACGTTCTATAATTACCGAAACGCCATAGAAACCATATTCGGGGTGAACATACAGTGCAACCCGTCAACGTTTGAGTATTATATAGAGGAAGATGAGGCCGAGCAGAGCAATGTCACGGATTGGATGCTCAACACTACGGCCATGAGCAATACCCTGTCCGAGGCGCGCGACATATCCTCGCGCATATTCTTGGAGGATGTGCCCTCGGCCCGGCAATTTCTGTCGCCAGTTATAACGGCCATGCGTGAGTATAAGCAGATAGACTTTGCCTACATGCCGTATACGCGTTCCGGACGTCCGAGCCGAGTGCGGCTTGAGCCTTATTTCCTGAAGATATTTCGCCAGCGGTGGTATATTACCGGTCGTAACATACGGGAGAATATGGTAAAGACGTATGCTTTGGACCGCATGACTGAAGTGCGTATTACGACGGAGAGTTTTGAAATGCCGGCTGATTTTGATGCCGCCGATTATTCCCGGCACTCTTTTGGCATAGTGTTCAGCCATGGCGAGCCGCGCAAGGTGACTCTGCGTGTGGATCCCCGTCAGGCAAAATACTTCCGTGCGCTGCCGCTGCATCACTCGCAGTCTGAGATGGTGACCGACGGCTACTCTATATTTACTTACTATCTGCGCCTTACCCCTGACTTTGTGCAGGAGCTGCTCTCGTACGGACCGCGTGTCACCGTAGTGGGACCGCCCGAACTGCGTGCCATGATGATACAGAATCTTAAGGAATCACTTGACAATTACAGCTCATGAGAATAGACATACTTACCGTACTTCCCGAAATGGTGGAAGGCCCGCTCAACTGCTCTATACTGGCACGTGCCCAGCGGAAAGGACTTGTGGAAATAAAGGTGCATAATCTGCGTGACTATACCACTAACAAGCACCGCAAGGTGGATGACTATCCCTTTGGCGGCGAGGCCGGGATGGTAATGCAGATAGAGCCTATAGACCGTGCCATAAGCGCACTGCGCTCCGAGCGGGATTATGACGAGGTAATATTCACTTCGCCTGACGGCGAGATGTTTACTCAGCCCGTGGCCAACAGCCTTTCGCTGCTTGATAACATCATAATACTTTGCGGCCACTACAAGGGCATAGATTACCGTATCAGGGAGCACCTTATAACACGTGAGATATCCATAGGCGACTATGTGCTTACCGGTGGCGAAATTCCGGCTGTAGTGATAGCCGATGCTGTAGTCAGGCTTATCCCGGGCGTGATAGGCGATGAGCAGAGCGCCCTGTCCGACTCGTTTCAGGACGGCCTGTTGGCACCTCCGGTCTATAGCCGCCCCGCCGAGTATAAGGGCTGGCGTGTGCCGGACATACTTCTTTCAGGACATCAGGCGCGCATAGATGAATGGCGCTATGAGCAGGCACTTGAACGCACACGCCGTCTGAGGCCCGATCTGCTTGATGACAAGTGAACTTTGACAGGGGGCACGGTGTTTGACAATCATATGATCAAATGCCATGCAGATATCCCGACTTTTCTCTGAAATGGCCACATCCGGCGATACCGGAGGCCTCATCCCGCCTATAGGAAGTAATCTAAGTATCACGGCCCGCATATATAACGGGCTCCCCGTCACTATGCCCGGATGCGACATTGGCTCCTATACTATAGCCGATGCCGCGAACCGAATGCTGGCACAGGGTGTCACACCACGCTATGCGGCGGTGACGTATGTGATAGATATGGACACATCAGTCAATGACGTGGCCGCGGTAGTAGCCTCCGCACGCTTGGCTGCTGTGCAGGCCGAGGTGGAGATAGCGGATGCCGACTACTCAGTGGTGTCCGATGGCCCTGCTACCGGAATTGATGTAAGCGTGGTCATGGTGGGGGAGGTGCCCCCAGGGGTATCTTTAGGATCCAAGTGTGTCAAGGCATCGGACACGGTGCTGATAACCGGTCCGGTGGGTGCCTACGGCATGGCTCTGGCCGAGCATCGTAAGGATGCCGTGTTCCTGCCGCCGGTAGGATTCACTCCGGTATCGTTGGGCGATATGGTCCGTGCCCTGACGGGTGTCAATGATTCGCTGCGGTACATGTACTACATATCGGGCGAGAGTTTCCGCAGTGCATTGGCGGCAATGGAAAAGGCCATGTCGCGAAATGTGACGCTGGACACCGATGCCGTACCGGTAGGTGCGTCGGTGCTTGATGCGTGCCGGACGCTTGATGTGGATCCGCTTACCGTGCCTACATCAGGCGTGCTTATGGCTGTAGTGGACTCTGCTCAGGCTGAACAGGCTCTTGATGCTGTGAAGCGTAGCGCATACGGCGCTGAGGCCGCTGTGATAGGCCACGTTATTTAGCCGGCATCCCTACGCTGTCAAACAGGCGGAAGTCATCATCCATGCCGTTGCCTATGGTGGTGAGCATATCGCCTACCAGAGCGCCGTTCATGCCGCCGCGAAGTATGCGCCGGGTGGTTTCGGCTGAAAGACGTGCGCGTCCGCCGGCAAATCTGAGCGTGGCCTTGGGAGCTATAAATCTGAACAGTGCCACACTTCTGATTATCTCATCCTCGCTTATCAAGGGAGTGTCCTCAAGGGCTGTTCCCTTTATGGGCTGGAGTATGTTGACGGGTATGGAGCATGCCCCGGCGCTGTATGCCTCGTAGGCTAGCTCCAGACGCTGACGCATATCCTCGCCCATGCCTATTATGCCACCTGAGCATATCTCCATCCCCACGGCACGCGCATCGGCTATGGTGCGGAGTTTGTCGGCATGTGTATGTGTGGAGCAAAGTTTGGGGAAATAACTTGAGCCCGTCTCCAGATTGCAGTGATAGCGGCGCACACCGGCATCGTAAAGAGCCTGAAGTTCTTCGCGCCCTAACAATCCCATTGATGCGCAGAGGAAGAGGCCGGTATTCTCCCGGATGTCCTTATAGATGCGGAAGAATCTGTCCATGTCGCATCTGTTGACTTTGCGGCCGCTTGTTACAAGCGAGAAGCGGTGCACTCCGGCTCGGTCATTGTGTTCGGCCGCTTTCAGCGCCTCTATGTCCGGGATTATGTCATATTCCGCTATGCCGGTGTGGTGATGCCGTGACTGGGCACACCATTTGCAGTCCTCGCCGCATCGGCCTGAGCGGGCGTTGACTATGGAGCAAGTGTCCACAGAGTTGCCACACCACCGGGCTCGCACCCTGTCGGCTGCGTCACAAAGTTCATCTGTGCTATACTTGTCGGCCAGTGCCAACGCTTCATCTATAGAGGCTCCGTGCCCCTCGAGCGCACGTGCTGTGATATCTTCAAGTGTAATATTATCCATTTCGCATTATGGTTTATCCACGCCGCAAAGTTACAAAAATGGCCAATAGATTTCCGTACTTTTCTGTGTATTATTTCATACACTCTTTTGCCAAGAATCACTGACGGTCATACGGGATCCTGAATTTATCAAGAATCAGTTTGAAATTGTCCTGAGCAGACAGGCATGTATCCATAAGATATCCCTTGATCGTAGGCCAATTACGCAGCCCGTTATAGTAAAATATTTTGAGTTCATCAGTTATAATGAACGGGACGTGCCCATTGCGTAAACATTCACGGAACATTATGAGGCGCCCCACACGTCCATTGCCGTCTTGGAATGGATGTATCGCTTCAAAGCGTTGATGAAAATCGATAATATCCTCAAATGACGGTTTCTGTTTTCTATTATATTCTGTCAGTAACGCTTTGACCTCATTGTGAACGTCCTCAGGTGCTGTTGTATCATTTCCGCCTACCTCATTCGGCAGCCTCTTGTATTCTCCGACATTGAACCAACTTTTCCGTTCATCGGATGTGCCTGATTTCAGCAACATATGCAGATGTTTGATATATCGCTCAGTCAGTTTGTCCGTTGTCTCGGTTAGGATATAGTCTATTGCTCGGAAATGGTTCGCTGTTTCTATGATGTCATCTACATTGATAGGCTGTTCATTCATGAAGCCTATGGTATTGGTTTCAAAAATATACCGTGTCTGATCGTGTGTCAGACGGCTACCCTCAATGTGATTGGAATTGTAAGTCAGGTCAATTTGTATCCTGTGATAAATGCCACCTTTTATTTTCCCCAGCATTTGTTCTCTCAGTATGGCTAATAATGGAGAGAGCTTGTTTGCTTTCCTGTTACGTCGGGATACCTCTGCCTCTTTCGGGATATTCCATGTCTTGCCAACAAGGTATGCTCCTTCAAGTTTGTTTTGGGCACAGTAATTTCGTGCGGTTCTTTCAGAAACGCCATGCTTCTCAGCCCAATCTTTTACAGATATATATTCCATCTATCGGCAAACTTTTAGTTGATAATATGCCTCAAATGTAGCAAAACTTGCCGATATCGGCAAGTTTTCGCAGAAATAGAAATACTCAAGTGGCTATTATGAACTGAGGTTTTAGGGGTGGAGTATATTGTCCCCAAAGGGATTTTTGTGGACTATGGGATATATTTTATGTGCCGGAAAACCATGGGGCGGCTAAATAAGTTATATTTGTAAGTCAGACGTGTATTTATGCGTCTGCGCCGTTCTAACTATTCATATCTTACTATGATGAGCTTGAAACCGACATTTATCTCTATTGCGCTGTTGGCTATGTGTGCCGGAGGTGCATATGCTGCCGAATCCGGAGTATGCACGCTTGATTCTTGCCGTGCGCTGGCGCTGAAAAACAATAAGCAGCTGCGTGTGCGTGCCGAAGCGGTACGTATGACGGGCTACCAAAAAGATGAGGCATTTGCCGCATATCTGCCCGCTATAGATTTCAATGGCGGCTACACATATAACCAAAAGAAGATAAGCATATTTGACAGCGATCAGCTGTTGCCTACCAAGACGTTTGACCTTCAGACGCAGTCATACCAGTTTAATCTTGTCAAGAATCCTATGACCGGCGAACCGGTCAAAGGTCCTGATGGTCAGTATATACCTGAAACGGTGGCCTTGATACCTAAGGATGCCATGACTTATGATATTCACAACGTATTCTTCGGGGCGGTGACACTTACGCAGCCTATATACATGGGCGGCAAGATAGTGGCCATGAACAAGCTTACACATTATGCCGAAGATGCTGCACGGGCACTCCATAATGCCGAGGCGCAGAATCTTATATATGCTGTTGATGCTGCCTACTGGATGGTAGTGTCGCTTAAAGCCAAGCAGGAACTTGCCGAAAGCTATGTGCAGCTTTTGGACACTCTACACTCCAATGTTGAGGCTATGGTACGTGAGGGAGTGGCCACCAAGAGCGACCTTCTGACAGTAGATGTCAAGCTCAATGCCGCCCAGGTGGATCTGGTAAAGGTGCAGAACGGACTGGTGCTGTCACGGATGGCATTGGCGCAGGTGTGCGGACTCCCGGTGGATACGCCCATGCATCTGGCCGATGAGGACAATGACATAGCCACCACCACATCGGAGATAGCGCTGTCATACAACATGAATGATGTTTATGCACGCCGTCAGGACTTGCGTGCCCTTGAAAACGGCGTACAGGTGCTCCGCCAACGCGAAAAGGCGGTCATGGCCGACATGCTGCCCAAAGTAGCGCTTATAGGGGCGTACTCGTTCAGTAATCCAAATATGTTCGACGGCTTCAAAAAGAGATTCAGCGGGGCTTTCTCTGTAGGTGCTATGGTAAGCATACCTATATGGCACTGGGGCGGCAACTACAACAAATACCGTGCGGCGAAAAGCGCTACCCGCATGGCTGAGTTGGAAGTGGAAGATTCCCGCGAGCTGATAGACCTCCAGGTGCGCCAGTCGGCTTTCAAAACTCAGGAAGCGGTGAAGACGTATCACATGACGCTCACCAATATAGAAAAGGCTAATGAGAACCTGCGTCAGGCCAATCTCGGATTCCGTGAAGGCGTAATGACTACTGACAATGTCATGGAGGCCCAGACGGCATGGCTCAAAGCCAACTCGGAGAAGATAGATGCCCTGATCGATGTACATCTGTGCGACGTGTATCTGGCCAAGGTGCTCGGCACTCTCCCGTACCCTACCGAATATTAAACATACCGTATAATACTAAAATATAGATATATCATGGCTGATTTAGACAATCGCGCAGCAGAAAAGAAAGAAAACCGCAGCCTGATGGTGGCTCTGGCCGTAGTAATTGTGGCACTTATAGTATTCGCCATTGCGGGATTCGTATTCCTTAAGGAGCCGGATGACATATTGGAGGGTCAGGCCGATGCTACTTCAGTAAAGATTTCAGGCAAGCTCCCCGGGCGTGTCACGGAATTCTTTGTTAAGGAGGGTGATATGGTGAAGGCGGGCGATACGCTTGTCCATATCCACTCATCACTTGCCGAGGCCAAGCTCATGCAGGCTGAGGGCATGGAGACGGCTGCGGCTGCACAGAACCGCAAGGTGGATGCCGGCACGCGCTCGCAGATCATAGCCGCCGCCCGCGATATGGTGGAACAGGCCAAGGCCGCGCAGGAGATAGCTCGCAAGACTTATGAGCGTATGCAGAACCTTTATGAGGAGAACGTGGTAAGCGCTCAGAAGCGTGATGAGGCCAAGGCTGCCTATGATGCCACTACGGCGGCCGTTGGGGCTGCCCAAAGTCAGTATGATCTGGCGCGGGCAGGCGCGCAGCAAGAGGACAAAACCAGTGCCGCCGCCATGGTCAATGTGGCCAAGGGGGGCGTGGCCGAAGTGCAGAGCTTACTTGAAGATCAGTATCTTACCGCGCCTACCGATGGACAGATTGATCAGATATATCCTGAAGTAGGCGAGCTGGTAAGCTTGGGCGCGCCTATTATGAATCTGCTTAAGTTGTCGGACAAGTGGATGGTATTTAACGTGCGTGAAGAGTACCTGAGCCAGCTGAAGCTTGGCAACGAGATAGAGGTGATGATTCCTGCCATGGACAAGAAGAAAATAAAAGCCCGTATATATTATGTACGTGACAAGGGCAACTATGCCACATGGCACGCCACAAAGGAGACCGGTCAGTGGGACAGCCGTACATTTGAAGTGAAAGCCCGTCCGCTTGACACTGTACCCGATCTGCGCCCCGGTATGACGGTGGTGTACTATACCAAATAATCTTTAACCCAAAGCAGGGTGAATCATGGATATGAAACCTCTCATATGGTCCTTGCGGCACGGGTGGTACACTATGTGTTCCCGCAGGATTTATATAGTGCTGATGGTGATAATACCGCTGGCAAGCACCTTCTTTTTCCTGAATCTGATGGACAGCGGCCTGCCGGCCAATGTGCCTACGGCAGTGGTGGATGAGGATCATTCATCCATGTCGCGACAGGTAATACGCTCGCTTGGCGCCAATCAGATGCTCGGCATAAAGGATCGTGTGGAGTCATTCCATGACGCCGTACAGAAGGTGCGTTCGGGAGAGGTGTTCGGATTTTTCTACATACCGGAAAATTTTGAACAGGATGCGCTCGGTGGCCGTACGCCTACGCTGTCATATTACTGTAATCTCACCTATTTCGTGCCCGGCTCGCTTGCATTCAAGGGCTTCAAGACGGTGGCCGTGACCACTAAAGGCGGAATGGTGCAGACCAAGCTTGTGAGTGCCGGCATGGATGAGGGCGACGTTTCATCTATGCTTCAACCCATGGTTATAGATCAGCATCCCATAGGCAATCCGTGGGTAAACTATAACTATTATCTGAGTGTGTCATTCCTGTCAGCCCTGTTGGCGCTACTCATAATGCAGATTACCTCACTTGGTATTTGCTCGGAGATAAAGCACGGCACATCGCCCGTATGGGTATCGCACAGCGGAGGCTCCATGCTCGTGGCTGTGATAGGTAAGCTTATGCCGCAGGCGGTGGTGTGGACGGCTGTAGGCGTGGCTATGGAAGCCATCCTGTTTAAGTTCTGCCACTTCCCGCTCAACAATCATGCCATGCACATGATTTTGGCCATGTTCCTGCTTGTGATAGCCAGTCAGGGCTTCGCGCTGACCATATGCTGCATAGTACCCAATATGAGGATCAGCTTCACGCTTTGTTCTATTATAGGCATACTTACGTTCTCCATAGCCGCTTTCTCCTATCCTGTGCCAAGTATGTATCCTGCCATAGGCATATTCAGCTATATCCTCCCCGAGCGGTATTTCTTCCTGATTTATTCTGATCAGGCACTCAACGGCATACCTATATACTTCTCCCGTTGGTATTACGTGGCGTTGCTGCTGTTCCCGCTCGTGGGGCTATTAGGATTGCGCCGGCTAAAGAGACATTGTCTTAATCCTGTTTACGTGCCCTGATATGAAACCTACTTATTATATAGCCTCGTGGTTTGCCGGGCTTTTCAGGGTCTGGCGGCGTGAATTTCACCTTATATTCAGTGATATAGGCGTGATGCTGTTCTTCTTTGCCCTTCCTACCGGTTATCCGGTGATATACTCGCTTATATACAATCCGGAGGTGGTCACGGATCTCCCGGTGGCAGTGGTGGACAATAGCCGCACCGCGCAGAGCCGCGAGTTGGCTCGTATGATTGACGCCACCTCGGCTATGAAAATTTATGACTATGTGCCTGACCTCAATGCCGCCCGCAGGCTTATGAATGAGCATAAGGTGTATGGCATACTTGAAATTCCGGAGGATTACGCGCGTCGGCTCGGTAGCGGCGAGCAGGCCACTACGGTGTTCTATGCCGAGATGGATCTGTTGCTGCGTTACCGCACATTCGTGTCGGCACTTACTGACGTACAGCTGGCTCTTGGGGCGGAGATACAGACTCATACGGTCAATGACATAGGACTTTTGGCGCAAGGTATGGATCAGGCACCGGTGGAAACGGAATCGGTTATGATAGGTGACCCTACCCAAGGATTCGCCTCGTTTATAATGCCGGGTATAGTGGTGCTTATACTTCAGCAGAGCATAGTGCTGGGCATATGTATTCTGGCCGGTACGGCGCGTGAGCGCAGGCTCCGTAACGGCGGATATGACCCTATGGCCGTCAATGCCCCGCCCACTGCACAGATGTTTGGAAAGATGCTGTGCTACCTCACCCTGTATATTCCGCTCACATATTATATATTGGACTTGGTTCCTGCCATGTTCAGCTTCCCGCACATAGGCGAGATGTGGGCATGGGTATCGTTCATGGTGCCGTTCTTGGTGTGCAGCATTTTCTTTGGCCAGTGCATATCACGCTTTGTCACCGACAGGGAGAGCGCCTTTCTGGTGGTGGTATTCACTTCGGTGGTGTTCCTGTTCCTGTCAGGGCTTACATGGCCCCGCTACGGCATGAACAAGTTCTGGACACTGATAGGCGACTTTATCCCGGCCACATGGGGTATGGAGGGATTCCTTGGAATTAACAGCAACGGAAGCTCGATCGGCGTTCAGATGAGGCCATACACGGCACTGTGGATGCTGTCAGGTGTATATTTCTTAGTTTCGTATCTGTTGCTGCGCATGCGCGGCAAGACAGCCGTTACGGCAGGCTCTTAGTAACCAAGTGCCGCCAGTATTACGGGTGACAGCATAGCCGTAAGCAGACCGTTGAGTGTCAGACCTAACGATGAGTATGCGCCGTAGCGTTCACCTCGCTCCATAGCCGCCGCCGTGCCCACGGCATGCGATGCTGTGCCTATGGAAAGGCCCCCTGCTATAGGGCTCTTTATGTGGCTCATGCTTACCATGCGGAATCCGGCCATGGCTCCGAATATACCTGTGCATACCACCACGGCTGCCGTGAGCGATGGTATGCCGCCCATGGCCGAGGATATTTCCATGGCTATAGGCGTAGTCACGGCTTTAGGTGCCAATGACAGGATTACCTCCCGCGATGCTCCCAAAAGGCGTGCTACCAATACTACCGATACGATTCCGGCTACGCATCCGGCCAGCTCGGCCGCCAGCAGTGGAATCATCTGCTTGCGTATGGCTTCAAGCTGACGGTACAAAGGCACTCCGAGCGCTACTACGGCCGGTTTGAGCCACAGCTCGATATATCCACCGCCTTCGGCATAGGTGTCATAGTCCACACCCATGAAAGTGAGCATGCATATGAGTACTATTATGGATATGAGTATGGGATTCAGTATGGTAAGCCCGGTGCGCCTCTGAAGCATCTTGGCTCCGAGAAACACAAGGAACGTAAGCGCTATGAGCACTATCTTGTTATGTGTTATGGATAGAATATCAATCATTATTGTGCCAGGGTGCTGAGGTGGTAAGCTTGGCCGAGCTGCGGCGCACTATCTGATGCACCCATCCGGTCACGGCTATTATTACGAAAGTACTTATTACGGTAGCCGCCACAATAGGAAGCCATTGGTCCCTGAGCAGCCCTAAACAGCGCATCAGCCCTACTCCGGCCGGTACAAAGAAGAATCCGAGGTTCTTTACCAGAAAATCGGCCGCCTTGTCCACCCACATAAGGCGTACTATGCGCATTTTCAGGGCACCGGTAAGGAGCAGCATCCCTACGATACTGGAGGGTACCGGAATGCCGGTAAGAGCCACTACGATTTCTCCTAACCCGAGAAAAGCAAATATTAGTCCTATCTGTAGTATCATATGTGGTGCAAAGTTACGTCATCGGCGCCAATATGATACGCTTTGACGGGCTTTTTAACATCATAAATAAAAAGCGGGTGCATCCATCACGGATGCGCCCGCCGTTATTATGAGTAAATTCTTTCGGATATTAGCCGTTTACTTTCTTCATGTGGGCAATGAGGTCAAGCACCTTGTTTGAGTAGCCGATCTCGTTGTCATACCATGATACTACCTTAACGAAGTTTTCGGTCAGATATACACCTGCGTTGGCATCGAAGATAGAGGTGAGGGGGCAGCCGAGGAAGTCGCTTGATACTACAGCATCCTCAGTGTAGCCGAGTACACCCTTAAGTTCGCCTTCAGCAGCTTCCTTCATGGCAGCACAGATAGCTTCCTTGGTAGCGGGCTTTTCGAGGTTAACGGTGAGGTCTACTACAGATACGTCAAGGGTGGGGACACGCATTGAGATACCGGTAAGCTTACCGTTGAGGGTGGGGATTACTTTACCTACAGCCTTGGCAGCGCCTGTGCTTGAGGGGATGATGTTGCCGGAAGCAGCACGTCCGCCGCGCCAGTCCTTCATTGAAGGACCGTCAACAGTCTTCTGAGTAGCTGTGGTTGAGTGAACGGTGGTCATGAGGCCGTTTACGATACCGAACTTGTCGTTGAGCACCTTTGCGATAGGAGCAAGGCAGTTGGTGGTGCAAGAAGCGTTCGATACGAACTGTGTGCCCTTAACATATGTGTCCTGGTTAACACCGCATACGAACATGGGGGTGTCGTCCTTTGAGGGAGCTGACATAACCACGTACTTTGCACCGGCTTCGATGTGAGCCTGAGCCTTTTCCTTGGTGAGGAACAGACCGGTTGATTCTACTACGTATTCAGCACCTACAGCGCCCCAAGCTATTTCTGCGGGGTTCTTGCAAGCGGTAACACGGATTTCCTTGCCATTTACTATGAGAAGGCTCTTTTCCATGTCACATTCAACGGTGCCGTCGAAACGTCCGTGCATGGTGTCATACTTGAGCATGTAAGCCATGTAGTCAACGGGAAGAAGGTCGTTGATGGCTACTACTTCGATGTCATCTCTCTTGGTAGATGCACGGAAAACGAAACGTCCGATACGGCCAAAGCCGTTAATACCTATTTTTGTCATAATACTTAAAAAATATTGGGTTATAGAGTTAGTTTCACTATCCTTTCTGCCCTCAGGCTCGGACAGAGCCTTTTAAGCGACACAAAAATACTAATAAATTTCCAATTATGAATCATATGTAGAATTTTTTCCATAATTTTTAGTTGTGCTGAAAATATGTTAAATTTGAAGCCGTTGACCGGCCTGCGGCGTTGTAATCATATGGCAGCCTGTACCGGGCCGATTTTTGCAAACTGTTTCAACCGTAATAATCACTTATATGAAGAAGTTTTTCAATGATTTTAAGGACTTTGCCATGAAAGGCAATGTCGTGGACATGGCTGTGGGCGTTATCATAGGCGCTGCATTCGGCAAGATAGTGTCATCGCTTGTGGATGACATGATAATGCCTTTGGTGGGAGTGGCCACCGGCGGCATGAATTTCACCGATTACAAGTGGGTGATCAAACCGGAGATTAAGGACGCTGCCGGCGAGGTGATACAGCCGCTCGTGTCGCTCAACTGGGGCTCGTGCATACAGACGGTGGTCAACTTCATCATCGTAGCCTTCTGTATCTTTGTGATGATCCGCTTCATCCAGAAGCTGCGTAAAAAAGAGGAGGAAGCTCCGGCTCCCGAGGCACCTGCCGAACCTACAAAGGAGGAAGTTCTGCTCACGGAGATTCGCGATATCCTGAAGAATCAGCAGAAATAATAGCTATTTCCGGCCGAAGTCAGCGGGTATTTCGCCCCAACGGTCGGTATCCCATTTTACTACACGGTTAGCCGGGGTGTGGCTTTGCAGCCATGCCTCGGCTCGTGCTATGAGTGCGCGTATAGGGGCGTTTGCCTCAGTAGGTGCTATGGTGGTGCGGGCTTTACGATTGCGCACCCATGCCATGGCAGTACGGCTGTCAGAGTATATCGTTACGCCTTTACGCCCTTGCTTTTCAAGCAGGGCCAGAGCGTGGACTATGGCCAGGAACTCGCCCATGTTATTGCTGCCGCCTTGCAGCGGACCGAGGTGGAACAGCCGTTCGCCGGTGTCCACATTCACCCCCTGGTATTCTACAGGCCCGGGGTTACGGCTGCATGCCGCATCTACGGCAATGGCTCCTTTCACTATCTCCGGAAAGGCGGAGTAGTTTACGGCTTGAGGGCGGCGCCGGCTCATGGCGCGGAGCAGCCCCATGTGCTCATCCGGAGTGCCGCGATAGGCGGCTATGGCCTCTTCGCGGGTGGGGAAGCCCTTGAATCGTGCGCCGGGGAAGCCCTCGGTCTGTAGCTTGCACTCTTCCCATGAATCGAATACGCCGGTGTCATGCCCCACCCACACTACGTAGTATTTACCCGACGTACGGCTCATGACAGCGTAAGGTATATGTTTATGTCTACGTGGCGCGTTCCGGCCATGGCTGCTATGTCAGGGTCAACGGCTTTGCCGAGGAACGTGTAGGCTGCTTTCTGAAGGCCCGGTACGAGTTTCAGGGCGTTTGTAAGCCCCTCGCATGTCACTATGTCACGCATTATGGTGATGAGAGCATCGCTCATGGCCATGGCAGCTGTGCGTGGCACGGATGATCCGGCGTTGGCATAGCACGCACGGGTGGCTTCCGTGGGCGATATGTCCATAGGCGCGGCCAGTGCCAGATCTATTACAGGCAGCGAGCGGAATGCCTGTCCGCAGTCAGTGGTGAGATCGAATATTATGGCTCCGCGTTTCATTTCGGCCACCATCTCGGCGGTTATGGCAGGCATGGGGGTTACTTCGGTGTAAATGACCACATCGGCCGTACGCAGAGCCGTCATGAGTCCGCGCGGATGGAGGGATGCCCCTACCGCAGCCGGGCCGAGCTGGCGCATAGCGTGGCGCAGCCGGTACACATCGTGGTCAAACATCCGTACCGTGGCTCCCATTCCGGCGGCTGAGCGGGCCGCCGCACAAGCGGCTATATCGCTGCCTATGACAGTGACTTCGCATGGCACCACTCCGGCCACGCCTCCTAAAAGTATTCCCTTGCCGTGGTGGGCATCGGCCAGCAGCGATGCTGCGCGGGCTATGGCTGCGCGGCCGTCTATCTCGGCCAGAATATCGGCTATAGGGTAGAATCCGCGTGAATCGGTTATGCGGTCAAGGGCTATGGCTATAACGTTGCGGCGCAGGAGCTCGCGCACGGCTTCAGGTGTCTGCCGGCACAGTGACATGAGCGTAAGTGCCATGGCTCCACGGCGCATACGGCGTATGTCATCGGCATCCATGGGGGCCATATGTATTACTATGTCACAACGCAGCGCCTCAGCCCGGGAACACACTTCCACACCGCTGCGGGCGTACTGTGCGGAAGTGTAGTGTATCACATCGGCCGCTCCGTCTTCCATGCGTATGGTGAATCCTTGCTCTATAAGCAGCCGGGCGCCTTCCGGGGTTATGGGGAAACGCTTCTCGGAGGCGTTGTTGCATCGGGGAAGCCCTATGGAGAATGCTCGGCGCGCCATGGCGGTGGCCAGTTCTCGCGGCAGGGTTGACGGAGTGTTTTGTGTGTCACTGTTCATATTCGGTACTTAGAAGTGGCAGATTAAACATTTGGGCGAATGTGCGTACTGACTCGCGTATCTGCGTGGCATCCTCAAGAGCATCGGACGGGAATGATGCCGATGCCATGCTGTAGAAGGGCATGCGGGCGGAGAGCGATGATGCGATGTGGCGTTCAAGCTCGGCATCAGTCATGGCGGCTATCAGCGGACGTCGGCGCCGACCTATTTTAAGCCTGTTGAACAGGCATGCCCGGGAGGCATCAAGCAGCACTGTGGTTCCGTGTGAGTTCATGTGGGCCATGTTGTCAAAGAAGCAGGGTGTGCCACCGCCACAGGCCACTATCACATCCTCAAAGTCAGCTACCTCATGGAGCATGGTGCGCTCCCGACTGCGGAATACCTCCTCGCCGTACGCGCGGAATATGTCGGACACATTCATCCGGTATCGGTTTTCAATGTATGTGTCCAGATCTATGAGCTGCATTCCGGTGGCCATGCTTAACGCACGGCCTAAAGTGGACTTGCCGCTGCCCATGTAGCCTATGAGAAAAATGGGGCGCATCAGCTTAAATTATGGCACAAATGTACGGAAAAATGTTGACATTACGCATAAAATAAGGAGCGGACCGCACCTGACGTGCACGGCTCTTTCATTTAAAATACCTTGATTACATCTCCCCAAAGATATATTTT
>JAMPBB010000001.1:90275-108019 GCA_023666885.1 Muribaculaceae bacterium | reverse complement strand
TGCTCTCGTACTACTTCTTCTGTCTATTGCAATTCGTTCAATGTGCTCTCTGTCGCTTTTACAAGCACGCAAAGTCTTTCTATCAACCTTGCCACTCATTTCAAAAAGCTCGGCAAAGTTAATTCAACTTTTTCATTCCGCAAAATTTATTGATGTTTTTTTGATGAACGCGTCATCACTTTTCGGCAGAAGGCCGAGGTGGAAAACAAAATTACTTTCTTTTGCTGAATCTTCAACCGCCGTTGAAGCTCGTGCGCTATTCCTTAAAAGCGAGTGCAAAGGTAAAGCAAGATTTGACACAAACCAAATGTTTTAACTTTTATTTTAAATAAAATATGTGTACTTAATGGCTCAAACATCTCATGCTTCGCAATACGCAATTAAATAACACACTGGCGTACAACGTATTTGCCATCCAGATGTCAGTCGCATTTGCACAGCTGATAATTATTGAGTATTTTCGTGAATCAATAACACATACATTATGCGCATATATATATTAGCATCGTTGATAATATCAGCCACAATAATGTCAATCCCCTCTTTCGGGTACAATCCTACCAAGGTACGATTTACCCACGAAAAAGAGGACACCACAAAAATTACGGACATCCTTATAAAAGCATCTGAGCTGAAAGAGTCGGACAAAGGACTCAGGATAGAATATTTGGCCAAATGCTTTCTCGACACACCATACAAAGAAGGGACGCTTGAAGGCGAGCCTGAACTTGTCACGGTCAACGTAGAAGAGTTTGACTGCATGACATTCGTGGAAACCGTACTCGCCATGGAGATGACACTTGATGAAAGACGCACATCGTGGATGGATTTTGTATACAATCTTGAAAAATTACGTTACCGTGGCGGAACAGCCGACGGCTATACATCACGGCTCCATTATGTAAGTGACTGGGTGGTGGATAACACCCACAAGGGAATTATGCAAGATGTGACCGACAGGGTGGCCAACGCATCATCTCAGATAAAAACACTTGACTTCATGACATCTAATCGCGACAAGTATCCGGCGCTAAAAGACGATGAAACCTTCCAGAAGATGAAAAATGCCGAAGTAGGTTACCGCTCACACAAGATACCATATATAAAAACACAAGGAGTGCACGAAGCCAACCTCCGCCCGGGCGATATTGCAGCCGTAACCACCTCCATCAAAAATCTTGACGCCACACACATAGGATTTATCACGATGATAAACGGAGTGCCTCACCTCCTGCACGCATCATCCAAGGCCGGAAAAGTAATCATAGATCCACTCCCCCTACAGACCTATCTACGCCGCTCAAAACAGAACACCGGCATACGCGTCATACGCATGCGCGACTAACCCACCACCGTTCAGAATCGGACATAAAAATACTCCCGAGCATCAACGCCCGGGAGTAATTTTTTTTAACATATAACTATGCTACGATTATGCCTGAGGCATCTTGGTCCGCTTGCCATAGCCATACTGGGCAACCTCGCCGAGCTCTTCCTGGATACGGAGAAGCTGATTGTACTTGGCCATACGGTCAGAACGGCTTGCTGAGCCGGTCTTAATCTGTCCGGCGTTAGTAGCTACAGCTATGTCAGCTATTGTAGCGTCCTCAGTTTCGCCTGAACGGTGTGAGATTACTGCAGTGTAGCCGTTACGCTGAGCCAGTTCTACAGCACGGAGTGTTTCAGTGAGTGAACCTATCTGATTAACCTTAACAAGGATAGAGTTAGCGCAGCCCATCTCAATACCCTTTTCAAGGTACTTAACGTTGGTAACGAAGAGGTCATCACCTACGAGCTGGCAACGGTTGCCGATAAGGTCTGTAAGGATCTTCCATCCTTCCCAGTCGCCTTCAGCCATACCGTCTTCAATGGAGTCAATAGGATATTTTTCAACGAGAGTCTTCAGATACTCTGCCTGCTGCTGTGAAGTATACTTCGGAGCATCGGCACCCTGCTTCCAAGTGTAGTCATAAAGACCATCCTTGTAGAATTCAGAAGATGCGCAGTCAAGGCCTATGGTAACATCCTTTCCGGGAACATATCCGGCAGCCTCAATAGCCTTGATGATAACATTAAGAGCGTCCTCAGTACCGTCAAGAGTAGGAGCGAAACCGCCTTCATCGCCTACTGCTGTGGAGAGGCCACGGTCATGAAGCACCTTCTTAAGGTTGTGGAACACTTCAGTACCCATGCGGATGCCTTCCTTGAAACAGCATGCACCTATAGGACGGATCATGAATTCCTGGAAGCAGATGGGGGCGTCAGAGTGAGCACCGCCATTGATGATATTCATCATAGGAACGGGAAGCACGTAAGAGTTGCAGCCACCTATGTACTTGTAAAGAGGCAGGTCAAGATAGTCAGCGGCAGCCTTAGCCACAGCGAGCGAAACGCCAAGGATAGCGTTAGCGCCGAGGTTTGACTTTGTCTCAGTGCCGTCAAGAGCGAGCATAGTTTCATCAATCTTAATCTGATCAAGAGCGCTCATGCCCTTGAGAGCCTCAGCTATCTTGCCATTCACATTGGCTACAGCCTTCTGAACGCCCTTGCCCATGTAACGGCTCTTGTCGCCGTCACGAAGCTCGAGAGCCTCGTTCACGCCGGTTGATGCTCCGGAGGGGACAGATGCACGGCCACGTGCACCGCTTTCAAGAACTACGTCAACTTCTACAGTAGGATTGCCACGTGAGTCAAGCACTTCACGTCCGATGATTTTTTCAATCTTCATAATTGGTTAAAACTTAAAAAGTTGGTTATAATGATTTATCAGTTTTCTTGATATACTGCTATACCGCAAAGATAAACATTTTTTGCCGGATTATAAAGGTTTGGAAACATTAAAAATTTGCAACATATCAAAACAATGCATTCCTTCACAGAAATTACGTGCCATAACAAAACAAAGGTACACCGACATTACCTATCGGCATACCTTTATCAAAGTATTTTATGAGGTGAATATCACCTCCTTCATACAATTTATTCAGCCTTAGTCTCTTCTGTGGCAGGAGCTTCTGCTACGGGAGCCTGAGCTTCAGCTGTAGCTGCGCCCTTGCTGCGGCGTGAGCGACGTGTACGTCCACCCTTCTTGGCATCAGAAGCTGACTTCAGCATGTTCTCATTGTAGTCAACGAGTTCAATGAAGCACATCTGCGCATTGTCGCCCAGACGATTACCGGTCTTAAGGATACGGGTGTATCCACCGTTGCGTTCTGCCACCTTCTGCGATACCTCACGGAACAGCTCTGTGACAGCTTCCTTGTTCTGCAGATAGCGGAACACCAGACGGCGATTAGCCATTGAGTCTTCCTTGGAACGATTAATCAGCGGCTCAGCATATATGCGCAGAGCTTTGGCCTTGGCCAAAGTTGTGAAAATGCGCTTACGCATAATCAGAGCTATGGTCATATTGGCAAGCAGGGCATCGCGGTGAGCTTTCTTGCGGCCAAGGTGATTGAATTTCTTATTATGTCTCATCGGTTAATTACTCTTTATCTAATTTATATTTTGAAATGTCCATTCCGAACGAGAGGTTCAGATTGGCCAGCAGCTCATCAAGCTCGGTAAGCGACTTCTTGCCGAAGTTACGGAACTTGAGGAGATCTGTCTTATTGAATACCACCAGTTCGCCAAGAGTTTCTACCTCAGCGCTCTTCAAGCAGTTAAGAGCACGTACGGAAAGATCCATATCTACGAGTTTTGATTTGAGGAGTTGACGCATATGCAACACCTCTTCATCAAACACTTCGTTTTCTTCAGTCTTCTCAGTGTCAATGGTTATCTTTTCATCAGAGAAAAGCATGAAGTGATATATCAGAATTTTGGCAGCCTCCTTAAGGGCATCCTTAGGGAGGATGGATCCATTGGTGGTTATTTCAAGAGTCAGCTTGTCGTAGTCGGTCTTTTGGTCAACGCGGAAGTTGTCAACGGTATATTTCACGTTCTTGATGGGCGTGTAGATAGAGTCGATAGCTATTACGTTGATGTCGTCCGTGGGAGTAGCGTTCTCCTCAGCCGGAACCCATCCACGGCCCTTGTTGATAGTGAATTCCAAAATGAAGCTCGCACTCGGGTCAAGATGACATATCACCAACTCGGGATTGAGTACTTCAAATCCGCTGAGCACGCTGCCCAGATCTCCGGCTGTAAACACTTCCTTCCCGGACACGGTAATGACGGCCTTTTCGGCATCGGTGTCGTCCACCACTTGCTTGAGATCAACCTTTTTGAGATTAAGGATTATGTTAGTCACATCTTCCTTAACACCGGGGATAGTGTCAAATTCATGCTTCACACCATCAATCTTGATGGATGATATAGCGAATCCTTCCAGTGACGACAACAGTATACGGCGAAGAGCATTGCCGATAGTGATGCCATAGCCCGGCTCCAATGGCTTGAACTCAAACTTGCCGAAACGATTATCGGCCTCCAACATCAATACCTTGTCAGGTTTTTGAAATGCTAATATAGCCATGTGGATTAGAATATTAAATGATTACTTAGAATACAATTCAACGATAAGCTGCTCCTTGATATTTTCAGGAATATCCTCGCGGGCGGGAACATGAAGGAACTTACCGGCCTTCTGTGATTCATCCCATTCTATCCAAGGATATTTTGAGTGATTGAAACCTGCCAGAGCATCGGCAATCACCTCAAGAGACTTTGAACGCTCACGAACACCTACTATATCACCGGGCTGTACAGCGTAAGAGGCCACGTTGACCACCTGACCGTTAACGGTGATATGACGATGAAGCACGAGCTGGCGTGCAGCCGCACGGGTAGGAGCTATACCAAGACGGTATACTACATTGTCCAGACGGCCTTCAAGCATCTGGAGGAGTACCTCACCGGTAATACCCTTCTGGCGTGAAGCTCTTTCAAAAAGATTGTGGAACTGCTTTTCAAGCACGCCATAAGTATATTTGGCCTTCTGCTTTTCACGGAGCTGTACGCCATATTCCGAGGTCTTGCGGCGCTTGTTCTGGCCGTGCTGACCCGGGGGAAAATTTTTCTTGGCCAGAACCTTGTCCTCACCGAAGATAGGTTCGCCGAATTTACGAGCTATTTTTGACTTAGGGCCTGTATATCTTGCCATTTTTGAAGTCGGTTGAAATTAGTTATTGCAGTATGTACGTACACAAGGCTTGAATATTGACCGGTTTAGTGCAGCCGCGACCATAGAGAGGTGATGTATAATGTATGGTCTATTTCACATTGCCGGCATAGATTATGCGTACGTCCGTAGCTGCCGAATTAAGATTTTGATAAAGCTAAATTCAATTATGCCTTATGCGCACGCCTTCTTATACACGACGACGCTTGGGCGGACGGCATCCATTGTGAGGCAGCGGAGTTACGTCAACGATTTCGGTAACCTCAATACCTGCACCATGTACGGTACGGATAGCTGACTCGCGGCCATTGCCCGGACCCTTGACATAAGCCTTTACCTTGCGGAGGCCAAGGTCATATGCCACTTTAGCACAGTCCTGTGCTGCCATCTGGGCGGCATAAGGAGTGTTTTTCTTTGAGCCACGGAAGCCCATCTTGCCTGCGCTTGACCAGGATATAACCTGTCCTTCTGAGTTAGCCAGACAAACGATAATGTTATTGAAAGAGGAGTGAACGTGAAGCTGGCCGGCGGCATCAACTTTAACATTTCTCTTCTTAGCTGCGACTGTCTTTTTTGCCATATTATGTTATTATTTAGTAGCTTTCTTCTTATTAGCGACTGTTTTCTTACGGCCCTTACGGGTACGGGCATTGTTCTTGGTGCTCTGTCCGCGCACGGGCAGGCCGATACGGTGACGTATGCCACGGTAGCAACCAATGTCCATGAGTCGCTTAATATTGAGCTGTATCTCGCTGCGCAGGTCACCTTCCACCTTATAGTTGGCACCGATTACCTCACGCACCTTAGCGGCCTGGGCATCAGTCCAGTCCTGCACTTTAATGTCTTTGTCCACGCCGGCTTCTTCAAGGATAGATTTGGCGGCGCTCCGGCCTATGCCGAAGATGTAAGTCAAGGCTATCTCACCTCTCTTATTCTGGGGGAGGTCAACTCCCACTATACGTACTGCCATATATATTGACTAATTATTTTGCAAAATTAATAAAAAGTTTTTATCCTTGACGCTGTTTGTACTTGGGATTTTTCTTATTGATTACATACAGGCGACCTTTGCGACGCACAATCTTGCTGTCAGGGGTGCGCTTTTTCACTGAAGCTCTTACTTTCATTTTATTTCGTTTTTTTATTTGTATCTGAATGCTATTCTGCCTTTAGACAGATCGTATGGCGACATTTCCACGCGTACGCGGTCGCCGGGAAGTATTTTTATATAATGCATCCGCATCTTACCGGATATATGGGCCGTGATCTCATGACCGTTCTCCAGCTCTACGCGGAACATTGCATTTGACAGTGCCTCCACTATCACTCCGTCTTGTTCTATTGCAGCTTGTTTTGCCATATGTTTCCTTTGGTTAAATAAATCTATCCTTAAGCACTTCCTGAACCGGTTCAAATGAGGTGAGGATATTCGGCTGTCCGTCAATGACGGCTATAGTGTGTTCATAATGCGCCGACGGCTTTCTGTCCTTGGTACGGCATGTCCATCCGTCACGCTCTATAACCACATTCCGGCTTCCCAGATTAATCATAGGCTCAATGCATATGCACATGCCGTTCTTGATCACCGGGCCGGTACCGCGCCGACCATAGTTCGGCACCTCAGGGCTTTCATGCATCTTACGGCCTATACCATGGCCGCACATCTCACGCACCACGCTATATCCGCGATGCTCACAGTAAGTCTGTACGGCATTTGCTATATCACCTATGCGCTTGCCCTCACGGCACTGTTCTATCCCCTTGTAAAGCGACTCCTTGGTGGTACGGCAAAGAGCCATAAGCTCCTCGCTTATCTCTCCTACCGGAAAGGTATAGCACATATCGCCGTTGAAGCCGTCAAGCTCCACCACGCAGTCCATACCCACTATATCGCCCTCACGCAGAGAATAGTTCGAAGGGAATCCGTGAACCACCACTTCGTTCACCTCATAGCATACAGCGGCAGGAAATCCTCCATAACCCAGACACGCAGCCTTACCACCATTGTCGTGGATAAACTCGCGTGCTACGGACTCGATACGATTGGTAGTCACTCCGGGAGCCACCCACTTGGCTATCTCGCCAAGCGTGAGGCTCACCAGAGAGCATGCCTTGCGCATCTTCTCCATATCTTCAGGTGTCTTCAGATAAATCATTTAGAAATTATGCAGCTGTTATTTCAATTTCGTATTGAACAAGAATCAGAATCAATAAGCAGATCCTGTGGTACGTCCTTTAATCTTGCCGTTCTTCATGAGGCCGTCATAGTGATGCATCTGAAGATGACTCTCTATCTGCTGAAGAGTGTCAAGCACCACACCTACCAGAATCAGAAGCGATGTGCCTCCGAAGAACTGAGCAAAATTCTGGCTTATGCCGAAGAAGCGTGCAAAGGCAGGAAGAATGGCTACAATACCCAGGAACAATGAACCCGGGAGAGTAATACGTGACATTATAGAGTCAAGATACTCAGCGGTCTTCTTGCCGGGCTTTACTCCGGGAATGAAGCCGTTGTTGCGCTTCATTTCCTCAGCCATCTGAGTGGGACGCACTGTAATGGCCGTATAGAAATATGTAAACGCTACGATCATCACGAAGTAAACGGCATTATACCAAAATCCGTTGATATCAGAGAATGCGTGGAAAAATCCGCTGCCTGAATCCTGTGAGCCGAAGCCGAGCAGTGTTATGGGCACAAACATTATGGCCTGTGCAAATATTATAGGCATCACACCGGCAGCATTTACCTTCAGAGGTATATACTGGCGGGCACCGCCGTACTGTCGGTTGCCTACAATACGCTTGGCGTACTGCACGGGCACCTTGCGGGTACCCTGAACCAGGAGCACAGCTCCTACGGTAACGGCAAATAGCAGGATTATTTCCACTACAAACATTATCAGGCCACCCTGCGAACCGGTGCTTCCCGGCAGACGGCTGATGAACTCATAGCTCAAGGCTCCCGGCAGACGGGCAATGATACCTACAAGGATTATGAAGGAGATACCATTGCCTATACCGCGGTCAGTGATACGCTCGCCAAGCCACATGATAAACATGGAGCCGGCAGCAAGGATTACTGTAAGATAAGCTATAGTCCCTATGCCCATAGAAGCCGAAGCTCCGGCTGCAGCCACCTGCATACGAAGATTTACCAGATATGCAGGCCCCTGCAGGAGCAGGATAAAGACAGTAAGATAACGTGTGTATTGGTTCAATTTCTGGCGGCCGCTTTCGCCCTCACGCTGCATCTTCTGAAATGAAGGAAGCACCATGCCCAAAAGCTGTATCACGATGGATGCAGTAATGTAAGGCATGATACCGAGCGCGAAGATAGAAGCCTGCGAGAAGGCACCGCCTGAGAACATGTCAAGAAGCTGCATAAGTCCGCTCTTATTGGTGAACTTAGACAGAGCATCAAGATCATCAGGCGAGATACCCGGAAGCACCACATAGCAACCCAGGCGGTACACGAGTACCAGCCCGAGGGTTACCAGTATGCGCTTGCGAAGCTCTTCAACGGTCCAGATGTTTTTTATAATTTCAAAAAATCTCATCTGTATTAAATTTTAGAGATTGAACCGCCGGCTTCAACTATGGCTTTTTCAGCTGACTTGGAGAAAGCGTTGGCTTCCACCGTCAGCGCGCGTGTGATCTTGCCATTGCCAAGTACCTTTACAAGGTGCTTGCGTGACACCACACCTGCTGTGCGGAGTTCTTCCAGCCCTATCTTCTCAAGATTGCGGCTTTCAGCCAAAGCGTCAAGGTCGCCAATGTTGATGGCCTTGTATTCAACGCGGTTAATATTCTTGAAGCCGAACTTAGGCAGACGACGCTGCAGAGGCATCTGACCGCCCTCGAAGCCTATCTTGCGGCTATAACCCGAGCGGCTCTTGGCGCCCTTATGGCCACGGGTTGATGTTCCACCCTTGCCCGAACCGGGACCGCGGCCTATGCGGGTCTTTGAAGTCACGGCACCTGCGGCCGGACGTATAGTATTGAGTTCCATTGTATAAATCGTAATTAAGCGTTAGTCACTTCTACCAGATGATGTACCTTCTGTACCATTCCCAGTATAGCGGGAGTGGCTTCCTTCACCACGGTATGATTCATTTTTCTGAGTCCGAGGGCATCAAGTGTGCGCTTCTGTACTGCAGGGGCATTGATGCGGCTCTTTATCTGCTTGATTTTAATCTGTGCCATATGATACGAGTTAAAATTTAGCCTTTAAACACTTTTTCTACTGATATACCGCGATTCTGAGCCACCTGAGCCGGCGAACGCATCTCACCCAGAGCTGCTATGGTAGCCTTCACAAGGTTGTGAGGGTTAGAAGAGCCCTTTGACTTGGCAAGCACGTCAGTTATGCCCACGCTCTCAAGTACGGCACGCATAGCGCCACCGGCCTTAACACCGGTACCGTGTGATGCGGGCTTGAGAATGATGCGTGAACCACCGAACTTGGCTACCTGTTCGTGAGGTATGGTACCCTTGTGCACGGGTACGCGGATCAGATTCTTCTTGGCTGCTTCCACGCCCTTGGCTATGGCAGCGGTCACTTCGTTAGCCTTACCGAGTCCGCATCCTACTACACCGTCCTCATTACCTACCACTACTATAGCAGCGAAGGTAAAGGTACGGCCACCTTTGGTAACCTTGGTAACGCGATTTATAGCTACCAGACGGTCCTTAAGTTCTAAGTCGTTGGTTGATTTTACTCTGTTATTTCTTTTTGCCATGATTCTTAAAATTTAAGACCGCCTTTGCGAGCGGCGTCAGCCAATGATTTCACTCTGCCGTGGAAAAGATAACCGTTACGGTCAAATACCACTTCGGTAATACCGGCTGCAATAGCCTTCTGAGCTATGGCCTCACCTACCTTTGCAGCTATTTCGCTCTTTGTGCCCTCTTCTATGCCCTTTGACGAACCGGCCACGAGGGTACGGCCCTGAAGGTCATCGACGAGCTGCACATATATCTGCTTGTTGCTGCGGAACACCGTCATACGCGGACGGGCTGCTGTGCCCGAAATCTTGCCGCGGATGCGTGTCTTGATTTTATTTCTTCTGTCTTTCTTGGAGATCATGATTAGATGGAGTTAAAATTATTTAGCACTTGCAGACTTGCCTGACTTGCGGCGGATAACTTCGCCAACAAACTTGATACCCTTGCCCTTGTAAGGTTCAGGCTTACGAAGAGAGCGGATCTTGGCACATACCTGGCCAAGGAGCTGCTTGTCATCGCTTTCAAGGATTATCAGGGGGTTCTTGTTGCGTTCACTCTTAGCCTCTACCTTAACCTCCGGAGGAAGCTTTATATATATTGCGTGTGAATATCCGAGCGAAAGCTCCAGCACCTGGCCGGTAGCATTGGCACGGTAACCCACGCCTACCAATTCCATTTCCTTGCGATAGCCTTCGGACACGCCTACCACCATGTTGTGGATGAGCGCACGATACAGGCCATGCTGTGCACGATGCTCACGGTCATCAGTGGGACGTCCTACTACTATGTGGCCGTCCTCCACGCTTACGGTGAGATCAGGATTTACAGCCTGTGAGAGTTCGCCTTTAGGACCCTTTACTGTCACTACGTTATTGTCCACCTTCACCGTTACGCCGGCAGGGATCAAAATGGGAGTCTTACCTATTCTTGACATATCTGTTTCCTCCTATTTCATTAATAAACATAGCAAAGTACTTCGCCGCCTATCTTCTTATCACGGGCTTCCTTATTGGTCATCACGCCCTGTGAGGTGGAAAGAATGGCTATACCAAGTCCGTTCAAAACTCTCGGCATATCTTTATAGCCGGTATACTGGCGCAGACCCGGACGTGACACACGCTTGAGCGCCTTTATGGCGTTAACACGGTCAACGGGGTCATACTTCAAGGCAATCTTGATGATGCCTGCGGGGATTTCACCCTCTATAAACTTGTAGTTAAGAATATAGCCCTGTTCGAAAAGAATCTTTGTGATTTCTTTCTTCAAGTTCGAGGCCGGAATCTCCACCACACGGTGGTTGGCTTTGATAGCGTTCCTCAATCTTGTCAGATAATCTGCTATTGGATCAGTCATTTCTATAATTGTTTAAATTGATTCGGAAAGTCCGAACAATATTTAATACTCACTGTGTTTTAATAGTGGGGCTTCCATTCGCACCCTTTAAGATGCCGGCCGGAAGCAGGCCTGTGTCAAGCTACGCGGACGCCTTGGACACACCGACTACCGGTGAAGGCGCCGGTAAGTATACATTACCAGCTCGCCTTCTTGACTCCGGGGATAAGGCCGGCCGATGCCATTTCACGGAACTGTATACGTGAAAGGCCGAACTGGCGCATATATCCTTTCGGACGTCCGGTGATGGAGCAGCGGTTATGCTTGCGGATGGGGTTCGAGTTCTTGGGAAGCTTCTGAAGAGCCTGAGCAGCCTCGTAAGCATCGTCACGCTTTTCGGGATCCACCCCGCTCTGCACAATCTTCTTCAGCTCGGCACGCTTGGCGGCATACTTGTCAGCGAGTTTGGCGCGTTTCACCTCGCGGGCTTTCATTGATTCTTTTGCCATACGGATTTATTGCTTTTTAGCGTTTTTGAAGGGTAAGCCAAATTCCTTGAGCAGTGCATAGCCCTCTTCATCAGTGTTGGCTGAAGTTACGAAGGTTATGTTCATACCAAGAAGCTTGGTGATGTTATCGATGTTGATTTCGGGGAATATTATCTGCTCGGTGATACCCAGAGTATAGTTTCCGCGTCCGTCAAGCTTGCCTTCTATGCCCTTGAAGTCACGTATACGGGGCAGAGCCACACGGATAAGGCGCTCCAGGAATTCATACATCTTGTCACGGCGCAGAGTCACCATAACGCCCACGGGCATTTTCTTACGGAGCTTGAAGTTCGAGATGTCCTTGCGCGAGAGGGTAGCCACGGCCTTCTGACCGGTTATGGCTGTGAGCTCGTTGATGGCGGTCTCAATGATCTTCTTGTCCTGAGTGGCCTCACCCAGACCCTGATTGATAACTATCTTCTTCAGGCGGGGAACCTGCATCACAGTTGTATAGTTAAACTGCTTTTCAAGAGCGGGTACTATGCGCTCAGTGTAGTCTTTCTTAAGAGTGGTGCTGCTCATTACTTAATCTCCTCTCCTGATTTTTTAGCGTAACGTACTTTCTTGCCCTGCTCGTTGAGGCGGTAGCCTACGCGTGTGGGCTTGCCTGACTTCGGGTCTACGAGGCTGAGGTTCGATATGTGGACGGGGGCCTCCATTTTCACGAGTCCGCCCTGCGGATGCTTGGCGCTGGGCTTAGCTGCCTTGGTCACAATATTGATGCCCTCCACAATGGCACGTCCCTTGGTCACAAGGACCTTGAGCACGCGGCCGGTCTTGCCGCGATCCTCGCCGCTGAGCACGTATACTGTGTCGCCTTTCTTTATATGTAATTTGCTCATTACTTTTTACTGTTAATTTTGATTACTGTGGGGAATTGACGTCCCTTTAGAGCACTTCGGGAGCCAGTGACACAATTTTCATATTGGTGGCGCGGAGTTCGCGGGCTACCGGTCCGAAGATACGGGTGCCGCGAAGTTCACCGGCATTGTTCAGCAGCACGCAGGCATTGTCGTCGAAACGGATATAGCTTCCGTCCGGACGGCGTATTTCCTTCTTGGTGCGTACCACCACTGCCTTTGAAACAGTGCCTTTCTTGACATCGGATGAAGGTATCACACTCTTTACGGACACCACGATGATATCGCCTACTGAGGCATAGCGGCGTCCGGTACCCCCGAGCACGTGTATGCACAGGGCTTCCTTGGCACCGCTGTTGTCAGCTACGGTAAGACGGCTTTCAGTCTGTATCATTATTACTTAACTTTTTCTATGATTTCTACTAATCTCCATCTCTTGGTCTTGCTCAAGGGGCGAGTCTCCATCAGACGGACGGTGTCACCTACGCTGCATTCGTTCTTTTCATCGTGAGCGTGGTACTTTTTAGTCTTGTTCACGAATTTGCCGTAGATGGGGTGCTTCTCTTTCCACTTCACCATTACGGTGATGGTCTTTTCACCTTTGTTGCTCGACACCACCCCTACGCGCTCTTTTCTTAAATTTCTCTTTTCCATTTCTGTTACGGGATGATTTATTTGTTAAGTTCGCGCTTGCGGAGTTCGGTTTTCACGCGGGCTATCATACGACGGTCGGCGGTTATCTTGGCCGGGTTGTCAAGCGGCGATATGGAGTGATTAATCTTCAGCTGTGCATATTCCTGCACCATCTGTTCGAGGCGGTCCTTAAGATCCTGCGTGCTGAGTTCCTTTATTTCTTCTTTCTTCATAATCTATTACACGTTTTGGGTGGGATCATAATCACGACGTACTATGAACTTGGTGGTGACAGGCAGCTTCTGTGCAGCCAGGCGGAGTGCTTCCTTAGCTACATCGTAGCTTACACCTTCTACCTCTATGAGGATACGGCCGGGAGTAACGGGAGCCACGAATCCTTCGGGCGAACCTTTACCTTTACCCATGCGGACCTCGGCAGGCTTCTTGGTGATAGGCTTGTCGGGGAAAATACGGATCCAGATTTGACCTTGACGCTGCATGTAACGGGTCACTGCGATACGGGCTGCCTCTATCTGGCGGCCGGTTATCCACTTTGACTCAAGTGTCTTTATGCCGAACGAACCGAAGGCCAACTGATTGCCGCGCATGGCATTGCCTTTCATACGGCCTTTTTGCGCGCGGCGGAATTTAGTTTTCTTAGGTTGTAACATTGTTGTCGGTTTGAAGTGGTTTAACGGTTGTTGGTTTTGGGTCGACGGCTCATGCCACCACGGCGTTCACGTCCGCCGCCACGGTTCTCCTTGGCATTGTTCGTAAACGACGGAGCAAGGTCACGCTTTCCATAAACCTCGCCGCGGCATATCCATACCTTCACGCCGAGCACTCCCACCTTGGTATGAGCCTCGACAAGGGCATAGTCTATATCGGCACGGAGAGTGTGCAGGGGCGTACGGCCTTCCTTGAACATTTCCGAACGGGCTATTTCAGCGCCGTTCAGACGTCCGCTCACCTGTACCTTGATACCTTCGGCACCGCTGCGCATGGTCGATGCTATGGCCATCTTGATGGCACGGCGATAAGCTATCTTGCCTTCGATCTGGCGAGCAATGGTGCTGGCCACTATCTGGGCGTCAAGCTCGGGGCGCTTAACCTCGAAGATGTTTATCTGCACATCCTTGTCGGTTATCTTCTTGAGCTCTTCCTTGAGCTTGTCCACTTCTGAACCACCCTTGCCTATGATCAGTCCGGGGCGTGAGGTGCACACGGTGATGGTGATAAGCTTGAGGGTACGTTCTATCACTATACGGGAAACGCTTGACTTGGCAAGACGCACGTTCAGGTATTTACGGAGCTTGGAGTCTTCCAGAAGGGTATCGCCGTAGTTCTTACCGCCGTACCAGTTGGAGTCCCAGCCACGAATCACGCCGAGGCGATTGCTGATTGGATTTACTTTCTGTCCCATGTGTATGCCTTATTTTTTAGCGTTATCAATAGTGTCAACGATCAGGGTAACGTGGTTCGAACGTTTGCGGATACGGTAGCCGCGGCCCTGAGGTGCCGGACGCAGACGCTTCAGCATCGGAGCGCAGTTCACATAGATTGTGCTGATGCAGAGCATTCCGCTTTCGGCTTTCTGATTGTTCTTGGCTTCCCAGTTGGCTATAGCCGAGCGGAGCAGCTTCTCCACACGGGCGGCTGCCTCCTTATTGGAAAACTTCAATATACCGAGAGCGCGGAACACTTCCTTGCCGCGTACCATATCGGCCACAAGACGCATCTTGCGGGGCGATGAAGGCACGTTGGTAAGCTTGGCGAAAGCCACGTCCTTACGCTCTTCCTTGATTCTTTCGGCTGTTTTTCTTTTTCTTACACCCATTGTATTTAATTCTTTCTTTTTTCTAAAAAATTAGTTTACCGGGCCCTGATTATTTCTTGTTTCCAGCGTGACCGCGGAAGTTACGTGTAGGAGCGAACTCGCCGAGCTTGTGTCCTACCATATTCTCAGTCACGTAAACAGGAATGAACTTGTTACCGTTGTGAACGGCGAAAGTGTGTCCCACAAATTCAGGGGCTATCATCGAAGCACGGCTCCAGGTCTTGATCACCGACTTCTTGCCGCTGGCTTCCATGGCTTCCACTTTCTTTTCGAGCTTCACGCTGATAAAGGGGCCTTTTTTTAATGAACGACTCATAAGTTTAGCTTGTGATTAGATTACTTTTTCCTTCTTTCGATAATGTACTTCGATGAGCTCTTCTTAGGTGAGCGAGTCTTAAGACCCTTCGAGTACAGACCCTTGCGTGAACGCGGATGTCCACCTGAAGCGCGGCCTTCACCACCACCCATGGGGTGATCCACAGGGTTCATGACTACGCCACGGTTGTGCGGACGGCGTCCCAGCCAGCGTGAACGTCCGGCCTTGCCGCTGCGTTCGAGTGAATGCTCGCTGTTGCCTACCACGCCTACAGTGGCCTTGCATGAAGCAAGCACTTTGCGGGTTTCGCCTGAAGGTAGTTTGATAATCGCATAGTCCCCTTCGCGTGAAGTCAGCTGGGCGAATGTGCCGGCGCTACGCGCCATGAACGCGCCCTGTCCGGGACGAAGCTCGATGTTGTGCACGAGGGTACCTACGGGAATCTTGCTCAGCGGAAGAGCATTTCCCACTTCGGGGGCGGCATCAGGACCGCTTACCACCGTAGTGCCAACCTTTAAGCCGTTGGGTGCAATTATGTAAGTCTTGGCACCGTCTACATAGTAAAGGAGCGCTATGCGAGCCGAACGGTTAGGATCGTACTCTATGCTCTTCACTACAGCGGGCACACCGTCTTTGTTTCTCTTAAAGTCTATGATACGGTATTTACGCTTATGACCGCCGCCAAGGTAACGGGTGGTCAGATGCCCTTCGGAGTTACGTCCTCCGGACGATTTTTTACCGACTGTAAGAGATTTCTCTGGCGTAGTAGCAGTTATGGTACCTTTGAATACGCCAATAACTTTGTGTCTCTGCCCCGGTGTGGTGGGCTTGAATTTTCTTACTGCCATGTTATTTATTAAATATTGCTGTAAAAGTCAATGGTTTCGCCTTCGCCCACGGTGATAAAGGCTTTCTTGTAAGCCGATGTCTTACCGCGAAGAAGGCCGCTCTTGGTCCAGCGTGACTTGTTCTTTCCGCGGACTATAGCAGTGTTGACATTAACCACCTTTACGCCGTAAAGCTTCTCCACCAGTTCCTTGATCTGGTACTTGTTGGCTTCGGGAGATACTCTGAAAGTATAGCGGTTAAGCTTGTCAGTGAGCTTGGTAGCCTTTTCAGTTACTATGGGCTTTATTGATATTTCCATTTTCGTGTTATATCTCCGTTATTAAAGTTTGTTAATGACATCAAGGCCACTCTCCGTAAGGAGAATAGCGTTGTGCTTCATGATCGTATATGTGTTAATATCCGAAGCCGTTATGATTTCGGCGTTCGGGATATTACGAGCCGACAAATATACGTTTTTCTCCTGACCTGCTAAAACAAGCAGAATCTTTTTGCCCTCAACTTCAAGATTTTTTACAATATTTACAAAATTTTTAGTCTTGGGGGCATCAAAGGAGAAATCCTCTACTATCTTTATCTGGTTATCCTGAACCTTGTATGTCAGGGCTGACTTGCGTGCGAGCTGCTTCACCTTCTTGTTGAGCTTGAAGCGGTAGTCGCGGGGACGGGGACCGAATACACGGCCACCGCCTACCAGAACGGGCGAGTTGATGTCGCCGATACGGCTGCCGCCGCCGCCCTTCTGCTTGTGAAGCTTGCGGGTAGAGCCGGACACTTCGCTACGTTCCTTTGACTTGTGGGTACCCTGACGCTGGTTGGCAAGGAACTGCTTTACATCAAGATAAACGGCGTGCTCGTTGGCATCGATTGCAAACACGGCATCGTTAAGCTCAGCTTTACGGCCGGTGTCCTTTCCTTCTATATTATATATTGCGAGTTCCATTTACTTTTCAATTATTACGATTGAACCTTTACTTCCGGGTATTGAACCCTTTATCAACAGGAGATTGTGTTCGGGCATCACTTTCAGTACCTGAAGGTTCTGCACGGTCACCTTCTCATTGCCCATCTGGCCGGCCATACGCATACCCTTGAACACCTTTGCGGGATATGAACATGCACCTACCGAACCGGGGGCGCGCAGACGGTTGTGCTGGCCGTGAGTGCTCTGACCCACACCGCCGAATCCGTGGCGTTTTACCACACCCTGGTAACCCTTACCTTTCGAGGTTCCCTGGATGTCAACGAAGTCAGCTTCGCTGAAAAGGTTGCCTACCGTGATAGTGTCGCCCAGCTTATATTCGCCGTCAAAACCCTTGAACTCGGCCAAGTGCCGCTGCGGTTCTACTCCTGCCTTCTTGAAGTGACCGGCAAGGGGCTTGGTGGTGTGCTTCTGCTTCTTCTGTTCGAATCCGAGCTGAAGCGCATCGTAGCCGTCGGTAGCGGCAGTCTTGATCTGAGTAACTACGCAGGGACCTACTTCGATAACAGTGCACGGCACGTTCTTGCCGTCGGCACTGAAAAC
>JAMPBB010000001.1:27075-90175 GCA_023666885.1 Muribaculaceae bacterium | reverse complement strand
CGACCCCGAGATTACAAATCACGTGCTCTGGCCAACTGAGCTAAAGAGGCATCAGTGCTTTGTCACGCCCTCCGGGCTCAAAAGCGATGCAAAGGTAAGACTGTTTTTTTAATTCTCCAAATGTTTTTGCTTTGAAATGCTATTTTTTTTGATTTTTTTTGAACCGAAACTTTTTCGGAAGGTTATAAATGGTTTTCCGGTAGGGTATTGACACTTTTTTGTGATAAGAGAATGAAGATTTAGAATAAATGAGTATTTTTGCCATAGCGTGCGCGGGTGCGCATGCAGGTACATTGTTAAACTTAAATCTATATGATATATGAGTGAAGTAAATGAACGTATAGCTGCCTTGCGTGACAAGATGCGTGGCGCCGGAGTGGCTGCCACCGTGATTCCGCAGACTGACCCTCATCAGAGTGAATATCTTGCTGACCACTGGCAGCTGCGCCGTTGGCTCAGCGGCTTTACCGGTTCGGCCGGTGCGCTTGTGGTGACGCTTGACAAGGCGTATGTATGGGCCGACTCCCGCTATTGGCTACAGGCTGCCGCTCAGTTAGAGGGGACGTGCATAGAGGTGATGGAGGAAGGAAAACCGGAAGTGCCGGAAATAACGGAATATCTGTGTGAGCATCTTCAGAAAGGTGATACCGTGGGCATTGATGGCATGGTGTTCAGTATCGATGCCACCAGAGCCATGATGGCAGCCCTGTCAAATAAGGGAATAGGCCTGAAGGTGGACTTCTCACCGGTAGATGAGCTTTGGGCTGACCGTCCGGCTATACCTGAGGATAAGATATTTGTTCATGACATAAAATATGCCGGCGAGGATGCGCGCACCAAACTGCGCAAGATCCTTGATGAAGCGGAGGCCGCCGGAGCAAATGCCGCGTTCATTTCGGATCTGGCCGAAGTAGCGTGGGCTTTGAACATACGTTCGCGCGACGTGGAGAGCAATCCTGTGGTTACGGCATTCCTGTATGTGGCTCCCGAAGGTTCCACGCTTTTCGTTGATGCCGCCAAGCTTACCCCGGAGGTAAATGCCTATCTGGCAGATAACGGAGTGGCTACGCTGCCTTACGGTGAGGCCATGAAGTATCTGGGCGCTCTTGCTGAGCAGACCCGCGTGCTTGTATCAACAGCGCAGTCGGCCGGTGCACTGGAGCATGTGCTGGGTGCCCGTATGGTAGGCGGAAAGTCGCCTGTGGCTCTCCTCAAGGGAGTGAAGAACGATGTGCAGGTGGCCGGTGTAAGAGCGGCTATGGTGCGCGACGGCGTGGCCCTTGTGAAGGCAGTCATGGAGATAGAGCGCACCCTTGAACAGGGCGGCGAGCTTACTGAGATGGATGTGGCCGATATCCTTACGAAGTATCGCAGCGCTCAGGCTCTGTATTTTGACCAAAGCTTTGATACCATAGCCGGATACGGCCCTCACGGAGCTATAGTGCATTACAGTGCCAACAAGGAAACCAATGCCCGCATATATCCCGAGGGGCTACTGCTCATAGATTCAGGGGCCAACTATCTTGACGGCACCACTGACATAACCCGTACCATATCACTTGGCAATCCCACCAATGCGCAGCGTCATGACTTCACGCTCGTGATGAAGGGGCACATATCGCTTGGCACCGCCATTTTCCCACGTGGCACACGTGGCGCACAGCTTGATGTACTGGCACGTATAAACCTGTGGAAGGAAGGGCTGAGCTATCTGCACGGAACCGGTCATGGCGTAGGGCATTTCCTCAATGTTCATGAAGGGCCGCAGAATATCAGGCTCAACGAGAATCCCACGGCTCTTGTGCCGGGTATGATAACATCTAATGAACCCGGTCTGTATCGCGAAGGCGAATACGGTATCCGCTGCGAAAATCTGGTGCTGACGGTACCGGCGTTTACCACTGATTTCGGCGAGTTCTACCGGTTTGAGACGCTGACGCTGTTCCCGTTTGACCTCACGCTCTTTGATACGGCCATAATGACCGATGAGGAGATAGATTGGCTTAACAGCTATCACGCTATGGTACGTGAGCGCTTGCTGCCTCATCTTGAACCGAAGGAGCAGGAATGGCTGCTGGCCAAGACTGTGGAACTGAAACGCTGCGACTGCTGAAGCTATGGCTCTGATCATACCGTTAAGGGGTATTACCCCCAAGATAGGACGTGACTGCTTTTTGGCTGAAAACGCGTCAGTGATAGGCGATGTGGAGATGGGCGATGAGTGCAGCATATGGTTCAATACCGTGCTGCGCGGCGACGTCAACTCTATCCGTATAGGGAATCGTGTAAATATTCAGGACGGCACAGTGCTTCATACGCTGTATCAGAAGTCGACTATAGAGATAGGCGATGACGTAAGCATAGGGCATAACGTGACGCTTCACGGATGCAAAATCCATGATTTGGCGCTCGTAGGTATGGGAGCCGTAGTAATGGACGATGCCGAGGTGGGCGAGGGTGCTCTCGTGGCTGCCGGTTCGGTGGTGTTGTCACGCACCAAGATAGGTCCGCACGAGCTGTGGGGCGGAGCTCCGGCCAAGTTCATCAAGATGGTGGATCCCGAGCAGAGCCGTGAGATGAACCAGAAGATAGCGCGCAACTATCTGATGTATTCCAAGTGGTATAGCGAGTGAAAGCCCGGTACACCTTAATATAAATACAGCATAGGGCGGTTTCCTCATATGCAGGGAGCCGCCCTTTAATACAAAAAGTCATGTCAATTTCAAAAATAAAGAACCGCCTCTGCTTGCTGGCACTTATGGCGGTGGCAGCGTGTACAGCCTTTGCTACGACTAATGACAGCGATGTCAAGGTTGTGGCCATACTCGGTGATTCATATTCCACTTACAGGGGCCATAACCCAGAGGGGTATGCCACGTGGTATTACGACAATCCTGAGCCTGACCGTACGGATGTGACGGATGTGGAGCAGACGTGGTGGCGTGTGCTTGCCAAAGAAGGTGGTTATGCCATAGGTGAAAACGATTCGTTCAGCGGAGCCACTGTGTCAAACCGCGGCTATCGGGGTCAGGACTTTACGGACAGGTCATTCATAACGCGGCTGCCGCGAGTGGGGAAGCCGGACATATTGCTTATATTCGGCGGAACAAATGACAGCTGGGCCGGAGTGCCGGTAGGGGAGTACGATTATTCGGATAGCATTCCCGCCGCATCGCTCTATGAGTTCCGCCCGGCCATGTGCCGCCTGCTGTCCGATGCCCGCAAGCTATATCCTGATACTAAAGTGTACTTCATAATCAACAGCGAGCTGCGCGAGGATATAACGGAGTCCGTAAAGGAAGTGTGCCGTCATTATTCAGTGCCGTATATACAGCTGCATGATATTGAGAAGATGACCGGCCACCCGTCAGTTAAGGGTATGCAGGCCATAGCCCGGCAAGTGCTCGAGGTGCTATCCGAGTAGTACATCGAGCGCCATCATAAGGATGAAACCTATGGCAAACCCTATGGTGCCCATATTGGAGTGCTGACCTTCCTGTGTCTCAGGTATCAGCTCCTCCACCACCACGTACATCATAGCTCCGGCGGCGAATGCCAACAGGTAAGGCATTACCGGTAGTACTACTGATGCCAAAAGTATGGTCAGTACGGCTCCTATCGGCTCTACTATACCGCTCAGCGTACCCATTATGAACGATTTCCGGCGCGAATTTCCGGCGCTGCGCAGCGGCATGGACACTATGGCCCCTTCCGGGAAGTTCTGTATGGCTATGCCGGCCGAAAGGGCTATGGCACCGGACATGGGAAGATGGGAGCTGTTTTCAAGCGCAGCCGCCAAGGCTACACCTACGGCCATACCCTCCGGTATGTTATGCAGGGTTATGGCCAGTACGAGTTTGGTGGTACGTGACAGGCGCGACTTCGGGCCCTCGCTTCGAGAGCTTTCGATATGCTGGTGAGGTATAATGTCATCAAGGAGCAGCAGAAACAGTATGCCGGCAAAGAAGCCTATTATAGCCGGTAGGATACTTGCAATTCCTTCTTTCCCCGTCATTTCTATGGACGGTATCAGAAGCGACCATACGGAGGCCGCCACCATGACGCCGGCGGCGAAACCGGTGAGCGATTTCTGTAGGAGCGGCGGCATGTTTCTCTTCATCATAAACACGCATGCGGCTCCGAGCGTGGTACCCACAAACGGCAGTGCTATACCTAAAATCAGATTGTTCATGTGCAGTGATGGTTTTATGGACAGTGATGTGATTACAACAAATATGGGCTGTACTCTGTGCGGTACAACCCATATTTTATGTCAATGATGGAATGTCCGGGCTATGCCGCACGGCGCATGCGCAGGCTGCGGAACCCGTAAGCAGTAACCACAAGGAAGCATATCAGCGGCAGACAGAACGAAACGTTCACGGCCGGCATATCTGCTATGGTGCCCATGTCTATTATGGTGCCTTGAAGCGGCGGCATAAGCGCACCGCCCACTATGGCCATAACCAAGAATGCCGAACCGAGTGATGTGTCAGTTTCGGTAACGCGGTCAAGCGCTATGCCGTATATGCTTGGGAACATTATGGACATGAATGCGCTTATGGCCACAAGGAATATCAGCCCGGCAAATCCGTTGATGAGTATGGCGCCAAGAGTGCATACCGAAGCCCCTATTCCGAAGAAGCCGAGTAGTTTTGGCGCCGGAATGTACTTCATCAGATACGTGCCTATAAAGCGGAAGCTCAGAGCCAGGCTCATGGCCAGTATGTTGTAATTCTGAGCGGTGGCTTTGTTTATATGCAGATTGTCAGCATACTGTATTATGAACGTCCACACCATAATCTGAGCGGCCACGTAGAACATCTGTGTGAGCACGCCGTAGCGGTATTCCGTGTTGTGCCAGAGGTGGCGCAGAGTTTCAGCTGCACTTGCCTTCGGCCCGTCACTATGGTCAGTGCGCGGCATTTTCTTGCATGCTATGATAGCAAGCATTATAAGCACTATTATGCCTATAGCCACGTAAGGGTCACGAATCACGGCCAGATCGTGCAGGCGTATCTGTGCTTTCTCAGCGGCATCAAGCGTGGGGAATATTATTTCCCCGGCTGCGTTACGCTTATCGGATATAAGGTTAGGCAGCACTATGAGCGAGGCCACAGCCATGCCTGACAGCGAGCCTACAGGATTGAACGCCTGAGCGAAGTTGAGGCGGCGCGTAGCCGTGGACTTGTCACCGAGCGACAGTATGAAGGGGTTGGCCGTGGTTTCAAGGAATGCAAGGCCAAAGGTGAGCACGTAGAGTGACACGCAGAAAAATGAGAACTCCTGATACTGTGCAGCCGGTATGAACAGGAATGCGCCTACGGCATACAGGGCTAATCCGAGCAGGATGCCGCTCTTGTAGCTGAAGCGGCGTATAAACAGAGCCGCCGGGATGGCCATAGTGGCGTATCCGCCGTAAAAGGCAAACTGCACCATGGATGCCTTGGCGGCCGAAAGCTCCATTACGGTCTGGAATGCGGCCACCATAGGGTTGGTTATGTCATTGGCAAAGCCCCAAAGGGCAAAAAGGGATGTGATGAGAATGAACGTCACCACATATTTCCGTGGTACTATCGGGGCTTTCTTAGCCACCGGTTCGGTTTTATTCATGGTTCGATTATTTCGGTGATGTCAGAAGGTGATGATATGGCTCCATCAGCCTGTGCCTGCATTATAATGTTGCCTATGGCGGTGGCTTCAGCCGGTCCGGCTGTGACCTCAAAGCCGGTGGCTTCGGCGGTGAGGCTATTGAGCAGTTCGTTCTTTGAACCTCCACCTATAATGTGCAGACGTTTTACAGGCGCGGGCAGAAGCTTGTTCAGCTCTTCTATGCCACGGCGGTAGCGGTCGGCCAGTGAGCGGAGTACGCACAGCACCATCTCGCCCTGTCCGGAGGGTGGGGTAAGAGAACGCTCGCGGCAGTAGCGTACTATGGCTTCCTCCATATTGCCGGGACGCGAGAACGAGGGGTGATCCACATCAATCAGAGTGTCAGTAGAGGCTTCGCGGGCCATCTGTACAAGCTCGGGGTAAGATGAGGTGAGTCCACGCTGTTTCCAGCCGTCCACAAGCTGCTGAAGTATCCACAGACCCGTTATGTTTTGCAGGAAATGGATGCGTGAGCATGTGCCGCCTTCGTTGGAGAATCCGGCTTGACGTGCTTCAGGCGAGGTTATGGGGCTGTCAAGCTCCACTCCGAGCAGTGACCATGTGCCGGAGCTGAGAAACGCTGTGCCATCGGCAGTGTACGAGCCCGGTATGGCATGTACGGCGCTGGCGGTGTCATGCGAGCCTACAGCTACTACCTTCACATTGGGTGCCATGCCTGTGCGGAGCGCCACATCCGGCAGCAGAGTGCCGCGTGACTGTCCGGGCATGATTATGGGGCCGAATATGTGGGCTGGAAGTCCGAGCGACTCTATGAGCTGATAGTTCCATGTGTGTTTACGAGCATCAAGCAGCTCGGAGGTTGACGCTATGGTGTATTCGTTGGAGTAGTCCCCGGTAAGGAAAAAGCTGAACAAGTCAGGCGTGAAGAGGAGGTGCTCGGCTATATCAAGGCGGCGGTCGCCCTCATCTTTCATGGCCATAAGGCGATACATGGAGTTGATGGCTATGGTCTGAAGCCCGGCCACACTGTAATGGGCGTCCATGTCAGTGGTGGCTGTGAAGCGTTCAAGCATAGGTTCGGTAGCCGGGTCACGGTAGCATACAGGATTGCCGAGCAGATTACCGCATGAGTCTACCAATCCGAAGTCTACGCCCCATGTGTCAATGCCTATGCTCACTATGTCAGAATATTCAGCGGCAGCCTTACGCAGCCCGATAAGCATTTCATCGTACAGCATGGGGAAGTCCCAGTGCAGATGCTTTCCGAGCCATACCTGACGGTTGTCAAAACGGTGTATCTGCCGGAGAGTCAGCCGTCCGTCGGCAAGGGAGCCGGCTATTATTCGCCCGCTCCCTCCGCCGAAGTCGGCAGCTATGTAAGTCTTGCTCATTTTCCCTGCTTGCCAAGGAAATACTGTTCAAGGTCATCAATCTCAGGCTGTGTGAGCGGATTGATGTTGTCGCCGTTGAGCACGGCTATGCGGCAAGCCATTTCAAAGAACATGGCACGCTCGAAGGCCTGATCAAAGTCCTTGCCACACACTACCTGCCCATGCTTCAGAAGCATGACGGAATTGTGTGTAAGCATGGCCTCGGTCACGTGCTTGGCCAGCTCGGGGGAGCCGGGGCGGAAATACGGTATCATGGGTATCTCCTCGCCCACATGCAGCGGGCACTCGGCAGTGAAATTAAGTGTGGCAGGCAGATCTTTGCGACATGCTATGGCAGTGGCATACGGGCTCTGGAAATGGAGCACCACATTCACGTCAGGGCGTTCGCGAAGCACACCGAGGTGGAACGTGCTTTCCATGGACGGACGCACTCCGTTGAGGATGGCGCCGTCCGAGAGGCGGCATACGGATACGCGGCCGGGAGTAAGCTCCGGAACCCATGAGCCGGTGCCCGATACGAGCACACGGTCACCTACGCGCCATGACAGATTGCCGCTTGAGCATATGGTCAGCCCGGCATCGCCTATGCGGTGAGCCTGCTGCACGAACATGTCTATAAGTTTGGATGTAATCATGGTCAGCAGTCAATTATTTGTAGATAGGACCGTAGTTCTTGCATGCGCGATAATCGGCACCTTCCTTGTCCATGCCGAATGCGTTCCAAGCTGCGGGACGGAATATGTCCTTCTCATCGACATTGTGCATGCATACGGGTATGCGGAGTATTGAAGCAAGTGTTATGAGGTCAGCGCCTATGTGGCCGTAGCTTATGGCTCCGTGGTTGGCGCCCCAGTTGTTCATAACTGAGTATACATCCTTGAATGCATCGCGGTCAGGGCACAGACGGGGTACGAACCAGGTGGTAGGCCAGGTGGGGTCGGTACGCTTGTCAAGGATTTCGTTGATTTCCGGATCGATGTCGGCTGTCCAGCCTTCTGCTATCTGAAGAACCGGACCGAGGCCTTTGACAAGGTTGAGGCGGCTCATGGTTACGGGCATTCCGCCGCGAGACAGGAAGTGGCTTGAGAAGCCGCCGCCACGGAAGTAGTCGCGGTCAGCCGGATACCATGTCGTAGCCTTGAGGCATGCTTCTACATCCTTTTCTTCCATATTCCATGATGCTTTCATGCAGGGCTCGCCCTCAGCGTTGAGGCTTGCGCCGGTGGCATCAAGGGTGGTGGCACCGGAGTTGATGAGGTGAATCATGCCGCCTGATGCACGGCCGGTAAGCTCCTTGCCGGTCACACGGTAAACGGCTTCGGGACTCCAGTAAGTGCGTACATCTGAGAACATCTGGCCTATGCCGGTAAGCAGGTGCCCGAATAGCATGGCCACGCCATTGCATGCATCGTTCTCGGTAGCCAGTACGAAGGCCTCGCGAATGCCGTTCCAGTCAAATGATGTATTGAGCAGAGCCTCGGTGAAGTCGCCGTTGGGCTTCCAGTCGGTCCACTGGCGCTGGCCCTGGAAACCGCCTGCTATAGCATTGTGGCCAAGGGCTTCTTCCTTGAATCCCATTTCAAGGAGTTTTGGATTGCCCTTCATGAGGTCACGCACTATGAGAGTCATCTTTACAATGAATTCCCAGTCGGCGTCCTTCTGTTCGCGGGTCTTGGCCTTTACGGTGTTCTTTATATCCTCGCCTTCGTTGGGCTTGCAGTATTTTTCAGTCCAGGCCATAGCCTTGGCGTATTCTTCCTTGTCGTATATGCCCTCGTCCATGCGGCGCAGTATCTCGGTCTCATCGATGCTTTCATTGCGCATGCCCAGATATTCCTGGAAGAAGTTCGGGTCAACTATAGAGCCGGCTATACCCATGCACATGGAGCCTATGGACAGATAGCTCTTGCCTCGCATGCATGCCACAGCCACGGCGGCGCGGGCAAAGCGGAGCAGCTTTTCAGCCACGTCGGCAGGGATGGAATTGTCATCTATATCCTGTACATTATGTCCATATATGCCGAATGCGGGCAGCCCTTTCTGTGCATGGGCGGCAAGCACGGCGGCGAGATATACGGCTCCGGGACGTTCTGTTCCGTTGAAGCCCCATACGGCCTTGGGCCAATGCGGATTCATGTCCATGGTTTCCGAGCCGTAGCACCAGCAGGATGTTACGGTGATGGTGGCTCCTACGCCTTCGCGCTCAAACTTTTCGGCACAGGCTGCGCTTTCGGGTACGCGGCCTATGGTGCCGTCAGCTATTACGCACTGTACCGGGGTGCCGTCAGGGTAGCGGAGATTGGTGGTTATGAAATCGGCCACTGCTTTGGCCAGATTCATGGTTTTTTCCTCAAGGCTTTCGCGTACGCCGCCCTGACGTCCGTCTATAGTGGGACGGATACCGATTTTAGGATACTTGTTCATAGTTTGGTATTGGGGTAAATAGATTTGGTTTTTACAAATGGCTTAAATGTCGGCATATATACAGCCGACATGCAAATTTAGTCAAACCGTCCGAATAAATGCACCTAAATGATTTAAAAGATTGGAAAATGAAATTAAAAAAGTTTTGCCAAATAAAAAAATGTACGTAATTTTGCCGCGCTAAAGCCACGAAAGCGAAATAATTAAAACTACATAACAACATTAAAAATGATAATCGTACAAGTAAAAGAAGGCGAAAACATTGAAAGAGCGCTTAAGAAATTCAAGCGTAAATTTGAAAAAACCGGTATCGTAAAGGAACTCCGCAGCCGTCAGGCTTTCCAGAAGCCTTCGGTGACTAACCGAAAGAAGATGATGAAGGCTGTGTATGTGCAGAAGCTCCGTCTGGTAGAGGACTGATACGCGGTCCTATTTGAGTGCGGGCTTTCCCGTATACAGGAAGCCTTTCTTTTTGATGTAAGAAAAGAAGATAAAGTCAAGGCGCATCCCCTATTGTGGGGGATGTGCCCTGACTTTTTGTGCGTGTGCCGGGCAGTATTATGGAAGTGCTACGTAAAAGTGTGTTATTAACCTTGTGTTTAAGGCGTATTTTGATAAAAAGATGCTATCTTTGCATGTCATAGATGAACAAGATAGTGTCGCCATACCGCAGAGGTGCTGATGCCGGGTTCTTCCTCGGCATATGGCTCTGTGCCATGTTCTTTGCCCTTATATACTCACGTGCTGTGCCATTGTTGGGCGTGCTGTCGGTGCTCCTGTTTGCCGGAGTCCCGGTGCTGTTGTACAGGCAGCTGAGGCGTACCTATGTGGAAGAAATGGGTATGACCACCCTTTCGGGGCTTTGGATGCAGGGCATAGTGACATTTGCCTGTGGCTCGCTTATCAGTGCATTGGCGGCCTATGTGTTTCTTAGATGGATACAGCCGGAATATATATTAGGCTGTGTGCGTGAGGCTATTGACTTCTACGCGGCGATTGATGACCCGCAGGCTGTACAGGTGGCCGATTTGCTTACCCGTATGGTGGAGGCCAATCTTGTCCCTACGGCGGCTTCCATAGCGCTTGAAACGGTATGGATAGCCATATTTACCGGCTCGCTGCTGTCATTGCTGCTCAGCTTGATAGCCCGTGCTGTAAAATTACCTCATAACAAACTTAACTCTTGAATATGGATATTTCAGTAGTAGTGCCTCTGTATAATGAGGCTGAGTCACTTCCCGAACTTGAACGTTGGATAGCGCGGGTGATGGATGAGCATGGGTTCAGCTACGAAATAATATTTGTAAATGACGGCTCTACCGACTCCTCATGGGAGGTGATACGCTCGCTGAGCGCTGCCAATCCGGCAGTGAAGGGGGTGTGCTTCCGGCGTAACTACGGGAAGTCGCCGGCTCTTAACACCGGATTTGAGCGAGCAAAAGGCAATGTGGTGATAACTATGGATGCCGACCTTCAGGACAGCCCGGATGAAATACCTGAGCTGTACCGGATGATTACGGAGGAAGGCTATGACTTGGTGAGCGGCTGGAAGCAGAAGCGTTATGACCCGCTGTCGAAGACTATACCCACCAAGCTGTTCAATGCCACGGCACGGCGTGTGAGCGGAATACACAATCTGCATGATTTCAACTGCGGGTTGAAGGCATACCGCAACAAGGTGGTCAAGCACATAGAGGTGTACGGCGACATGCACCGCTACATCCCTTATTTAGCCAAGAATGCCGGATTTAACAAGATAGGGGAGAAGGTGGTACATCATCAGGCACGCAAGTATGGCAAGACCAAGTTCGGACTTGACCGTTTTGTCAACGGCTATTTGGATCTGGCCACCTTGTGGTTCACTAACAAGTTTGGTGTCAAACCCATGCATTTCTTCGGGCTGCTTGGCAGCCTCATGTTCCTGATAGGACTCGTGGCGGTAATGACTGTGGGCGGAATGAAGCTGTATCATCTGTACTCAGGGCAGCCATATACGCTGGTTACGGAGTCGCCTTACTTTTATATAGCGCTTGTGACCATGATATTGGGTACGCAGCTGTTCCTTACGGGATTCCTTGGCGAGCTGATAGTGCGGAACTCATCGCTGCGCAATAATTATGAGATAGAAGAAGAACTGAAGACCAATGACTGAAACATACAACTCCTTCATAAAGCTGGCTCATGACCGCTACTCATGCCGCTCATACAGCAGCACGGCTGTGCCGCGTGACATGATAGAGGCTGTGGTGGAGGCCGCGCGGCTGGCACCGTCGGCTTGTAACAGGCAGCCGTGGGTATTCGTGGTGCTTGACAGCCCTGAGCAGCGAGCTATGATAAGTGCTGTGTACGGGCGCGACTGGGCTGCCGGAGCATCGGCATTCATAGTGGCCGTAGGGCTCCACGGTGAGGCGTGGCACAGGGCTTCGGACGGCAAGGATCATACTGATGTGGATGTGGCTATAGCCGTGGAGCATATATGCCTTGCAGCAGCCGCAGCGGGGTTAGGCACTTGCTGGATATGTAACTTTGATGCTGCGGCGCTCGCCTCTGAAATGAATTTGCCTGAGGGCGCGGAGCCGGTGGCTATAATACCTATAGGATTCCCGGCGGAAGGCTCAAAGGTGCCTGATAAGAACCGTAAGAAGATAGATGAGATTCTGAGATGGGGAAAATTCTGAACATACTCGTTGCCGCATGTGTGTGTGCGCCGCTATGGAGCTGCAATACATCAAGCTGTACCGAAAATCAGAGCAGTCTGCCGCTGGCGGCCATGTATGATGCTGCCACGCGTTCAAAGGTTTCGGTTTCAGGCGTGGATGTGGGCGGTGTGGGCGCTCCGGGCGACAGCTTGCTGCACGATGCCTCATCGGCTCTGTCAAGCGTTTACCTGCCGTTCAGGTCAAGCACATCGGAAACATCGTTCTATTTCCGATACACTCATGACAATGCCCCGGAACCTGACACCATAACTTTTGTATATACTTCCGAACCGTATTTCGTGTCGGCTGAGTGCGGAGCTATGTTCAATTATCGCATAACCGAATTCAAATACACCACACACATCATCGATTCTGTGGCGGTGACTGATTCGCTGATAAATAATATAGACATAGAGCGCATACGCATATACGTGCACACTACTGCCGGAGGCGGTTCGGCCGGTGATGATGAAGAAGAGGAGGCGGTATGAAAGGCGGTATATTCAAGATATTGTTGCTGTTCATAGCCTTGCTGGGCATCACCGCTCCGGCGGTGGCGCAAAGGCGTGTCACGCCTGTGGAGCCCACCACCCCCGGTACGCCGGTAAATCCGGCTAAGAGCAAGGACACTCCGGCTGACCGCACGCATGTAGTGGAACGGCAGGATGCGGCCGGAAATACTATTTTAGTTGATACTTTGAGCGGCCGTGAATGGGTTGACTCTACGGCCATAAACCGTGTGCCCAAGATGATATTCCCGCTTCTTCACGCAGTGAGCGTAGGAGTAAATATATGGGATCCGGTGATGCGTATGCTCGGACAGCATTACGGGCTTATAGACTTCTACGGGGAGCTCAGCCTGCATAACCGCTATAAGCCGGTGGTGGAGCTGGGCTTGGGCATGTGCAACGAAACGCCTGACGGCATGAACTTCACATACAAGTCAAAATTGGCTCCATATTTCAAGGTAGGTATTAATTATAACATATTCTATAATTCTAACCCTGACTATCAGCTGCTCTTCGGCTTGCGTTATGGCCTGAGCTTCTTCTCATATGAAGTGACTGACATAACATCCACCAACGACTATTGGGGGTCGGAGCCCGCGTTCAGCATACCGTCGCAGAGCACTAATGCCGGATACTTTGAAATATGTGCCGGGATAAAGGTTAAGATAGTAAAGAATCTGTCCATGGGCTGGACATTCCGATACCACACCATAGTCCATGAAGGGCAGACGCCTATGGGACAACCGATGTATATACCCGGCTATGGCAAACGTGGCAATTCGCTGACCGGCAGCTTCTCCATAATATATACCATACCGTTGAACCGAACCCGGCATAAGGCGGTTATTACTGAAGGGGACGACTCGTAGATACGGCGTAGACTGGTATGGGCCGAATCCCTCCATGAAAACATCTACCGATATGAAAAGAATAGTCATAATAGGCGCATCGTCAGGGCTTGGATTTCAAGTGGCCCGTGACTTTGCCGCCGCCGGATGGCGTGTGGGTGTGGCTGCCCGTAGGGAAGAACCGTTGAAAGCTCTGAAGGAGGCATTTCCGCAGAATGTGGAGTACGCTACGCTTGATGTCACGGCACCGGATGCCATAGAACGCTTCAATGGACTGATAGAACTGACTGACGGTATGGATGTACTGCTGTACGCTGCCGGAACGGGATTTTATGACCCGGCGCTCGGACAGCCGCAGATAGTGCAGACATTGGAAGTGAACTGTGTGGGATTTGCCCGCATAGTGGCCGAGGCGTACAAGTATTTCCGTGACACGGCCAATGTGGCACGCGGCCAGATAGCCGCCATTACATCCGTGGCCGGTACCAAGGGTATAGGTGTGTCGGCTGCTTACAGCTCATCAAAGCGTTTTCAGCAGATGTTTATCGACTCGCTTGACCAACTCGCACATCAGCAGCATGTAAATGTGTGCTTCACCGATATACGTCCGGGCTTTGTCAGCACTCCGCTTTTGGCCGAGGGCAAGGACTATCCCATGCTGATGCCTGTAGAGTATGCGGCCCGGCTTATAGAGCGGGCTGTGGTGCGTGAGCGCAGAGTGGCGGTGATAGATACCCGATGGGCTGTGTTGACAGCGCTGTGGCGCATGATACCCGGATACGTATGGCGCCGTATAAGTATAGAATTTTAAGCTAACAATATTAGATATATGACCATCATCACACCGGGAAAGAGTGTAGGCATGTGCAGTGACCATGCCGGATATGAATTGAAAAACCGACTGAAGGCTATGCTCCAGAGCAAGGGCGTAGACGTAAAGGATTTCGGCACTGACTCTGAGGCGAGCTGTGACTATCCTGATTATGCGCATCCGTGTGCCGATGCCGTGGAGAGCGGAGAGTGCTACCCAGGCATAGCCATGTGCGGTACGGGCAACGGTATAGCCATGACGCTCAACAAGCATCAGGGTATACGTGCGGCTCTGTGCTGGACACCGGAAATAGCCAAGCTGGCTCGCGAGCATAATGATGCCAATGTACTCGTGCTCCCGGCACGGTTTATAGAGCCGGCTGTAGCCGAAAAGATTGTGGAGGTATTCCTGTCCACGCCCTTTGAAGGCGGCCGCCATGAGCGCCGGGTGGCTAAGATTCCGGTAAAATAATAGCAGAGGTCTATACCGAGTGGGCTGACACGTAGGCGGCAAAGTCATTCTTGTACGAGTCGCTTACGGGTATGGCTGTGTCGCCAAATATTATACGGTTACGTTCTATTGTGCTTATGTGTGAGGTGTTTACTATGTATGAGCGGTGCACGCGCATGAATATCTCTGACGGCAGGGCCTGTTCTATGGCTTTCATGTTCATGAGTGTCATGATGCCGTCCGGATGGCTTTTGGTCACTATCTTCACATAATCCTTCTCGCCTTCTATATACAGGATGTCGGCGGTATCTATCTGCACCATCTTGTACTCGCTTTTTACTATTATGCGGTCAGATCCGGATCCGTTTCCGGGATGCAGAGCCTTTCGGGCTCGTGCTATGGACTCCAGGAAGTCATCGTAGCTTACCGGTTTGAGCAGGTAGTCGAGTGCATTGACCTTGAAGCCCTGTATGGCGTAGGTATCGTAGGCGGTGGTAAATATTATGCGGCAGCTGTCAGGTACTATTTTGGCAAATTCAAGGCCGTTGAGCTGTGGCATCTGAATGTCGAGAAACAAAAGGTCTACCTCACCGCTTACTATGGGGCGTATGGCCTCATCGGCCGAGCGGTATGCGCCCACCAGTGTGAGTGAGGGGGTCTTTTCGATATAGCCTGCTATCAGACGTCCGGCCAAAGGCTCGTCGTCAATGACGCAGCATCGCATATTATCCATTTTCATTGGTTGGTTTTATGGTTAGTCGGGCGGTGAAAGTACGTCCGTCAGATTCGGTGGCAAGTCCGGCATCGGAACCGTATATCAGTTCCAGGCGTCGGCGCAAATTGGTCAGTCCTATGCCTGATGAGGGCCTGTGGCTGCGGTGTGCTGTTACATTGGCTGCCATGTGGTTGAATGTGGTGCATGTAACCGTGCCGTCAGGTTCGGCTGTCAAGCTTATGCGCATGGGGTGGTCAGGCTGGCCATGCTTGAACACATTTTCTATCAGATTGATGAATATGAGCGGAGGCATACGCCGTTCAGGGCATTGTGAGCTGTCAAGCGTCACGTCAAGGCGTGCTCCTTCAGTGAGTCGGAGGCGCATGAGCTGTATGTAGTGAGCTGTGAATTCGGTTTCTTGCTGTAGCGTGACGAATCGGGGATTTTCATATATCATGTAGCGCATCATGCTGCTGAGCCTGTGTACGGCATCGCGGGCAGTGTCCGGCGCTATGTCAATTAGGGCATAGATGGAATTGAGCGTGTTGAAAAGAAAATGGGGATGAATCTGAGCCTTAAGCTGCTTGAGCTCTTCCTCGCGGCGGCGGCTTATGTCATCCTTTACGCGTATGTCCAGCTCTATCCATTTGTAGGTGATTTTTATGGCCGCGCTAAGGCTCATGGTGAGCACTATCATGACAAAGTTGCGAAACAGGTGTGTGGCCGAGCCTGTTAAATACTGTAAGGCACCGAGGGCTACACATGTGAGAATCAGATTGTACAGGAAAAAACGGGGCAAATTTACGCGTCGGCCGAGTGTGCGGTCAGTTATCACGTGATAATTTATATAGAATACCGCCACGTATATGGCGGCTTTAATATACACACGATAGTTGTGTCCGCTGTCAAAGTCATGGTCGGATATGGAGAGAAGCACTTCCGGCAGTATGAATAGTATGCATACTCCCAGCACATGGGTAAGAAATGTGCTAAGATGCCCCTTTGACGGGATGTTGCCGGCTATGCGTGTGGTTGTAGGTGTATTCATGATATGCGGTCTACATGCCGTGTCTGTAGAATTGGCCGACAAAAGTAGTGGTTTTTTATGGAAAACAAAACCCGTTTTCAAGAATAGTGCCATTTTTTGTACCTTTGCAGCCGCTATGAAAATGTCGGAAATAAGGCAGAGGCTCAAGCCCTGGATGCTGCCCCTGGCCATGATAGCGGGTGTGCTTTTTCATGAGGCCATTGAGGCGGTGGCTTTTTTGGCGCCCTACTTGATTTTTATAATGCTGTTCGTGACGTTTTGCCGTGTGCGTCCGGGGGAGTTTCGCCTCACCGGTCTTTCGTGGCATCTGCTGGCAGTGCAGCTTGGTGGCAGTATGGCGGTGTATTTATTGCTGCGTCCGCTGAGCGAGGATCTGGCTCAGGGAGCGTTTATATGTGTGTTTTGCCCTACGGCCACGGCTGCTCCTGTAATAACGGGCATGCTTGGCGGGAGTGTGCCGCGTCTGGCCACCTTTTCCATAATAAGCAATATGTCCGTGGCCGTGTTGGCTCCCATGATGTTTGCCTTGATGGGCGGTGCCGATGTTGAGTTTGTGAGTGCGTTCCGTGGTATAGCCATGAGGGTAGTGCCGCTTATAGTGGCGCCACTTGGGTGCGCTCTTGTGCTGAGGGCTGTGGCTCCAAAGGCGCATGCCGCTGTAAGCAGCCGACAGTCTGTGTCGTTTTATGTATGGGCGGTGTCGCTAATTATAGTGGTGGGTCGGGCCGTGAGCTTTGTCATGCATGAGCCGGCCGGAATGATTCCGGAGATGCTGGCTCTGGCACTTGTGTCGGCAGTGGTGTGTGTGGGGCAGTTCGTGATAGGTCGGCGTATAGGTCGCCGATACGCTGACCGTGTGGCAGGAGCGCAGGGGCTTGGGCAGAAGAATACGGTACTGGCCATATGGATGGCTCTGACGTACCTTAACCCCATAGCCTCAATAGCGCCGGCTGCATACGTGGCATGGCAAAACACCATCAATTCCATACAAATTTATATTAAACAACGTCATAGCGGGAACTAATCGGCCACCAGAAATGTTAAAAATTAACAACGGTTACTTTCAAGCCGTATATTGATATGGACACAATGTATGAAATACTGATGGGGCTGCCACTGTTCAAAGGGGTGAGCTATCAGTGTATATCCAAGGTTATAGAGCGCACAAAGTTCCATTTCCTCAAGTATCTTGACGGTGAGCCTATGGTGGAACCGGGTGAGGAGTGCACGCATATAAAGTTTATCATATCCGGTGCGGCAAGAGTTTCCATAGCCAATTCCGACGGACGTTTCAAGGTATCGCAAACTCTGAATGCTCCCGATGTGCTTGCGCCAGATTTTCTGTTTGGCAAGGCTACTAAATATCCGTGTTCAGCTGTGTCCATTGGCACCACGGGAGTGTTGCAGATATCCAAGCAGGACTATGTAAAGATTCTGAATGCCGATCCGATATTCCTGTTCAACTTCCTGAATGTCCTGTCAATGAACGCGCAGAAGGCCGTTGACGGAATCCTGGCAGTGACCACCGGCTCGCTCGAGGAGCGTATAGCGTTTTGGATAGTGGCTTTGACGCAGCCTACAGGTACTGACGTGGCACTTACATGCCGGCAGCGCGATTTGTATTCATACTTCGGTGTGCAGCGCAGCTCATTTATGGCCACACTTGAAGAGCTCAAGCGTAGAGGTCTGATAGATTACTCGCAGAATGAAATAAGGGTTATATCACGCAAAGAGATGCGAAATCTTCTTACCACTGCAGTGGAAGGATAGAGCGCGTGAGTGAATCAGGATAATAAAACGGGGGTGGTCATCACTGACTTCCCCCGCTTTTTTGATATCCTTCAAAACCTAACATAAATCCACATTACAATTATGCGTTTCTGAATACACTTTAAATAAACCTGATGCAAAATTATTCCATTGACCGGCTTATGGCAATATAATAAAGCGTCATTCTAAGCAATATAAAATATAAATATTTGATATATGGTTATTGGTTAGAATGTTAATGGTGCAAATGTATGAAATTTTTGTTGCGGAAATATAGATGAAATATGAAGTAATATAGAAATTATGCCGTGCGTTACGAGGCGGTTACATATTTTTGGAGGCGGATGATATATGATTATATTTGCATGCTGAATGACATGTTGAATAATCTTACCAAACATATAGCCATATTCATTTTCATGGTTCTGTCCGTGCTTGCTGCACATGCCCAGAATCATGTACCTATGCAGGCGCTGCTTGATGAATTCGATACGGCGTTGGAGCATAGCCGTGAGCGAGTGGCCGTGCGGATAAAGGCTGTGGATTCGCTTAAGATGTCATTGCCTCCGCTTGGTGCCGGCGAGGTGAGAGTGTCGGCACTTGTAGAGCTCGGACAGGAATATATGGCATTGTCAGCTGACTCGGCCATGAAATACCTTACTATGGCTGAGGATATGGCACGAGAATTGGGCTTGCACAGGCGCGCTGAAGGTATTGCTGCCCGTAGATGCAATGTAATGGCTCTTCAAGGGCAGGAAGCTCTCTCTGTGAGTACGTTTGAGAGTATAAATCCTGACTCTATAGATGAGGCGGACAGGGTGCTGTACCATTTTGCGGGCGAGCGGATATATGTCATGCTTTTAGACAAGGCTCGTGGCGGACGTACCCGCAAGCGATTCAATGATATGTGCCGTGTGCACAATAATGCATTGCTGCGCTTGGTGCCTGATACAGCCGCTATATATGATTTGGTGATGGCCACACGTTATAAGCTTGACAATAAGCTGTCAATGCAGCTGGCTCACTTGACAAACCTTATGGGCAATGACAACGTCCCGTCACAGACTCGTGCCAATGCGGCATTCTGGCTCGGCACTTACTATCAGCGGCATGAAGGCAGCCGCTCGGACGATGCCGGATATTATTATCTGTTGGCTGCTATAATGGACATGCATGCCGGTATCCGAACGGGTCTGGCACTGTATGCTCTCAGCAGCTGGCTGCATGAGAATGGCGATGAAGGCCGGAGCGAGCGTGCTCTGCGTGCAGCTGTGGATAACAGTCGTGACGGTAATGTGGTGAATCCGTGGGTGAGTACTCCGCAGCTGGCCGGTATAGCCATAGAGAGCCATGACCGTAGCCGTAACAGGCTCCGTTGGGAAATAGGCTGCCTGCTTGTATTGCTGATATGTGCGGTGTTGGCCGGGGTGGATCTGTATAGGCGTAAGCAGAAGCTCAAACATGAGCGGCAGGTGATGCTTACGGATATGCGTCACATGCATGAAAGCCGTGAACAGCATGTAACACAGTTTCTTAACCTGTGCGGTATATATATGAAGCGCCTTGGCGAGTATGACCTTCTTGTGCGCAGGAAGATAGCAGCCGGTCAGACCGATGAATTATATAAACTGCTGAAATCAGGGAAACTGCTGTCAGAGCAGGGCGAGATGTTTTATGCCGTGTTTGACAATGCATTTCTGCATCTGTATCCTGACTTTGTGGAGTATGTCAACAATCTGCTGCTCCCGGACAAGCGCATAGTGGTGGAGGGTGAAGGGAAGCTTACACCAGAACTGCGGATACTTGCGTTCTCAATACTCGGGCTTGATGATACTCAGCGCGTGGCCAAGTTCTTGGGGCTGTCAGTCAACACCATCTACGCTTACCGCAATAAGTTGCGCTCACGAGCCGCCGACCGTGATGCATTTGACGCCGCCATCACAGTCCTCTCCACCCACCGCACTCCTGAGAAATAATAGATCGTGATAAAATAGTGAGAGCCGCACCCCCTGTGGGTACAGCTCTCATGTCGTTTTCGTGCGGTATCGGGGATGAGCTTATTCAGCCTTTCCGTCGCTGCCGAGTACGTTTACAATCTTGTGCTTGTAAAGTTTCTCCATTTCATCGCGGGCCGGGCCGAGATATTTGCGCGGGTCAAATTCACCGGGTTTGGTAGCGAATACCTCGCGTACAGCGGCGGTCATGGCCAGACGGCTGTCAGAGTCAATGTTGATCTTGCAAACGGCGCTCTTGGCAGCCTTGCGGAGCTCTTCTTCAGGTATGCCGATGGCATCGGGCAGCTTGCCGCCGTACTTGTTGATGGTGTCAACGTATTCCTGGGGCACTGATGATGAACCGTGGAGTACGATGGGGAAGCCGGGAAGCTTTTCCATAACGGCGTCAAGCACGTTGAATGCCAGGGGCGGCGGTATGAGCTTGCCTTCAGCGTTGCGTGTGCACTGCTCGGGAGTGAACTTGTAAGCACCGTGTGAAGTACCTATAGAGATAGCGAGGCTGTCGCAACCGGTACGTGTGGCAAAGTCTATAACTTCTTCGGGGTCAGTGTAGGTGTGGTGGTCAGAAGATACTTCATCCTCTACACCGGCAAGAACGCCGAGCTCACCTTCAACGGTTACGTCATACTGGTGTGCGTAGTCAACCACTTTCTTGGTCAGAGCCACGTTCTCTTCATAGGGGAGGTGTGAACCGTCAATCATAACTGAAGAGAAGCCATTGTCTATGCATGACTTGCAGAGCTCAAAGCTGTCACCATGGTCAAGGTGGAGCACTATCTGGGGATGTTCCCATCCGAGTTCCTTGGCATATTCTACGGCACCCTGAGCCATGTAGCGGAGCAGAGTGGCGTTAGCATAGTTGCGTGCGCCTTTCGAAACCTGGAGGATAACGGGTGATTTTTCTTCAGCGGCAGCCTTGATTATGGCCTGGAGCTGCTCCATGTTGTTGAAGTTGAAAGCCGGGATAGCGTAGCCTCCCTTGATGGCCTTGGCAAACATCTCACGGGTGTTGACCAAGCCTAAGTCCTTGTAACTTACCATTTAGCTTTATGTTTAATAATAGGTGAATAAAAGTTTCTGTATTTACCAACGCAAAGTTAACATTTTCTGCGTTTGGTTGGTTGCAGGGTTGAAGTTTTTTTACATTTGAACACCGTCATACACAAATACTGACGATGCCGGAAGGGTCAGATGCAGTACGGTGTCGGGGTCAATGGGCTTGCCGGTGTCCAGTCCGGGAAGAGCTTGCTGGCTGAAGGCGTCAGTCAGTGTGACAGGTCCGGTTACATAGGCCGGTATGTCAAGGGCTTTGCGCAGAGTGGTGGTGAACTCCTGCGGAGATGCCGCCGGATTACGCAGCGCCAGAGTGGCTTTCTTGCCGTTCCATGATGCCCAGCCGTATACATTGGCCTTCTTTCCGTCCCATGGATTGCCTCCTACCCAGTGAGCGTCGGGCAGAACATCAGCATTACGTTTCTGCCAGTTGATGCACTCGGCTATGTCCTGCCATAGTCGGCCTCCGTTTATGGAGTCGAGCAGTTCATAGTCAGTGTACAGCTCCACCATGCCTGAGCCGCAGGCGTAGGCACATCTTATCTCACGCACTATGCCGTCATAGTCCATGGATTTTGATACGTCACCGTACCTGGTAAGTATGACACCGTGGGTCATAAGAGTGTTTATGGGGCATAGTGGAGAATCGCGCACGAATATGTCATGAACCATGTGGTCACGGTATGTGATCCAGCGTTCGCGGTCATCGCCTTGGTCGCCTATGGTGCTGTGGTCGGCCTGTTGACGCCATACGGCATCAGTGAAGTGGAACCAGAAGGGCGAAGCCCATGTGCCTACCGTAGTGTTGAAGAACATGTCAGGCTTCATTTTACGTACCTCGCGCTGAATGTCTATTATGCCCTCAGCGTTCTCCTCGCCACGATAGCCCGGATCGGGACCTACCGATACGCCCTGGGCGCTTATGCCGTCAAGCTTGAAGAAGCGGAAGTCATAATTATCAATCATATCGCGGCATGCGCGGAGAAATACATCGTAGTACGCGGGATTGCTGAGCTGCATACCGCCCTTGTCCTTCCAATATTCACGACGCAACTGTCCGGAACGGCCGTATCCGCCCACCGGCCCGAGCCATGCGCCTATTCCGGCACCTGAACGTGCGGCTGCGCTGTCGGCCTCACGGAAGCCGTTGGGGAAGTTAGGGTTGAAGGTCCATGTGCCATAATTATCCCATCCGTCATCCCACACGAAAGCCTCTATGTTGGCGCCTCCGCTGCGGTCAGTGAGCTTATCCTGCCAGTGGTCTATTACGCGCACACAGTCATCTATGGTCATGTGATCGGCATATGTGGGGGAGTTGTTGCGATCAATGTTGAGTTCGTACCATGAATTGTATATGTTGAACGGACGCCATGGCACTGCACGTTCACGCTCGCTGTATGCCAGCACTGAGCGGCGCATCTGTCCGGGAGCCATAAGGCCCACTACGGTGCTTATATCCCACGGATGAGTGGATTTCAGTGTGGTATGGCGGCGCCAAATACCTCGGAGTACAAACCCCTCACGCTCAGTAGCGGCATCATCAATGAACACCTCGTTCAGTCCGGTAGGCGTTTCTATTCCGGCAAACAGCTCTTCAGAGGCAAGTATGGCACCACGGGTATTGCCCACCACTTCAGGTGCCTTGGCTCCGGGCTTGAGCGTATGTCCACGATAATACAGGGGTATTATGGAGTGCATAGGCGTGTCATGCACTGCCGAGATGCTCATCTCCGTGCGCAGGTAGTGTGAACCGTCACGCAGCACGGCACGCCACTGTACGGAGAGCCCGTTCTTTGTGAAAGTGCCCTTGACGGCTTTGCCGGCACGCTTCTCGGATGCTACGGTGGCGTTGGCATCGGCCTTGAGGGTTTCAATGCCCCACTCTGAAAGGGTCATTTCCGAGGCGGGTATACGGCTGTCGTCCTGAAGTACTATCGTGAAGAGTTCGGTACCGCTGAGCAGTCCCATTTCAGGGCATCCGCCGAAGAGGGCTTTGCCGCTTGTGTCGGTAAACGATGCCGTAAACAGATCGTTTGACAGTGTTATTGTGCCGTTCTTGGCTTTAGCGGCTTTTGCTAAGCCGGGCTGCTGTAAACAGTGTCAACGCCACAGCAGTCAGTGCTAATGTTCTTTTCATGGAATAGGGTGTATGAAGGATATGTATGGAATATTATTCTTTTTTCAGGTACAGCCAGCCGTGGGCACAGCCTACGAACAGGGCACCGCCTATAATATTGCCTATAGTGGCCGGAAGCAGATTGCCCACAAGGAAGGGATACATGCCGGTACCTGAACCGAGCATCATGCCCATGGGTATGAAAAACATGTTGGCCACGGAGTGCTCGTAGCCGAGAGCCACGAATGCCATGACGGGAAACCAGCATCCGGCCATTTTTTCAAGCAGTCCCTTCCCGGCCAGCGCAAGCCACAGTGCAAGGCACACGCACCAGTTGGCGCCTATGCCACGGGTGAGTACCACCATCCATGGCAGCGATGTCTTGGTACGTGCTATTCCGGTTATGGCTCCGCTGTACGGCTCGGCATCCATCATGCCGGTACAGTACACGAGCAGCCACGCAAAGAGCAGGGAACCAATAAAATTGCCTATGTACACCACCGTCCAGTTACGTATCACATCCATGGCACCATAGCGGCGCTGCATGAATGCCGGTATGAGCATGGCATTGTTGCCGGTAAACAGTTCAGCTCCGAGCACCACCACCAGAATGAGTCCTACCGGAAACACGCTGCCGCTGAGCAGCCGCTGCATGGAGGGGTTAGAGGCGGTAATTTCCGGAAAGCCGAAGCCCGCTATCACTGACAGGGCTCCGCCGAGAGCTATATAGGCTCCGGCCAGCACCGACAGCAGCAGCAGGCGTGGCATTGATGAGGCAAGGCTTACTTTACGCACTCCTATATCAACGGTGGCGGCAGTGATGTCTTGCGGGCTCTTTACAGGCATAAGTATACTTTTGATATGATATGCCTACAAAGATAATGGAAAAATGTCAATAATAAAGTATGAGTCCGGTAGAAAGGGGGCGGAACTGTAACTGTCCGGCACCACGGAGCACACTGTTGGGCGAGTAGCGGGCGTATACTCCCAGCCCCCCCCACAGGCGTAGCACGGCTATCATATCCACGCTGAACCGGCGCTGGCCTATGTCATTGGAGGTCTGTACTACCTTGACCCCATCAGCGTCCGTCCATGCCGTGCGCAGACTGGCATGTGAATTGTAGCAGAATACGGCACCTAATGTTATTATGGCCCGGTTACTGAACAGATTGAAGGGGAGTGTCTGATGCCATAGTAGGGGCAACCCCATACTGAATACCTTGAGGCGTGATGATGTATGGGTCACGTCATCAGGGTACGGAGCGAGCCCTACGGTACCGTTGTCCAAAGGTATGAAGCGGGCCGATGAAGTGGAGTTGCGGTAGTTGCGCCAGTCAAATCCGAATCCGAGCGATATGCTCGATGTACGCCACGGGGCTATGTATTTAACTCCTATCATATGGAGCCATGATATTTCCAATGACTTGCCCATTTCTATGCCTGTGCCGTCAGGCTGACCGCAGGCATTGATCCACCCTATGCCCGGGCCACCCACGGTGAGATCCCATGTCAGGGGCTTGTTGTCAGATACGGATCCTAATGATATGGGCGAGTTCCATCGGCGGGCGTTGATGCGTATGGGCGAGTCGAATGGACGTACATATGTGGTGGTAAAGGTGGAATCGGATGGCAGACCCTTCACTTCCACTTTCATACCGTTAGGACTTTCGGTTACGGTTACCTCCGTGGCGTGTTCCACTGAAAGCAAGGTGTCAGGGGCTTCAGTCATGGCTGAAGCATATGATGCTGAACTGAGAGCGAATATGGCGGTTATAGCTTGAAACGTGTTCATAAGTAGTGTCTGTGTTTATTAGAATCCGAGTGATATGCCTATGGCTGTGTTAGTGAACTGCGGCCCGTAGCACCGCTTCATGAAGTTTACGGGACAGTAGCGTACATAAGCGCCTATATTGTTGACCCATCCAAGGGTGAAAGTGAATTCGGGGGTGAGGATGCGCTGGTGCAGCCCGTCAATTTTCGTGGAGTAGCGGGTGTCACCTATAGTGTAGGCTGACGAGGCTTTAGTGCAGACATTGAAGCATGCCGTGGCCGAGATCATGAATCCGAATGAGCGGCTCAGCCGCTGAGTGTAGGTTACTGGCACAGTAATATAGGCTGATTGTATGGATGCCTTGACGTCAGTATGCCCCTCCACGGGTGGCAGTATGATGAGGGCATCGCCGTCAGCGGCAAGTGAGTAGCCTTCGGACATACTCCAGCGGCGGTCACGCATACCTAAGCCTATGCTGAACGAAGCCTTGGAGCGTGCCGGGGTGTAACTGTAGGCTATCATACGTTCTATGCCTATTTCCCAGCCTTTGGCTATGCCTTCTGGCTTATTGGCGGGAAGCAGTAAGCCTATATTCATATCTTTGAACGCCACTATTTCATGCCGTCCCTTGCGTGGGGCTGCCTCTTCTGTCTGTGTAAAGGGAAGCGACAGGGTGAGTGTAGGGGCATCATCAAGCGTGTCAGAGCTTACATCGTACATATAGTTGAATCGGGGATCGCCTGCGCGGCCGGTTATATGTACTGTGGTTTTCTGGCCTATGGAGGTCACAGTTACTTTATCGGGTGACTTTACCGTAATTACGGTGTCGGCCGGTGACTCGGATGAGGCTGCCGCAACGAGTGCGGTAAGCGCAGTGAAGAGTGTTAATGTGATAAGTCGCATGGTTTATGGTAGGGTGATTGTTATTTCAGAAGCTTGCGCACGTCCTCGGGCGAGGCGGCACCTTCAAGATACACTAATATTATTTTGTCGCCGCCACGCAGATGGCGGTTAAGATAGAACAGGTAGCGGTTGACACCTTGACGGGGCAGGGTGTAGAATCCGTAATATAAGTGGCCGGATGCGTATCGGACCTCCTTGTTCACGGCTTTGGCTCCGTCACGGGCCACCATGCGCTCCAGTTCTTCGGCCGATTCGGGATGGCCTGTAAGCGTCAGAGCGTGATATAGCGACAGGTTCACACGCCTGACCTTGTCATTGACCAGTATCGTCTCCACAGCTCCGGGCAGATCACGGAAGCGTGGTTCGAACGCTCCGGCCACGTTCAGCCCTTTCTGTGCCGAAGCACATACCCAGAGTGTAAGTGCAGCTGCTGTAAGCATGTAGCGTAAGGATTTCATATGGGTTACTGTATTTCTGAGAATGCTGATGATAATTCTGATAGTTGCATATTGACATCGGCCGACGTTTCACGCTGCACTTCGGCAAGCTCGGCCAGGTCGGAACTTACCAGTTCCATTATGGCATCGTGGCTTTCTATACGGTGCCCTGCGGCATAGGCCACGCACTCGGAATTGGTAGCGTCAATATGTGTCAGCAGGTTGGTGCCCAAAGCTATTAGCACGGCTATGGATGCTGCCACGGCCAACCATGGACGTGATATCCGGCGCTGCCTCCGATGGGTGAAGATATGGCTCCTGTCACCGAAACTGACAGCACTGCGCGGGCCTCATCGGCTTCAGCCGATGTGTATCGGGCATCGGCCAGCATGCGGCGCAGCGTGCGCTCCTCATCAAGTGTGGTTTCAGCATCAAAATATTTGTTGATGAGGGTGTGGAGGGTGGTGTCAGTATAGTATGTGCTGTTCATGGGCGTAAATTTTTATTGCGGTAACACTCGCGCACGGTGCGCCGGGCGCGGCTCAGAATCAGACGGACATTGGCTTCGCTCAGCCCGAAGCGTGCGGCTATGGCGTCCATCTCATAGCCGTTGCGGTCACGCAATAGCAATATCTCGCGGTCCCGCTCGTTAAGCTGACTGCTTATGATGCGGCTCACTTCATCGTACAGCTCATTTGTGGCAGAGTCACTGTCCGATGTCTGCTCCATACGTGCAAGTTCCGTGTCAGATACGGCCTCGGTATGGGAGCGGCGAAGGGTGTCGATACAGACATTGCGCACGGCTGTCATTAGCGCACCCTCGGCATGGCTGGCCGATGATATGTTCCGGCGATGCCCCCACAGCCTGCAAAAAGCCTCCTGGAGTGCATCGGTAACGTCCGAATCCTCGCCGGGCAGAATGTGTCTGGCCGTGGCTGTGAGCCTCGGGCGCAGGCGCAGGTAAGCGGCGGTGAGAAAATCGGGCGTATTCATGATTTTTTTAATGTTTTCACAAAGATATACGCACTCATGCACGGATTGCAACAAGTGGAGCAAAAAAAATCGGAGCCGTATGGCTGTTTATTACCATGCGGCTCCGATGTGTGGGGCTTAGGAACAATCCTTATTTCTTGGCGCGATTCTTTTCGAGCTGGCGGTCAATGGCCTCAAGAGCCAGATCTATGGCTTCCTCAAATGAATCGGCAGTCTTGGTGGCCACTATTTCATTCTGTTGGGGTACGGTCACTTTGACTACGGCCTCCTTGTTCATGGCTGTTTCGGGCTTCACTACCTTGAGAGTGAAATCGGCAGCGGTCATGTTTACATTGTGCCTGGCCAGGCGCTCGGCTTTCTTATTGATAAATGCGGTGAGCTTTTCGGAGATGTCGAAATGGATAGCTTGAATTCTGATGTCCATGGTTACTTTTTTTTGGCACGAGGATGTGCGAGTTCATAATTATGTTGCAAGTCACGATACGTAATATGGGTATAGATCTGGGTGGTGGAGAGCGACCGGTGACCCAGCAGCTGCTGTACGGCGGTAAGGTCGGCGCCGTTGTTGAGCATGTCAGTGGCGAAAGAATGGCGGAGCACATGCGGGCTCAGCCTTCGGGCGTGTGCGCCGCCCTGGGCCAGTGCGGAGTGCACTATGTTATACACGGCCTTACGGTACAACGGCTTCCCGCTTGGGCGCACAAAGAAAGGTGTGTGCGCATCAGGCGAACCTATGGCTTCAGCGCGCAGTGTGCGGTATGTGTTTATGAGTTCGGTCAATTCTTCGCCAAATGGAATTATTCTTTCTTTATTACGCTTACCGAGCACTTTTAGTTCACCGCGTGACGCGTCCACATCCGCATCAAGCATGCCTATAAGTTCGCTGCATCGCATTCCGGTGGAATAGATCATGTCCAATACCAGACGGTCACGGACCGATATAAAGTCAGCCCCGTCAGTAGGAGCGTCAAGTATTGCGGCTGTCTCCTGCGGCTGTATGTACACCGGCAGCTCACCCGGGCGCTTGGGCAGTGGGAGCGTTGCCGCAGGGTTTGTGCGCAGCCCCCTATGCTTCACCATCCACCTGTAGAAAGCGCGTACGGCCTGGACCTTGCGCCTTACGGAGAGCACTGATACCCCTTGGCTTGACATCCATGACACCCAACGGCGCAATGCTGGCAGCTCCACCTCGGCCGGCTCGGTCAGTCCCTCAATACGGGCCATATAGTCGGCCCACTGCCGGAGGTCGGAGCGGTATGCGCTTACCGTATTTGCTGACAGATAGCGCTCATACTGTATGTATGTAAGGAACTGCTCTATCATACGCTTACGAAGATAGAGCATTCAGTGGTGAAAAACAAGTAATCAGTCCTGTTTTTTTAGAAACGTACCTATATGCCGACGCTTCTTTTCCTCAAATATCTCTGATATGGCAAAGAATATGCCTGACTCCTCCACATTGCCAAACTCATCATTGATGGCTGTGCCAAACATGCGCATGGTGGGTGACAGCCCCATGTAGGCATTGACAAGCGGAGGTATGTTATAGCCGTGGCTGCGTATGGCTTCTTTGAGTATGCGGTAATCCTCCGTAAATGTCTTTCCTGTAAATAGGCGTTCCATGGCCTCGGTATCAATGTCGGTATGGAGCGGATTGATGGGCGTCACCAGCGCGTCATGGTCGGGGAAGTGGCGGTGCAGAAAGTACAGAATCATGTCACGGCACGGGCGCGAGTAGTTAGGGTACATGGTCACCTTGCCAAACAGGTACTTTATATCCGGATGTATTACGGTTAGCGCCCCAAGGCCGTCCCACAGGTTGTCAAGCACATATATGGCCTTGGCGCCGTGGCGTGTGCTCTGATACTCGGTGCGCACAAACGAGCGCCCAAGCTCTATGGTATGGGGCAGGAATTCATCTACGAACCGGCGTGAGAATCGGAACATATGCGAGGTGGCTATACGCGGAGTGCCGTCAGGGTTCAGTCGTATGTCGGTCCCGGATATGAATCGGTATCCGCCGAGTATCTGCCGCGAGTCAGGATCCCATACCAGAAGCTGGCGGCACGGCGGCTCCATGGTGTCAAACCGGTCAATGTCGCAGCTCAAGCCGGTGCCGCCACCGGCCGCACGGAAAGCTATTTCACGCAGCCGGCCTATCTCTCTCATTACGTTCGGTGCCGATGCGGCACTGACTACGTGTATTACGTTGCCACCCTTATTGGAAGGGCGTAGTATGGTATCAGGTGTGAGCTCCTTTTCTATAAGGGTCACGTCAACGGGTTCTATTATCGGTTCGTCCATTCGGAGAATCTATATACTTGGGTTCGTATGGCATCGGCCTCGGCCTGGGCTTCGGGGCCGCCTGAAAGTGTGGCGTATGGTATTGGAGTGCCTATCTTTACGCTAAAACGGGCATCCTTACACCTGAACACTTCGGCCGGCAAACGCACCATTTCAATGTTGAATTTCAGCCCTATCCGGGTACGCAGTTTTGCAAAATTATAAAAAAAACTTGAATTTTGTCCATTAAAGAACATGGGAATTATATCACGGCGGTAGCGGACAGCTTTGTTGACAAACATCTTGTGCCAGCGCATATCGGCTATATGTCCCCCTTTCTGCTTCCTTGATACCAATCCGGCAGGGAACACTATTATGGGGGCGTCCGAAGCCATGGCCTTGTCCAGTTCTGAAGTGGCGTTGCGCTCCTGTCGTCCGAATTTGTTGACGGGTATGAATACATTGCGTAGCGGATGTATGGCCATAAGCAGGTCATTTACCACGAATTTGACCTCTGTATGGTACCGGCGCGTGAGCATGTCTATGAGGATTATGCCGTCCAAGCCGCCTAAGGGATGATTACATACAAATATGGCGCGTCCTGACTCCGGAAGATTGTCGGCACCATCTACGGAATACTCTATGCCGAGATGCTCAAGTACGCCTCGGCAAAAGTCGGCCCCAGTCAGCCCTCGGTTCACTTCAAGCATATTGTTCAGGCTGTCCTGACATATGAACCGTTCCATGCCGGGAATGAGCACTCGCGGTATGAAGCGGTAATGACGGGGGAGCCTGCGGCGCAGAATCTCATCAAGGTCTATCCGTGATATTTCTTCCATATTATGCGCAAAGATATACCATATTCGTGAATAATGCCTATTTTTGCACAGTTATGTCAGTATCTGTGCTAAAAAAGGCATCCGGAGTATGCTCTGATCTGGGCGCCACGGCCAAGGGATTGGTGAAATTACTGCTTCAGAGCCACCGATGCCGCTTCGGGCGTGATGACCGCAGCGGTGACCGGCTTGTAGTGATGGGCAACGGCCCCTCGCTGGCCGATACCATGCGCACTTATCCGGATATTCTTGAGCATAATACGCTCATGGCTGTGAATTTTGCAGCCAATGCCGAAGAGTTTTACCGATTCCGCCCTCGGTATTATGTACTTGCCGATCCTATATTTTTCAGCGGAGGCAATGACAAGGTGGACTTGCTTATGCATAACTTCACAGAGCGTGTTGACTGGCCTATGACGCTCTTCGTGCCTATGGACATGGCGGGAAGGATAAAGGTGGCCAATCCATGTATTGACGTACGCGGATTCAATTTTATAGGTGTGGGCGGATTCAGTGTATTCCGCCATGCGGTATATAGAGCCGGACGCGCCATGCCACGTCCGCGCAATGTGCTCATTCCAGCCATAATGATAGGCATCAGGTTAGGATATAAGGAAATATATATAACCGGCGCCGATCACTCATGGACTCGCACGCTTGATGTGGATGACATGAACCGTGTGGTCACCGTGCAGCCGCATTTCTATAAGGATGATGAGGCCGAAAGCCGGCGCGTGGCCTCAGTGTACCGTGACATACACATGCATGACATACTTCTGAGCTTCCATATAGCGTTCAGGGCTTATTTTGATATAGAGGAGTTTGCCCGCCAGGAGGGGGTGCGCGTGATCAATGCCACACCGGGCAGTTTCATTGATGCCTTTGAGCGCGGCTCTATCGCATCATTATCCCGGTGACGTTACGGCCAGAGCGTATGCCAAGACGCCGGGTCGAGAAGTAACGGTTGGGTGCACATCGGCTGCATCCCACAGATAATGATATGTTGCGGTACTTCACTCCGCATTCAATTAGCGTCCACGCCACGGTGGATGAAAGTATAATGTGTGGTTTCGGCTCGGGATTTGATTTTATGAAGTACATTTCCTGAGGGAAGTGGGCCTCTAAGAACCGGTCCAGCACTTCCTGTCCTACCTCGAAACATTCCGGGCCTATGCATGGCCCCATGGCCGCTTTGATTCGTTCAGGACTTGCTCCGAGCTCTTTCATCACATCCACAGCGTTGCGTGCTATGCGGGCCACGGTGCCTCTCCATCCGGAGTGCACAGCGGCTATTACGCCCGCTTCTTCATCGGCCATGACTAATGGTACGCAGTCGGCCGTATGCACGCACAGCGCCACGCCTTTAAGTGTGGTCACAATGGCGTCAGTGCCTTCGAGCTTGGACGGTGCACAGGGTATGCGGTCTATCACCGTCACTTTGTCAGAGTGTGTCTGGCGGGGCGTGATCAAGTTGGCTGCCGCAATGCCCAGATGCTTGCATAGGCTACGGCGATTGGCCCACACCACTCCCGGATCCTGACCTGTGTATAAGCATGTATTGAATCCGCTGTAAGGCTCCTCTTCCTTGCAGTCGCCGCGCAGAGAGGTGAATGCGTATATGCGTTCCGTGTCAAAGAGATTAATCAGGGGTGGTGTCATCATCAGTGTTATATTCGAAGTCAAGATCATCCCATGAGGGGTCATCATCATTGTCAAATATCTCCTCTTCTTCCTCCTCTACGGGATCGGGGGTGTCGAAGATAAATTCATCCTCTTCGCGTACACGGTGGTGTCCGTCAAGCGGGCGGTGTGTTATGGACGGCGTGGATATGCGGTTGCGGTCATCGTTTACGGCACTCCACAGCATGTCCTTGAGCTCGGTTATGCCCTGGCCTGTAACGGCTGAAATGAATACGTGAGGAATATCCGCAGGGAGTGTCTTTTCTATCTCGGCTATAAGCTCGTCATCAAGCATGTCGCTCTTGGATATGGCCAGAAGCCGCTGCTTGTCCATGAGTTGGGGATTAAACTTCTCCAGCTCGCCAAGCAGTATGGAGTACTGAGCGGCTATGTCATCAGAGTCAGCGGGCACCATGAACAGGAGCACGGCATTGCGCTCTATGTGGCGCAGGAAGCGCAGCCCGAGTCCCTTGCCTTCGCTGGCCCCCTCTATTATTCCAGGTATGTCAGCCATTACAAAAGAGCGGTTGCCCCGGTATGACACTATGCCGAGCTGTGGCTCCATGGTGGTGAAGGGATAGTCGGCAATCTTGGGTTTTGCCGCTGATACGGCTGAAAGAAGCGTTGACTTTCCGGCATTGGGGAATCCCACAAGGCCTACATCGGCCAGGAGTTTAAGCTCTAATATTACGCTTTTCTCAATGGCCGGTTCGCCCGGCTGGGCATATCGCGGCGTGCGGTTGGTGGCGCTCTTGAAGTGCCAGTTGCCCAGTCCGCCTCTGCCGCCCCGGAGCAGCTTTATTTCCTCGCCGTCATAATTTACTTCACATAGGAATTCACCTGTCTCGGCATCGAATACCACCGTGCCGCAGGGCACCTCTATGGTCACGTCCTCACCGTCTTTGCCGAAACTGCGTCCGCCGGAACCGCTTTGTCCGTTTCCGGCAAACACGTGGCGGTTATATTTGAGCGGCAGCAGTGTCCACATGTGGCTGTTGCCCTTGAGTATTATGTGTCCGCCACGGCCGCCGTCGCCACCGTCGGGGCCGCCCTTGGGTACATATTTGGCACGGTAGAAATGGCGTGAACCGGCTCCGCCCTTACCGGAGCGGCAAAGTATTTTTACGTAGTCTATGAAGTTTGAATCGGCCATGAGTTAGTGTCTTTAGTATGGTCTGAATACTGTAGTTTTTTGTAATAACGTTTTAGCGCCCGTAAAGTGCTCTGTGGCGCATAAGCTCTGTGGCATGCCTGTAATCGGCCGGCGAACCGATGTCAATCCATGTGCCCGATATAGGATAGTATGTAACTTTCAGTCCTCGGTCTATAGCCTGCTCTATCAGGTCAGTGGCATCCGTGCGACAGTCGGGGAGCGAACGCAGCAGGGAGTTGTCCATGATGTATATGCCGGCATTGGCATAATATGAGTACGAGGGTTTCTCTTCAAGGGCGGTTACGCGCTGCCCGTCGGTGGCAAGTATGGCGTAGGGCACCGATACGTTGTATGGTATGGCACCTATGGTTATGGCGGCCTGTTCACGCATGTGGGCCAGATACATGTCCTCAAATGACACCGTGGTGAGCAAATCGGAGTTCATTATTACGGTGTGTCCGTGTTCAGGTAGCGGTACGAGCCGCGCTGAGCCTATGGTACCAAGCGGGCGGTCCTCACGCACACATTTTACACTTACACCGCCTACCGGGGTGGCAAAATGTTCCTCAAGCTTGTGGGCCAAATAGTTGACGGTGACATGTATGTCCGTTACCCCGCATGCGGCCAGCGCTTCTATGTTGTAGTCTATTATGGCTTTCCCCCCTATGGGCAGCAGCGGCTTGGGTGTATCGAGGGTAAGCGGACGCAGCCGCTCGCCTTTGCCTCCGGCCATAAGTATGGCACTGACAGGTAGCCGGGTAGGTGTAACGGTGGTGTCCACTATGTCCGTGATATGTCCATCACGGTCTATTACAGGTATCAGTCTGACACCTTTCATACGGTAGGAGCGGAGCGCCTCAAGGTCAGTGTCGCCGGCCATGAGCCATGTAAAATTCCGGTTCATGATGCGGCTCACCGGCCACGAGGGCTGTGCACCGGCCAGAAATCCACGCCGTATATCGCCATCGGTCACCGTGCCGCTCATTACCCCGTCGGTGCTTACGGCAAACAGTGTCATGACTTTGCCGCTCAATGCGTTGAGCATTCCCAGTGCGGACAGTATGGTGTCATTTTCAGCTATAATGTGTTGGTTCATAAGTCATGGAATGATTTGCTACGCAGCTGTTCAAGCGGAGTGAGTGCTATGGCCTCAACTGAAAGGCGCAGGGTGTCAGGTTTATAATACGGGTTGCTGCATGTCTGTGCAAGCTTACGCCACTCGGGACTGAGAGCCTTGGCTATGGCTGCGGCTATCTCATCGGCTGAGTCGCTGCAGTGTATTACCGAATCGGCAGCAAGTCGGCCTTTTTGGCGTATGCCTATGTCCACGGTAGGAATGTGCGTGGAGGGCACTTCGATTATGCCGCTTGATGAATTGCCCACGGCAGCTCCGGCCAGTCGGAGTGCTGACAGGTAGCGGCGATAGCCGAGCGACGGTATGGTAAGCACACGTCCGGGATTTGTGCGGGCGTACTCTTCTATAAGGTCTATTATCACACGTCCGCGGGCGTCATTGTTAGGGTAGGTTATTATTACTTTGCTGTCCGGGAAGCGGTCAAGTGCGGCGAGCAGCTCGTGGCATCGTGAGGCTACATCGGCATCATCAAGTGTGGCCGGATGATATGTCACCACGAGCGTACGGGAGTCTACGCCCATGCCGAGCGAGGCTGACAGCTCTTCCCGGCTCATTGGGGGGAGCTGCATGGCGTTGTACACGCCTATTGCACCAGTGTTTATTACCAGATCAGGGTTTTCGCCAAGCTGTATTACGCGGTGGCGGTATTCATCGGTGGAAACGAGGTGGAGCGAGGCGAGCTTGGTTATGGCATGACGTATGGAATCGTCTATTGCGCCTTCGGTTTTCTCTCCGCCGGCTATGTGCGCTATGGGTATGCGCATTACCGCTGCTGCCGAGGCTACGGCGAGCATTTCAGTGCGGTCGCCCAATATCACCACTATGTCCGGCTTCAGCCTCTCAAAGGCATCGGCCATTCCGGCCATGCATCGGGCCATTCCGCGCACGGTGTCGGCAGCTGAGTCAGTGGGGGTGTCCATTTCCACACAGGCATTTACCGTGAATCCGGCCGCTGTAATCTCATCCACCGTGTGGCCGTACCGGGGCATTAGGTGCATGTTGGTGGCCACGATGTACAGCTCCACGTCATCGCGGCTGCGCAGTCCGGCGGCAATACCTGACAGCAGTCCCCACTCGGCGCGTGTGCCGGTCACTATGCATACTTTACGCGGGTTATGTGAGTGCGTGGTCATATGGCGGTCCAGCCCCCGTCGGCGGCTATAATCTGTCCGGTTATGTACTTGGCTCCGTCCGAAACCAGGAACAGACAGAGCGGCGCTATATCATCGGGATTGCCCATTCGTTTCATGGGGCAGCGGTGGTTATAGGCGCGGAGAAATTCTTCACGCTGTCCGTCGAATATCCCGCCGGGACATACGCAGTTGACACGTATGCCGTCCTTGCCGAGATAAGAAGCCATGTAGCGGGTGAAGTTTATGATACCACCCTTTATGGCACAGTACTCGGCGGGTGATGAGCCGCCGTAATCTTCGTATATGGTGAAGTCGTTGCCCACTATGCCATATATCGAGCCGAAGTTGATTATTGAGCCGTACTTCTGCTTCATCATCACGCGGGCTACCTGCCGGTCAATGTAGAATACAGGGTTGAGCTGTATGCGCACATTCTCCTCCCAGTGCTCGAACGGGGTGTCCTCAAATTTGTAGCGACCCCAGTCCGGAGTATGAGGATAGGCGGCGTTTATGAGGCCGTCAATGCGCCCGAAATTGCTTACAGTAAAGTCAATCAGCGCGTCAATGGAGGCATTGTCGGTCAGGTCAAGCTTGAATGTACGCTCTGTCGGATCAGTGTCCACTGAAATGTCGGCATCAATGGTTATGGCGCCGCATTCTTTCAGTTCGCGCACTATCTCGCGGCCTATGAGTCCGCGGCCGCCGGTCACTATTATAACTTTGTCTTTAGGGGTGTTCATGGGTGTTCATGCAGGTTTCCAGCACGCTGCAAGCTGTTGATATTGGGTTTGATGATACTGTGGCTCCACTGCGCACAAGCTGAGTGAAGTATTCCATCTGGAGCCGGTAGGTGTCAGCGATGCGCAAGCCGGATGTGAATAGCTCACGGCCTGATGCATCGGTTACACGGTCAAGTGACAGGTCTGCGGTCACAGTCGCATCATCGCACACTATCTCAAGTGTGCGACGATAGTCACGGCGGTAATAGTTCAGTATCACTGACGCGCAGAATCCCGGATATATCATGCAGTAATTGGCATAATCCACGGCTTCTATGTCAAGTGATGAGCGGCTACGCAGTACGCTTCGGGTGCATTGCGGCGTGCCGAATATCCATCGGACATAGTCAAGTTCGTGTATCAAATCAAGATGCACGCCTCCGCCCAATGACGGGACTGCACTGTAGCATTTGCGCCAGTCGGTGCCCGGGCGCCATCCGGGAAGCCACGAGCCGCAGTAGGCGTTTACCTCGTTGACGCGGCGTGATGCCACATACTCCTTTACGAATTCAAGACAGGGGAGGAAGCGCAGATTGCATGCCACATAAGTGAGTATCCGGCGGCGTTCTGCCTGCTCCAATATGTGAGGATAGTCCGGAGTGTCAAATACGGGCTTTTCTATCATGAGCGGCAGTCCGTAAGGAAGCAACATCTCTATAGTGGCGGCATGGGCCGATGTGGGGTTGGAAATGAGAGCGAAATCCATCCGGTCCATGGGCACATCGGCAATGTCCGTAACCGAGATTACTCCCTCGGGAGCAGGCGAGGAACCTCCGTGGCCTGAACGGAGCGCGTATATGGTGTGGCGCTCATTCGGAAGGGCGTCATGCAGTGCGGCAATATGTTTGCGGGCTATGGATCCGAGCCCTGTCACAAGCATGTTCATGGTATAGTCACGCGTCCGGTGTCAATGAGGTATGCAAGATAGTCGTAATCCGTCGGCTCATCAAGGTCAAAACATATATGATCCATTACGTAGGCCAGCGAGCGGTCAGTGACCGCTCGTGGAGGTTCGGCCATCAGTGCCTCGCGGCGGTAGGCGTAGATGGAGGCATTCATGTCGTACACCTTAGGTGCGCTCTGGCGCGTAGTGTAAAGCCCGCCGAGCACCACGCCGCAGTAGCCTGAGGGCTTCTCCTCTACCATGTTGAAGTACGGATTGCGTGCAGCCGGATTTACCGAGAATATCGTCAGGGCGTTAGGGTCGGCTTCAAGCATTGACACGCATTCGCATATGTCCCTCAAGGTGCGTATGGGAGAGGTCACGTCAAGGTCCACTACTATGTCGTAGCGGCGACTATAGTGGCTCTCGGCCCACAGCATTGCATGGCGTATGGCATCCGGTTTGCCGCAAGTGTCATTGGCTAAAAATTCCGGACGTACGTAATCGGACTCCAGTCCGTGGAGGGCGGCTACTTGCCTTATTTGGTCGGAATCTGTTGACAATACTATGTCAGCCCCGCATGTGCCGGCGTAGGCCTTTGCTGCGGATATGGTGTAGGCTATCAGCGGCAAGCCGCCTACTTCTTTTATGTTCTTGCCGGGGATTCCCTTTGAACCGCCACGGGCGCATATGGTTACCAGAATGTTGTTCATACGTCTTTGTCCGGTGTCTTGACCCACAAAAATACACAAAATAACGTTAACACCGAAATTAATGCGCCCATGCGCCCATGTAAATCTTTTTAGGTATTTTTGCGGTGCCGGGCTTTTGTAAAACAAGCTGAGCAAACATGACGTTACAATAATAAATCTCTAAACTCCTTTTTATGCTTGATATAGTTCTGCTTATCGTAGGGTTGGCTCTAATAGTATATGGCGCTGATTTCCTTACTGACGGTGCATCGGCCATAGGCCGTAAGTGCGGGCTTTCAGATCTGGTGGTGGGCCTTACCATTGTAGCGTTCGGGACATCGGCTCCGGAGCTGTCTATAAGCGTGATATCGGCTGTGCAGGGCAATGCCGGTATAGCCATAGGCAATGTGATAGGCAGCAACCTGTTCAATACGCTTGTGATAGTAGGAGTGGTGGCTGTGATAGCGCCCATCAGGATAGAGAGAAGCATCATGACCAATGAACTTCCCATGGTTATAGTGTCCACTATTGCTGTTGTAGCTATAGGATGTTCGCAGTGGCTTGACGGTGTGCAGCCTATGGTTGCCAGGGTTGATGGGATTCTGCTCTTGCTGTTTTTCGCCATATTCATGCGTTACGTTTTCAGTAAGGCCAAGGATGCCGAAGCGCCGTCAAGTGATGCATCCGTGTCAAAGCCTGAAAAAAAGCTTCCCGTGTGGCGGGCTGTGCTGTATGTGGCGGGGGGGCTTGCCGCATTAGTGTGGGGCGGCGATCTGTTTGTAGACAAGGCATCGGCTATAGCCAAGTCATTGGGCGTGAGCGATGCTGTAGTGGGGCTTACCATAGTGGCCGCCGGCACATCATTGCCTGAACTGGCCACATCGGTGAACGCTGCCATAAAAGGCAATACCGGTATAGCTATAGGCAACGTGATAGGGAGCAACATATTCAATATCCTAATGGTGCTTGGATGCTCTTCGGTGGTGCGTGAATTGCCGTTTGACGGCGTAGGGATGCTTGACCTCGGAGCGCTGCTTGTATCGGCACTGCTGTTCTGGATGTTCGGATGGCTTATAAAAGTGCGCACCATAACACGTACAGAGGGAGCCGTAATGGTAGCCATATACGTAGGGTACATAGCATGGCTTGTGGCAAATATTAATAAATGATGTGAAAAACACTGAAAGAGGCTTCCTCCGGCTGGCGTACAGGCTTGCATTGGCGTAAAATGTTGTAACTTTACAGCCTGAAAAAATGACAAGCAATGGAAAATAATAAAGTGCTCGTAACGGGAGCCGATGGCTTTATAGGTTCGCATCTTACTGAGAAACTTTTGGATGAGGGTTATGAAGTGCGTGCACTGTGCATGTACAATTCCTTCAATGACTGGGGGTGGCTTGACAAGGTGCGCAATCCGCGTCTGGAGATAGTGTGCGGCGATGTCCGCGATCCTGACTTTTGCCGTCATATAACACGCGGGTGCAGCACGGTATACCACCTTGCCGCGCTGATAGCTATACCTTACAGCTATGTGGCTCCTGACAGTTATGTGGACACGAATATAAAGGGTACACTCAATATGTGTCAGGCCGCACGTGACTGCGGCGTGAAGCGCATAGTGGTCACCTCTACCAGCGAGGTGTATGGCACGGCACAGTATGTGCCTATCGACGAGAAGCATCCCCGGCAGCCACAGTCGCCTTACTCGGCCACCAAGATAGGAGCCGATGCCATAGCCATGAGCTTTTATAACGCATTTAATTTGCCGGTGGTCATAGCACGTCCGTTCAATACTTACGGGCCGCGTCAGAGTGCACGAGCCATAATACCCACCATAATAACACAGATAGCCAATGGTGCAAGGGAGATTAAGGTGGGCGACCTTACCCCCACACGTGACTTCAACTATGTACGTGACACTGCTGCCGGGTTCATAGCACTCGGTACTACTGCCGGTATTGAGGGGCAGGAGATAAACATAGCCACAGGGCGTGAGGTAAGTATGGCCGATACGCTTCTTACCATAGCTGAGATAATGGGAGCGGATGTGAACTATGTGACTGATCCCGAGCGTATACGCCCGGGTAAAAGCGAGGTGTTCCGTCTGTGCGGTGACAATAGCAAGATACTTCAGCTCACTGACTGGCGTCCGCGCTACACTCTTGAGCAGGGCCTTACCGAAACGGTACGGTGGTTTACGGATCCCGTTAATCTGGCACGTTATAAGTCTGATATATATAACCGGTAGATGAATTCTGACGCATCCATATATCTGATAGGTGGCGGCGGACATGCCCTGTCGCTTATGTCGGCTTTGCCTGCCGGAGTTACTGTGGCAGGATATGTAGACTGTAAAGATGCATGTCTGCCCGAAGTATCATGGATGGGGGCCGATGATCGTTTTTTGGATTCGGTAAGCCCTTCCGAGGCATGTGTGCATATAGCCGTGGTGGCCGGAGAGGGTGCGGATATGTCACTGCGCTCTCGGCTCATCACAAAATATTCGGCCTATAAATCCGTTTCTATAATAGCTCCTACGGCCATAGTGGTGCCCGGCAGTGATATAGCCGCCGGATGTGCTGTGATGCACCGTGCGGTGGTAAACGGAGCTACAATAGGCTCCCACTCCATAATAAATACCGGAGCTATAGTGGAGCACGGATGCATACTGGGCGGGAACGTGTTTGTGGGTCCCGGAGCGGTACTGTGCGGCGGCGTACACGTAGGCTCGGATGTGTTTATCGGTGCCGGTGCCACGATACGTAACGGTGTGTCCATATGTTCCGGAGCCGTGGTGGCCATGGGCGCTGTAGTAACTCATGACATAGTCGCCCCCGGTGTGTATGGCGGAGTGCCGGCACATAAAATATATTAGCATATGACAGAACGCGTACATACCATAATCATAGCCGAGGCGGGGGTAAACCATAATGGCGACCTTGACACGGCATTAGCTCTTGTGAGGGCGGCAGCCGGTGCAGGGGCTGATTATGTTAAATTCCAGACGTTCAAGGCCGAGAATCTTGTGGCTGCTTCAGCCAAGAAGGCCGCGTATCAAATGCGTAATTGCGGCGACGGCGATGACTCCCAGCTAGGTATGCTCAGGCGGCTTGAACTGGCGGAGGCTGACTTCGCTATACTGCGCGATGAATGCGAGCGCTGTGGCATAGGATTCATGTCCTCACCCTTTGACACAGACAGCGTGGCACTCCTTGCCGACATAGGTCAGGACTATTGGAAAATACCGTCAGGCGAGGTTACGAACCTGCCGCTGCTGCGGGCCATAGGCTCACGCCACGGACGCATAATAATGAGCACGGGCATGTGTACGTGTTCTGACATAGATGATGCTATAAAGGTATTAGAGGCGTCCGGGACACCTCGCCATGATGTGATATTGCTCCACTGCAATACTCAGTATCCCACCCCTATGGCCGATGTGAACCTGCGGGCCATGGATGCACTCCGTACGTTTGGATGTGCCTCGGTGGGATATAGTGACCATACATGCGGCATAGAGATTCCGATAGCTGCCGTGGCACGCGGGGCTTCGGTAATAGAGAAGCATTTCACGCTGGACCGTGACATGCCCGGACCTGATCACAAGGCATCGTTGGAGCCGGATGAACTTGCCGCCATGGTGAGTGCCATACGTAATGTGGAGCTTGCTCTTGGATCAGCTGAGAAGACTGTAAGCCCGAGCGAACAGCCCAATGTGGCAGTGGCCCGTAAAAGTATAGTGGCTTCACGCTATATTAAGCAAGGTGAGCTGCTGTCAGAACTTAACATGACTGTGAAGCGCCCCGGTACGGGACTGTCGCCCATGATGTGGGACTCCGTGGTGGGTACACGCGCCTTAAAGGATTTCACAGCGGATGAACTAATAGTAATATGAAAATTTTAAACTGAATTATGAAACTAAGAAAACTAACTTCAATCCTGGTATCCGTGCTCATGCTCGGTGCCTTTACTTCATGCCTTAATGATGATGACAGCAAGCAGACTCTTGTGCACGGCGTAGACATGTCATCAGATTATTTCACTGAGCGGGGAGTATTCAAGGACGTAAATGTTCCTTCTGACGGAAACGTTATGCTTATTAACAGTATACGCTTTTCACGCGATGTAAACACTACGTACAACTCATTTACCGGATTCCAGCCCTCACAGTGCCGCAGTACAGAGGTGCCTGAGAATTTTTGGCCTGACTATCAGTGGGGCGTTATAGATACAAATACTCCGGCATCTACCATCTATACATTCATGGTGGCCTACTGGAACTCTATGGAGGATACAGCAGGCATACCTGCTACTCCATCATGCCGCATAGCCCCCTTGGACGGAACCTTCAGCCCGCTGTTCGTATTCATATCTAACAGTGCAGTCACTTACAAGGCCATGACCGAAGGCCTGGGATTTGCCCGCAAGTTTACGGCCAATGACTCATGCAAGCTATATATATATGGTGTGCGCAACAATATACGTACACAGCCTGTAGTGGTAGAGTTAGGCAAATGCAATGAGTCCGGCGTGTTTACCGGCATAACCAGCTGGCAGGCTGTAGACGTGAAGCAGCTCGGAGAGGTAGACTACATATATTTCCAGATGTCCTCTACCGATACCGGTGAGTACGGTATAAACACCCCCACCTACTTCTGCTACTACGGTATGCAGGCTGAGTATTAAAAACTGACCCTTAGCTACGTATATGGCAGCATCAAAGGAATCACTCGGACTGCACTTAGGACAGCGCCAACAGCAGACCCTCACACCCATGCAGCTGCAGTTTGTGCGGGTGTTGGAGATGAACGCCCCTGAGGTGGAGGATGAGGTGCAGCGTGCCCTTGATGACAATCCGGCGCTTGAAGCGGTGCCCGATGATGATGCCGCTGACCGTGAGCGTGAATCGTTCAGCGAAAGCGCTGAGGAGATGCAGATGGCCGATTACAGGAATGAGGATGATATACCGTCATACCGTCTTGAAGCAAGCAACCATAGTGCGGCCGATAGGTATTATGAACCGGTAGCTGTGGATCATGGTGAAAGCCTCATGGACTATTTGGCCTCACAGATATCGGAACTTAATCTTGACGATACGGATAGGCGTGTGGCGCTGTATATAGCGGGCAATATCGATGACAACGGTTATATGACCCGCTCACTTGATGCCATAGCTGACGATTTGGCATTTCAAGTGGGGCTTGATGTCGATGAGGAGCACGTGCGCAAGGTGTGGAACAAGATTCGTACGCTTGACCCTGCCGGGGTGGGAGCCGTAGATCTGCGTGACTGCCTGCTGCTCCAGCTGAAAAGACGTGGCGATAATGGCCCTGATACCACTCTGGCGCGTGAAATAGTGGAGCATTACTTCGATCTCTTTTCACGTATGCACTATGACCGGCTTGAGAATGCTCTCGGTGCCGGTCATGAGGCATTCCGGCGTGCAGTAGAGCTGATAAAGACACTAAACCCTAAACCGGGGGCACTTATTACGGGAGGGGCGGAAGATGACCGCACGCGCCATATCACTCCTGACTTTGCTGTTGATGCCGATGATAACGGAAACGTTACCGTGACCCTGTTGAACCGTCTCCCGCAGCTTCAGATAGAACGTACGTTTGCTGCCGATGGTGGCAGTAATCTGCCTGGAGGCGACTCCCGCGCCATTGCGGATGCGTCATTGTTCATAAAGCAGAAGCGTGATGAGGCCAACACGTTTATCAAGGTGATAGCCCTGCGGCAGCAAACCTTGTTCAGGGTTATGAGTGCCATAGCTCGCATACAGCATGATTTCTTCGTTACGGAAGATGAGCAGGATCTCAGGCCTATGATACTAAAGGATGTGGCGGCTATAACCGGCGATGACCTTTCGGTTATAAGCCGCGCCACTGCCGGTAAATATGTGGCAGCCCGTCAGGGTGTATATCCGCTGAAGTTCTTCTTCAACGAGCGCCCGAAAGATTCCACCGATGTGTCATCGTATGAAATTTTGGGCGCTTTGAGGCGTATAATCGATGCTGAGGACAAGAAGAACCCGCTGGCCGATGCTGATATAGCCGAAAAGCTTCAGCAGGCGGGCTACGATATAGCCCGGCGCACTGTGGCCAAATATCGTGAGCGCCTGTGTATTCCGGTAGGCCGGCTGAGAAAACGTTTGTGAACAGATGCTATATTGACGGCGTTGATACATAAAGCGATACAATATATGAATAAGATTGCGCAATTTCTGTCATTTATATTTTCACCGCTATTGGTACCCACTTATGGCGTGTGTCTGGCTCTGCACACTACGGTACTCTCCGTTCTGCCCTTTAATGTGCTGTGGGGCGTGCCGTTAGTTACCTTTGTCATTACGTGCATATTGCCACTTTTGGCTATATTGGGCATGTGGAAGTTAGGACAGGTCAAGGAGCCGGGACTGAATGAGCGCACTGACCGTACCGGCCCGTATGTGGTGACGGCTGTATGCTATATATTGTGTGCCTTGTATCTGAACATGGCCAATGCTCCGGGGTGGCTCGTGCTGTTCATGGCCGGTGGTACACTGGCCACGGTGGTGTCACTCATAGTGAACCGCTGGTGGAAGATAAGCGCGCATATGGCTGCTATGGGAGGGCTCTTGGCTTTGACGGTGAGAGTGGCCATGTCCGATTTTGCCACATCCGATATGATATGGTGGATCATTGGCGTGATACTGTGTTGCGGCCTCGTGGGTACGGCCCGGTTGATTCTTGAGCGTCATACCCTTTGGCAGGTAATAGCCGGTGCGGCCAACGGATTTGTATGCGTAATGCTTATGTCGTTGATATAGAAACAAAAAGATAATAGACCAAATAATGGAACCAAAAGTAAGTATCATAATGGGAAGTATGTCAGATCTTCCCATAATGCAGAAGGCGGCGCAGTTTCTTGACTCCATGGAGGTGCCGTTTGAAATGAATGCCCTTTCAGCGCATCGTACTCCGGTAGAAGTGGAAAACTTTGCCCGCAGTGCGCGCGGCCGTGGCATAAAAGTGATAATAGCCGCAGCCGGTATGGCCGCAGCTCTGCCCGGAGTCATAGCCGCTATGACTCCGGTACCTGTCATAGGTGTACCTCTGAGTGCCACTATGGGAGGGCGTGACGCACTGCTGTCGATAGTACAGATGCCTCCGGGCATAGCTGTAGGTACAGTAGGTATAGATGCCGCTATGAATGCTGCGGTATTGGCGGTACAGATCGTGGCTCTTTCTGATCCTGAGGTAGCTGCGCGCTTTGATGAATACCGCAGCGGCCTTTCGGAGAAGATAGTCAAGGCCAATGCCGAGCTCAAGCAGGTAAAATATGGATTCAAGACTAACTGATCCGTTTACCTACCGCAGGCGCCCTACCTCAGAAGTCAATGTAGCCGGTGTAGGTATCGGCGGTGACAATCCGGTGCGTATCCAATCTATGGCCAATACTTCCACCATGGATACCGATGCATCGGTGTGTCAGTGCCTGAGTATAGCCGAGGCGGGTGCCGAACTTGTGAGGTTTACCGCTCAGGGTGTGCGTGAGGCTGAAAACCTCGGGAAGATACGAGCCAAGGTGCGCGAATGCGGATGCACTGTGCCATTGGTAGCTGACATACATTTCAATCCCCGAGCCGCATTCGCATCGGTAGGACGTGTCGATAAGATACGCATCAACCCCGGAAATTTCATTGATCCGGGCCGTACGTTTGTCAAGCTTGAATTTACCGATGCTGAATATGAGTCTGAGTTGGAAAGGCTTGATGCAGCACTGACACCTCTTCTTGAAAGCTGCCGTAAGCAGGGCGTGGCTCTGCGTATAGGTGTGAATCATGGCTCGCTTTCTGACCGCATAATGAGCCGATATGGCGATACTCCCGAAGGAATGACGGAAAGCGCTATGGAGTTTCTGCGCGTGTGTCGTAAACGTGGGTTTGATGACGTGGTCATATCCATAAAAGCCTCGAACGTGTGCGTTATGGTGCGCACGGTAAGAATGCTTGTGCGGGCTATGTCCGATGAGGGTATGCACTATCCGCTGCATCTTGGCGTGACTGAAGCCGGCGATGCCGAGGATGGCCGCATAAAATCCGCCGTAGGTATAGGCTCCCTGCTTGCATCGGGTATAGGCGATACTATACGAGTATCGCTGTGCGAACCGCCCGAGAATGAGGTGCCGGTGGCGCGAATGATTACTGACTATGTAGGCACTTTCGCTTCGTCCGGTGTTATCGGCGGAGAGTGTGCGCCGGAGTTTGATGAGCTGAATCCCGTGCGCAGAAAATCGGATGAGGTGTCCGGGATAGGAGACATGAAGCCCACTGTGGTGGTGACTAAAGAACCCGTTGCTGACGCGGCTCCGGATATATGCTTGGCTGATGTAAGTGCTGATGTGGTGGAAGTGGATGCCCGGCAGCCATTGGATGAATGGCCGGCCATACCGCAGGGAGCCATAGTGGTGATGTCAACCGATGCACCTAATTATCCCGGACATATGAAAGCGGCGCTTAACGGCATGATGGCACGGGGTATGAACAATCCTGTGATACTCAAAGCTGCATATTCAGGACTCACTCCGGAGGAAGTTACGGTAAGGGCTTCCATTGACCTCGGCTCGCTCCTGCTTGACGGGTTTGCTGACGGTATTATGATAGAAGCTGACTCTATGTCAGCCAAGCAGACGGTGGATTTGGCGTTCGGCATTCTTCAGGCCGCACGTCTGCGCTTTACCCGTACTGAATACATAGCCTGTCCCGGCTGCGGGCGCACCATGTTTGACCTTCAGGACACATTGCGCCGTGTCAAGGAAAAGACCTCAGCCCTTAAAGGACTTAAGATAGGAGTGATGGGCTGTATAGTGAACGGTCCCGGTGAGATGGCCGATGCCGATTATGGATATGTAGGTGCCGCCGCCGGGCGTGTCAGCCTTTATCGCGGCCGCGAATGTGTACTTAAGAATATACCCTCGGCTGAAGCCGTGGACCGTTTGCTTGAACTTATAGCCAATGACGGGCGCAACTGATGAAATGTATATGCAGCGCGCGCTGCAGCTGGCACGCCTCGGTGAAGGATTCGTATCGCCTAATCCTATGGTGGGAGCCGTGATAGTACATCGCGGCAAGATAATAGGTGAGGGCTACCACAGGCGGTACGGTGAAGGCCATGCCGAGGTCAATGCTGTAGCGTCCGTAGCTGATTGTTCTCTGCTTAGAGAGAGCACCATTTACGTCACACTTGAGCCTTGCTCGCATTACGGCAAAACGCCCTCCTGTGCCAAGCTTCTTGTGGAGTGTGGATTCCGGAGGGTGGTGATAGGATGCATAGATCCTACCGGTAAGGTCAATGGCCGGGGAGTGGCAATGCTGCGTGAAGCCGGTATTGATGTGACCACCGATGTGCTTCGCGATGAATGCTTGGAGCTGAACCGTGTGTTTATAGTATCGCACAAGCTACGGCGTCCGTACATAATATTGAAATGGGCCATGAGCGCCGATGGATATATGGACTCTGACAGAGTGAATACGAACGGTATGCCCGAACGGTTTTCTACGGCGGCTTCTTCCCGGCTTGTTCATCTGCTGCGAAGCCGGTGCGATGCAATAATGGTAGGTAGCGGCACCGTCATGGCTGATGATCCCCGTCTGGATGTCAGAGGCGTCACTGGACGGTCGCCGTTGCGGGTAGTCGTAGACAGGCGAGGCCGTATTCCCATTGATGCGGCAGCCTTGAGGGCACCGTCAGTCTATGTAGGTCCTGAAGGGCGAATCTCTACACCGGGCGTAACCACTATTTCAGGCGCTGATATGAATCTTGGGGCGGTGATGGCCTCGCTGTATGACCGAGGTGTCACATCGGTACTTGTAGAGGGGGGGCATGAACTTCTATGTGCAGCTATCAAGGAAAATATGTGGGATGAATGCCGTGTGGAGGTGTCTCCGCGAACGTTTGGAAATTCAGGCCTATACCGCATGTCGGTACCTTCGGGAGTGATGTCTGTTACCGAATTTTGCGGAACAGATACACTGATAAGCGTGAAAAATCCTCGTATAGAGGCTGTTTTGAGTGTTTAAGATATTGAAAAACAGTAGTGTTACTAAATTTAACTATACTGCAATGTAAGTTATGGAAAATCTTGTTAACTTTGCATGTTGAAAATAGTCGATTTATGAGAATGCGTTTCCCCTTATATATTATGGTTGCGGCGCTGATAGCCGGAGCCTTTGCCTCATGTAATTCATCGGAAGATGATTACTTCTTTGAATATGACCTGAGCGAGTATTCATCTGTGATGGTTTCATCATTCAGCCTCAGCAGCTGTAGCGATACTCTTTTGGAGAATGTCGATACGGTGTATTTCGCCATAGACATAAACCAGGCATCGATATTTAATCCGGATTCGCTGCCCAAGGGATCGGACGTTTCGCGCTGCCTGATCAATATCGGGCTTCCGTCAGTAAGTGAGGCCAAGATAATACTGCCGGCGGAAGGTGATGCGGTGCCTGATACCATAAACTACCTTGAGTCGCCTACCGATACGGTCGATTTCAGCCGCGGGCCTGTTACTCTGCGCGTGGTATCGCTGGACCAAAAAACAAAGCTTGATTATACCATAAAGATAAATGTGCATGACATGGTGCCCGATTCGCTGTACTGGAATCGCACATCATCACGCTCACTTCCCGGCGGCCTGTCAAAGCCTACAGCTCAGGGTACGGTGGAACACGCCGGTAAGTATCTGACATTTGTCACTGACGGTGCTTCAACCATGAAGTGCGTCACTACCAATCCCGGAATTGGCGGATGGACCACCGGCAGCGTTACGCTTCCTGTGGGAGCCGTATTGCCGTCCGTGGTGTCCGATGGTGAGAATCTTTATATGACCACTGAGAGCGGAACGCTTTACTCATCGGCCGATGACGGTCAGACATGGACTTCAACCGGCTCACAGATGAACCATATATATGGTGTGTATGAATCAAGCGTGCTTGGAGCCCGCAAGAAGGCTGATGGCAGCTATGTATACGTTACGTATCCGGCCACTACGGAGGTGGCTGTACCGGCCTCATGTCCTGTGAGCGGTACTTCCATGCCGGTTATATACAGCACTGAATGGTCCACGGACAAGCTTATGGTGATACTTGGCGGGCGCACAGCCTCAGGTGAATACACCGGACATGCATGGGCTTATGACGGCGGTCAGTGGGCGGATATAACGAGTGCGGGCATACCTGCTATTGACGGCGTAACGCTTGTGCCTTATTTCGCTTATAAAGTGGATGAATATTGGGTGGCTACAAAGCAGACCGTTCTGTTGGCCTTTGCCGGAGTGCTGTCCGACGGGGAATATAACAGGACTACGTACATATCGCTTGACCGAGGCCTGAACTGGAGCAAAGCCGCCGATCTGTTACAGCTGCCTGACTATATTCCCGGCCTGTATGGCGCACAGGGCATAGTGGCGGAGAGCGAACTCACCTCACGTTCCGGTTCGGCATGGACATCGCATCCTGACAGGCGGTTGCCCGGATGGTACGGCGTAGAAACCCTATCGGCGGCATCATCGCGTGCGGTTAAGCCCATAACAAGCTGGGATTGCCCCTATATATATCTGTTCGGCGGCGAGCTGAATGATGGGACGCTTAATTCCACCATATGGCGCGGTGTTATTAACCGTTTGAGCTTTAAGCCTCTCCAGTAAAGAATCAGTTGTCCATAGCTAAGTGAATCGAATAGCCTTACATCTTACTTACGTTATGCTTACACTTGCATCACTTGCCGTACCGTCCATGAGTGCCAAAGCTCAGGATGTGGAAAGCTACAAGTTTGATGCGGGAGTCAGCTTGGGTATGAGCGGCTATCTTGGTGACGCTAACGAAAGCTCCATATTCTATCGTCCGGGTTTGGCTGCTGCCATTTCAGGGCGCTACCTGTTTGATACCCGTTGGGCTATCAGGGCGCAGTTAGGCTACTCTTCGCTGAGCGGCAGCACAGCTGATTTTGATAATGTGCTCCCCGGCGGAACTCAATATGAATTCTCGGCCGGAGTGTATGACCTGACGGTGCGTGGCGAGTTCAACTTCTTTGCATACGGTATAGGCGAAACATACCGGCGCTTACGCCGATGGAGCCCGTATCTGGCTCTTGGAGCCGGTGTGAGTGTTTCATCGTGTGAAGGCACACATGCTGCATTTGTAATACCTATGTCAGTAGGTGTGAAGTTCAAGCTGAAGGAGCGGATAAATCTATGGGGCGAATTCTCCATGTCCAAAGCTTTTACCGACCACCTTGATGGTAACAACCTCAATGACCTATACGGTATAAAAAGCTCGTTTATAAAAAATACTGACTGGTACTCCGGTATAACGGTAGGCATCAGTTTTGAATTTGGCCCGCGCTGCTCTACATGCCAACGAATAGATTAAGATATTAACATATTGACCACATGCTATCACTTCTGAATCAAATAGACCCCTGCCGGATACCCCGCCACGTGGCTGTCATAATGGACGGCAACGGACGCTGGGCCAAGGCTCAGGGTATGGCTCGGAGTGAAGGCCATGTGAAAGGTGTGTCCACTGTGCGTACCATCACTGAAGCCGCTTCACAGGCCGGAGTGGGATACCTTACATTATATACATTCTCCACTGAAAACTGGAACCGTCCACAAGATGAGGTGGATACGCTCATGCATCTGATAGTTACGGCTATAGAGCGTGAAACCCCGGATCTGATCAAGAACAATATACGCCTTACGGCCATAGGCGATCTGGGGCGTATGCCTGCTGAAGCGCTTGACAGGTTGAGGCGGTGTATGGACGATACGTCCATATGCACGGGTATGACGCTTGTTCTGGCTCTAAGCTACTCATCCCGGTGGGAAATAACGGAAGCTTGCCGAGCTTTGGCTCGCAAGATTAAAGTCGGCGAGGCTGATATTGCCGACATTACGCCTGATGCCGTAAGTGCATCGCTCACCACAGCCGGTATCCCCGACCCGGATCTGCTCATACGTACGGGTGGCGACGTGCGCATAAGCAATTTCCTGCTTTGGCAGATAGCATATGCCGAGCTCTATTTTACTGATACATTCTGGCCTGACTTCTCAGCCGAGGAGTTCTATAAGGCCTTGTTACAATATCAAAGGAGGGAACGCCGCTTCGGCATGACTTCCGAACAGTTAAACACCAAGTAATCTTACATAGTATTACCCCAATCATTTCACTATGCGCTGCAAGTTGCTTACAATAATATCCACAGTTCTTATCATGGCCGGTGTTGCATCGGCTCAGACCACTACTGATACTATCTTTGATCCGAAGATAGTGTACAGCGGAATGCCCCGTACTTATGAGATAGCGGGCATAAACGTGACCGGCGCTGACAACTATGATGATGTCCTTATCATAGGTTACGCAGGCCTTAAGGTGGGTGAGCGTGTGGAGATACCCGGCAATGAGATAACCGAGGCTTCCAAGCGCCTTTGGCATCAGGGATTGTTCAGCAGTGTGCAAATCAAGGCTGAAAAGATAGCCGGCGACAAGGTGTGGCTCAACATCAATCTGCGTCCGCAGCCCCGCATAGCCAAAGTGAACTATAACGGTGTTAAAAAAGGAGAGCGTGAGGATCTGCAAGAAAGGCTCCAGCTCCTCCCGGGCAACCAGATTACACAGAATCAGGTGAATCTGGCCGAGGCTATTGTGAAAAAGTATTTTGAAGACAAAGGCTTCGGTAACGCTGAGGTGAAAGTGGTGCTTCAGGAGGATCTGTCGGCACCGAATGAAATGATAGTAAATGTAAACGTTGACAAGAACGATAAGGTAAAGGTTCACAAAATATACATTACCGGCAATGAGGTCATGTCAGCCAACGCCCTTCAGCGCACTATGAAGAAGACCAACGAGAAGGGTAAGCTGCTGAATCTGTTCAAACAGAAGAAGTTTGTGGAAAGCGACTATGAGGATGACCTCAAGCGAATCATAGAGAAATATAACGAGAAAGGTTATCGTGATGCCAAGATAGTATCGGACAGCGTAGTGGCTTACGATGACAAGACCGTGGACGTGTACATTAATCTTGAAGAAGGTAAGAAGTATTACATAAGTGATATATCATGGGTAGGCAATACGCTGTATCCTACGGAATTCCTTGATGAAGTGCTCGGCATCAAGAAAGGCGATGTATATAATCAGAAGCTCCTTAACAAGCGTGTGCGTGAAGATGATGATGCCATCAATAATCTGTACATGAACCGAGGCTATCTGTTCTATGATCTTGTGCCGATAGAAAAGAATGTTACCGGCGATTCGATAGCGCTTGAAATGCGTATGAACGAGGGTTCGCAGGCTCGAGTGAACCGTGTGATAATCAACGGTAATGATCGCCTGTATGAAAAGGTGATACGCCGTGAACTGCGTGTCAAGCCCGGCGAGCTGTTCAGTAAGCGTGACTTGGAACGTTCCTACCGTGAAATAGCCCAGACCGGTCACTTCAATCCTGAAACCATTGACCTGCGTCCGGATCCGCATCCAGAGGACGGAACTGTGGACATAACATTCAATCTTGAATCCAAGCCTAATGACCAGATAGAGTTCTCTCTCGGATGGGGTCAGACCGGTGTCATCGGCAAGCTGGCACTGAAGTTTACCAACTTCTCTATAAAGAATCTGTTCCACCCCAGTACATACAAGGGGCTTATACCTCAGGGCGAGGGACAGACTTTCACCATATCAGCGCAGACAAATGCACGCTACTATCAGGCATACAGTGTTTCGTTCCTTGATCCTTGGTTTGGCGGCAAGCGCCCCAATGCGTTCTCGGTGTCGGCCTACTACAGCCGTCAGACAGGTGTTAACTCATCGTACTATAATAATACATGGTCCAATCCCTACCTGTACAATGGTTACGGCTACGGTTATGGATATGGCTATGGTTACGGATCGGATTACTATCAGCAGAGCATAACCAATGCGTATGACCCGAACAAGGTGCTCCAGATGGTAGGCGTGACGTTAGGATTCGGTAAGCGTCTGAGCTGGCCGGACGACTATTTCACATTCCAGGCCGAGCTTTCATACAACTGGTACTATCTGAAGAACTGGGACTACTTATACTATATGAACAACGGTACGTCAAACTCGCTCGTGCTCGGACTTACACTGTCGCGTAACAGTACGGACAATCCCCTGTATACACGTTCAGGTTCGGAATTCAGCTTAGGCGTACATCTTACACCTCCCGCATCACTGTTCGGCAATAAGGACTGGAAAGCCCTCTCCGAGCAGAATACCACTGCGGCCAAGAAGGAACTGTACCGCTGGATAGAATATTGGAAGCTTAAGTTCCGCGCTCGTACCTACACGCCGCTTAATCCCAGTGAAAAGTGGACATTTGTGCTCATGACACGTGCTGATATAGGCCTGCTTGGCAGCTATAACAAGTATCTGCGCTCGCCGTTCGAAACATACTACGTGGGTGGCGACGGTATGACCGGTTCATACACTTACGCTACTGAAACTATAGGTCTGCGCGGTTATGAGAATGGTGCACTCACTCCGTGGGGCAAAGAAGGCTATGCATACACACGCTTCGGTATGGAGCTTCACTTCCCGTTCATGCTGTCGGCCAGCACCACTATTTATGGCCTTACATTCGTGGAGGGTGGTAATGCTTGGACACGTGTCAAAGACTTCTCGCCGTTTGACCTGAAGCGTTCAGCCGGTGCAGGTGTCAGAATATTCCTCCCCATGGTAGGTATGATGGGTATTGACTGGGCCTATGGCTTTGACAAGGTATATGGTACACGTGGCGGTAGTCACTTCCACTTTATCCTCGGTCAGGAATTCTAACATAATTTAAACTTGACCGGTTAAACTTTAATGGCGCCACGGTGTCATACCTAATGACGTCACTTTATATTAACCGAAAAATATTGACTATGAATACTCTTAAACGTTTAGCTATTGTAGTGGTGGCCATAGCCGGGTTTGCTCTCGCTTCATCGGCACAGAAGTTTGCCCTTGTTGATATGGAATATATATTGGGCAATATGCCTGACTACGAAGTGGCCAACAATCAGCTTGAGCAGCTCTCACAGCGATATCAGAAAGAAGTTGAGAATATGGCACGTGAGGCAGAAACAATGTACAAGAACTATCAGAGCCAAATGCCGTTTCTTACCGATGACCAGAAGAAGAAAGAAGAAGCTGCCATAGTGGCCAAGGAAAAGGAGGCTGCTGAACTTCGTGCCAAATATTTCGGACCGGAAGGCGAACTGTTTACCAAGCGCCAGACTCTCATGAAACCTATTCAGGAGGCTGTATACAATGCCGTGAAGAAAGTAAGCGAGGAGCGAGGCTACATGTGCATCTTTGACCGCGCATCATCAGCCGACATTATTTTCGCATCGCCACGTATAGATATAAGCAATGAGGTACTGGCCAAGTTAGGTTTTTCAAAATAAATACCTTATCTTTGCGCAGTCATATCACATAGATAATAATACATAATATATATTTAAGCAGAAATGATAAAAAAACTGTTACTTGCGGTGATGATAGCAATCCCCGCATTCGGATTCGCCCAGAAATTTGCCATCGTTGACACTCAGAACATCATCGAAGTAATGCCGGAAATGGCTTCGGCCCGTACTCAGCTTCAGGCCGCCTCGGATAAGTACGAAACTGAATTTAAGAAACTTCAGGAGACGCTTCAGGCCAGCATAACCGAATACCAGAAGGTGGCTGATGATGCCAATACACCCCAGTCCATCAAGGATCGTCGTGTCAAGGACATACAGGAAATGCAGCAGAAGATAGAAGAGTTCCGTGCTACTGCCACTCAGGATCTGCAGAAGCAGCAGGAGCAGCTCATGACCCCCGTGCAGCAGAAGCTCATGGATGCCATCAAGGCTGTAGGTACCGATGGCGGTTACACTATGGTGTTTGAGAATGTAATGCCCTTATACACCGGAACTGATGTTGAGGATATCACTCCCAAAATCAAGACTCGCCTTGGTATAAAATAAGCATCGGATTCCCTGATATGAAATAAAGTGTCCTGTCGCCCTTGTGGCGACGGGACGCTTTGCTTTTCGGCAGGCTTTGTTTTTGTTGGGATTATGCGTACATTTGCTGTATGAATGAGTCTGACTTGTCCAAAGGTCCCATAGGAGTATTTGACTCCGGTTATGGCGGCCTGACCGTGCTAAGGGAGCTTCAGCGCAGGCTTCCCGCATATGACTATCTGTATCTTGGCGATAATGCCCGAGCCCCTTATGGGCCGCGTTCATTTGATATAGTATATCAGTTTACCCGCAGAGCCGTAAGGTTCTTGTTTGACCGTGGCTGTCCGCTTGTGATTCTTGCCTGTAATACGGCTTCGGCCAAGGCGCTCCGCACCATCCAGCAGACTGACCTTCCAAAGTGGGAGCCGGGGCTTAGGGTGCTCGGAGTGATACGGCCTACGGCTGAGGCTATAGGTGGCGTATCGGTAAGTGGCAGAGTGGGTATACTTGGCACGGCCGGAACGGTATCAAGCCGCAGTTATGATATGGAAATAGCCAAGTTGCATCCGTCATTTACCACGTATTCGCAGGCCTGCCCTATGCTTGTACCGCTTGTGGAGTATGGCGAGGCTAATGGCGAAGGAGCCGACTTCTTTGTGCGCAAATATGCTGACGGTATACTTGCCCGTGATCCGGCTATAGACACCCTTGTGCTGGCATGCACGCATTATCCGTTGCTGCTGCCTAAATTCCGAGCCGCAGTACCTGAATCTGTACGTATAATAACCCAGGGAGAGATAGTTGCTGACAGTCTGGCTGATTATCTGAGGCGGCATCCTGAAATGGATGACAGATTGTCGCGTGGCGGACGTTCACGGTATATGACTACAGAGAATCCTGATAAATTTACTGATCTGGCCCGCATATTCCTCAATGAAGAGGTAAGTGTGGAGCATGTGGAATTCTGATATGAAAAGAATAGCATTTATAATCTTGGCCGCATGTGTTCTTATGTCATGTGGCGGGAATAAGGACGCCGCTACCGAGGCGAGTGGCACACCTGTTTCGGCAGTATCTGTCCCTGCCGATGGCAGCTATAGTCCTGCTGCAGTAGATAGCCTTATTGTGTTGGCTCACGATGGCCGCGAATTGTCGCAAGCTGATTATGCCGCTATGATACAGCAGTGCTCAGCTATAAATCGCCTGCTTATGGAGAAGCTGAAAAAAGTGGATTTTAAGAGCGGTATGACTGACGAGGAAATCAATACGGCTATGGAGCGCCTGAATACTGACACCCTTATCCCACGGCTTGAACGTGGCAGCCGCGAACTGCTTGTGGTGCTCCAGAATGCCGACCTTGATACAGCCAATACACGCCGCTATGATGAAATGGTAGAAGAGGTACGCCGTGGATTGGGGCAGACTCTTAACTGAGGTGATCTATAGCCAGTGTAAGCACGCTGATGCGTGTGGAGGGTGATGCCCGGTGTATGGCTTCCATGCAGCTTACCAATGTTGCTCCGGTGGTGAGCACATCATCCACTATAAGAATATGCTTTCCTTCGATTTCGGATGTGTCTGTGGTAGAGTATATTCCCCGGGTGTTGAGCCATCGGCCATAGGATCCGAATTTGGTTTGCGATGAATGCTTTCCGGCTTTGAGGCATTGTATGGTAGTAATGCCTGTGGCGCGAGATATTCCTGCCGCTATGCGTTCGCTCTGATTGTATCCGCGTGACAGCTCTTTCCATCGGTTAAGCGGTACGGGAACCACCATGTCTATTCCTGAAAAGAAGCCGGACTTGATTATGGACATGGCGTAGCTGTAGGCAAGATGTTCGGCTATGTCAGGACGTCCGCGATACTTGGCCATATGTATCAGCTTGGCATAGGGATTGCCCTTGAAGTACTTGAACATGGCTGTGGCTCGTTCTAAGGGCGCATGGCACATGAGCCGCTTGTGCATTTCATTGTCCCCGCGAGTATGGAGCCCGGTCAGAGGCATATCGGAGAGGCAATCAAGACACACTATTTTCTCGCCGCTTACTAATGGCGTGCCGCATACTTCGCATATGTCAGGGTACAGCATCCCTAAAAGGGCATGCGCCCATTCTTTTATTGTTCTGACCATAGGCTGCGGCTGTCCAATATCTTTAGCAGGAGCTTTGTTTCATATCCGCGCGCCATGCCGAATCGGAGCAGCTTTTCGCGGCACAGGCGCATGTCTGTGCGGTCAAGCGATCGTAATTTAGCTTTGACAGTACGGAACGCTATTGTGGCATACTCCTTTACGTCTATCTCATCAAGCGCACGGGTGGCTATGTCGCGGTCTATTCTTTTGGCATATAGTCCGGCCGAAATTTTACGCCGCCCCCAGCATGAGAATCGGTATTTGTCGCGCACGTATGCTGATGCAAACCGGCTGTCATTTACATACGAGGCCTGAGTAAGATGTCTTATTACGGCTTCGGCGGTAGCGGTAGGTACTCCCCAGCGTTTGAGTTTGTCCCTGATGTCATATGTGCATTGTTCCGATTTGGCGCACAGAGCTTCAAGGCGAGCTGTGGCTTCGGCCTCGGTGGGTACCTTACGCGGCTTCATGATGCGGGGGCTGTGGCGTAAGCAAATCGCAGCTTGCGCTGCATGTCAGGCAGAATATCAATATCAGTAAATCCGGTGCGTCCAAGCATGGCTGATACATCGGCAGCATACAGCGGGTTTATCTCAAACCATATGGTGCCCCCCGGCTTTAGGGCTTTAATGGCATAGGATGATATGGCCTTGTAGAATAGCAGCGGGTCAGCATCAGGTACGAAGAGTGCCTGTGAGGGCTCGTAACGGAGTACGTTGTCAGGCATGTCTTTTTTCTCGGATTCGGCTATATACGGAGGGTTGCTTACTATTATGTCATACATATGCTCCTCGGGGTCAGGCATGTGTAAGGCATCTGCGTTTATGAAGTTTACGTCAGTCCTGAGGATACGGTTGTTCTCACGTGCCACATCAAGAGCCGCATCGCTTATGTCTGTGCCTGTGATGCGGCTGAATGGAAGCGTACGCGCAAGAGCTATGGCAATGCATCCGGAGCCGGTGCATACATCTAATATGCACAGGTCAGGCTGTGAACGGTATCTGTCCGTGATCATGTCTACCAATTCCTCAGTTTCAGGTCGCGGTATGAGGGTGGACTTGTTTACGTTCAGTGTGAGTCCGTGAAACCGAGCGTGGCCGAAAATATATTGGATGGGTTCATCGTCAAGCAGTCGTGATACGGTTTCTGATACCTTGCGTTGCAGCCAGGGGGTGACTTTGACATCGGACTTCACTATCAAGTCCACGGGCGAGTAGCCATTGAGCTCTTCAAAAATTATGCGGACTAATGCACGCGCCTCGCCCGGCCCATATTTGGGCTCAAGGGCGAGGCGGGCTTTTTCGGCACAGCTGCCGAAAGTGGCTGTGTTATCAATACTCATCCCATGCCTTGATTTCTATGTCGTCAGGATTCAGCGTAGTGAATGCGCGTATGAAAGCTGATGCCAGTCGTGCATTTGTGAGCAGAGGTATGTTCAGGTCTATGGCTGCACGGCGTATCTTGTGGCCGTTGCCAAGTTCTGTGGGAGTAAGGTTTTTCGGTACGTTCACCACCAGATCTATTTCCTTGTCATGGAGCAGTTGCAGAGCTTGGGGCTGCATATCAGCTTCGCTCGGCCAGTACACACGTACTGCCGGTATGCCGTTGTCATTAAGGAAGCGGTGTGTGCCTCCGGTGGCGTATATGCGGAAGCCCTTGTCGGCAAGCCGGTGAGCGGCTTCCAGCATGCTCGCTTTCTGCTTGGCGGAGCCGGTGGAGAGCAGCACACCCTTTGACGGTATTCGTTGGCCTACCGAAAGCATGGACTTGAGAATGGCCTCGGACGTGTCTATGCCTATGCATCCTACCTCGCCGGTAGAGGACATATCCACACCCAATACCGGGTCAGCACCTTGCAGACGCGAGAAGCTGAACTGTGAAGCCTTGATGCCTACGTAGTCCAGATCAAATGCGCTCTTGGCCGGTTTCTCCACCGGGAGTCCGAGCATTATCTTGGTAGCGAGGTCTATGAAGTTTATCTTCAGTACTTTTGATACGAACGGGAAGCTACGCGAGGCTCGCAGATTGCACTCTATCACTTTTATGTCATTGTCCTTGGCTAAGAATTGGATGTTGAACGGGCCGGATATGTTGAGCGCTTTTGCTATCTGTGAGCCCACCTTCTTGATGCGCCGCATTGTTTCCACGTAGAGCTTCTGCGGAGGGAACTGGATGGTGGCGTCGCCTGAGTGTACTCCGGCAAATTCTATGTGCTCGGATATGGCGTATACCTTGATCTCGCCGTTCTGAGCCACGGCATCCATTTCTATCTCCTTGGCGTCCTGAATGAACTCGGTCACTACCACCGGGTGCTGTTTTGACACGTTGGCTGCAAGCCGCAGGAAGCGGTGCAGCTCATCGGGATTGGAGCATACGTTCATGGCAGCGCCTGACAGTACGTAGCTCGGGCGCACCAATACAGGGAATCCTACCTCATCAATGAATTTGTTTATGTCCTCAAAGTTGGTGAGCTCGCGCCAGCGCGGCTGGTCAATTCCGAGTCGGTCCAGCATGGCCGAGAATTTGTTGCGATCCTCAGCGTTGTCAATACTTTTGGCTGAGGTGCCCAGAATGTTTACCCCCTCGCTGTCCAGACGTGTGGCCAGATTGTTAGGTATCTGACCGCCCACTGACAGGATCACCCCGTGGGGTGTCTCGAAGTCAAGGATATCCATTACGCGCTCGAATGTGAGCTCATCAAAGTACAGGCGGTCACACATGTCGTAGTCAGTTGACACGGTTTCGGGATTGTAATTTATCATTACCGAGCGCCAACCCTCTTTCTTTACCGTCAGCAGAGCATTGACCGAGCACCAGTCAAACTCCACGGAGCTGCCTATACGATAGGCACCGGAGCCGAGCACCACTATGGATCGGTGGTCATTTTCATAACTGATGTCATTGTAGGCACCGTTGTATGTCAGGTACAGATAGTTGGTCATGGCCGGATATTCAGCAGCCAAAGTATCTATCTGTTTAACCACCGGTAGTATGCCAAGCCGTTTGCGCAGAGCGCGCACCTTGAGCAGAGAAGCCTCGGCATCGGTCATATTCTCCTTAAGTACTTCGCGGGCTATCTGGAAATCGGAGAAGCCCTGTTCCTTGGCGCGGCGTAGCAGGGCGGAGTCTATGGCGTCAATGTCGGCCGGCTGTGCTGACAGCTCTTCCGATGTGCGTATGATGTTCTGTAGACGGTACAGGAACCACCGGTCAATTTTGGTGAGTTCATGTATGCGGTCCACGGTATAGCCTTCCTTCATGGCTTTGGCTATAACAAATATTCGCTTGTCAGTAGGCTCGGCCAGAGCGTGGTCTATATCATCGGTTTTTATGTCATGGTTGCCCGTAAACCCGTGCATGCCTTGGCCTATCATGCGCAGCCCTTTCTGTATCACCTCCTCGAAGGTACGTCCTATGGCCATTACCTCGCCCACTGATTTCATAGATGAGCCTATCTCACGGCGTACGCCATGAAATTTGCCTAAGTCCCAGCGCGGTATCTTGCACACTATATAGTCAAGCGCCGGCTCGAAGAATGCTGATGTTACCTTGGTCACGGAGTTTTTAAGGTCAAACAGCCCGTAGCCCAGACCGAGTTTTGCAGCCACGAATGCCAGCGGATAGCCTGTGGCTTTAGAAGCCAAGGCCGATGAACGGCTCAGTCGGGCGTTGACTTCTATCACGCGGTAGTCCATTGACTCAGGGTCAAAGGCATACTGTACGTTACACTCGCCCACTATGCCTATATGACGCACTATCTTTATGGCAAGCTTACGCAGATAGTGATAATCCTCATTGGTAAGTGTCTGAGAGGGAGCCACCACAATGCTCTCGCCGGTATGTATGCCTAAGGGGTCAAAGTTCTCCATGTTACATACGGTGATGCAGTTGTCAAAACGGTCACGCACCACTTCGTACTCCACTTCTTTCCATCCCTTCAAGCTCTTTTCTACCAGTACCTGAGGTGAGAATGAAAGCGCCTTTTCGGTGAGAGCCACAAGCTCCTCCTCATTGTCGCAGAATCCGCTGCCAAGTCCGCCTAAGGCGTATGCCGCACGTACTATCACGGGATAGCTTAGATTGGATGCCGCACTGATAGCATCTTCCACAGTGTTTACGGCTTCACTCTTTATGGTTTTTACGCCTATTTCATCTAATCGCTCCACAAATAGTTCGCGGTCCTCCGTGTCCATAATGGCTTTAACCGGAGTGCCGAGCACACGTACACCGTATTTGTCTAAAACTCCACTTTCCTTAAGCGCCACTCCACAGTTGAGAGCCGTCTGGCCGCCGAAGGCCAGAAGTATTCCGTCAGGCCGTTCTTTCTCTATCACCTTCTCTACAAAGAACGGTGTCACGGGCAGGAAGTATATCTTGTCGGCAAACCCCTCTGAGGTCTGCACGGTAGCTATATTCGGGTTTATCAGCACAGTGGTTATGCCCTCCTCCTTCATGGCTTTTAGAGCCTGCGAGCCGGAATAGTCGAATTCGCCGGCCTCACCTATCTTAAGGGCGCCGCTTCCTAATAGAAGCACTTTGTTTATGTCAGGATGTCTGTTCATGTGAAGTGGAGTTATAGCATGTTGATAAATTCATCGAAAAGAAACTCGGTGTCCTTCGGCCCGCTGCTTGCCTCGGGATGGAACTGGGCTGAGAAGAACGGCATGGTGCGGTGGCGTATACCCTCATTTGTGCCGTCGTTCATGTTTATGAACAGCGGTTCCCAGTCGGCGGGGAGAGTGTCATTGTCCACGGCGAAACCATGATTCTGTGATGTTACGAAGCACTGATCCGTACCTACGCGGCGTACCGGCTGATTATGGCTGCGGTGGCCGTATTTGAGCTTGAATGTCTTGGCTCCGGCGGCTTTTGACAGTAGCTGATTGCCCATGCATATGCCGCATATGGGTTTGCCTATGGCTATGGCCTTGCGTATGTTCTCTACAGTGGCCTGTGCCATGTCAGGGTTACCCGGGCCGTTGGATATGAAAAGTCCATCGTAGGGTATGGCGGTGAAGTCATAGTCCCAAGGTACTCTTATCACCTTTACGCCACGGCGTGTCAGGCAGCGGATTATATTGTGCTTCACCCCGCAGTCTACCAGCACTACGGTCTTGTCGCCGGCTCCGTGTGTCTCCACTTCTTTGCAGCTTACTTTGGCCACAAGATTCTCCGCATTCGGATCATAGAAGTCTATGTCAGGCTCGCCCTCTATAAGGATTTTTCCGAGCATGGAGCCTTTTTCGCGCAGATGCTTTGTCAGTGCCCGGGTGTCCACACCGTATATGCCGGGTATTTTTTCCTCCTGAAGCCAGCGTGCCAACGAGCGGTCAGCCTGCCAGTGTGAGTGGTCAAACGAATAGTCCTGCGCCACTATGGCACGGCAGTGTATATGCTCGCTCTCATAATATTCGCTCACATCGTTTTTGCTGCGGCGCGGAGCCACACCGTAATTGCCGAGAATAGGGTAGGTGGTAACGAGAATCTGCCCTTCGTAAGATGGGTCTGTCAGACTTTCCGGATAGCCGGTCATGGCAGTGTTGAACACTACTTCCCCGGCGGCGGGGGCATCATAGCCGAACGATTTGCCTTCAAATCGTGTGCCGTCCTCCAGAATCAGTACGGCCGGTTTGTTTTTTTCCATGCGATAGAATATGTTGAGGTGCAACAATCGGTTGTGTAAGTGTCAAGTGGCGGTTTGCAGGATTTCTATCGTGAAAACCATGCAAATTTACAAATAAAAAAACTGCCACGCAAGGCGCGGCAGTTATGATAAGGAATTAAATAAAGAATCGCCCGCTTCGCCCCCTATACATTTCGGCTTATAAGCCATA
>JAMPBB010000001.1:0-26975 GCA_023666885.1 Muribaculaceae bacterium | reverse complement strand
GGTGACCAAGGCCATAGAGAATGCCCAGAAACGCGTGGAGGAGAACAACTTCGGCATACGTAAGCGCCTGCTCGAGTACGATGACGTTATGAACAAGCAGCGCACCTATATATATGCGCGCCGTCACCACGCCCTGCTCGGCGAACGTATAGGCATAGATATAGCCAATATGTTCTATGACGTGATTGAGAATCTGGTCAACAACTACGAGCGTCCGGAGGACTTCGCCGAACTTTCACTCGAACTGTTCAAACTCCTTACCATAGAGGCTCCGTTTACGGAGAGCGAATACCGCAATCTCAGCAAGGAAGACAAAATCAATGCCATACATACTGCAGCCCTCGAGGCATTTGACCGTAAGAGCAAGCGCATAATAGAAGTGGCCGAACCGGTGATAAAGGACTGCGTGGAAAATCGCGGCATCAATTCACAAATAATAGTGCCCATAACTGACGGCAAGCGTCTGTTCCATCTGCGCGTAGACATCATGGAGGCTTATAACTCACAGTCACGCAACATAGTCAAGGAATGGCACAAGTCAATACTGTTGGTAAGCATTGATGAACTGTGGAAAGAGCATCTGCGCGAACTCGACCAGCTGCGCCAGTCAGTACAGAACGCATCGTATGAACAGAAGGATCCTTTGGTAATATATAAGGTGGAATCGTTCCATCTGTTTGAACGCATGCTTAACAATCTGAACGTAAAAGTAGTGTCAGCACTCATGCGCGGACAGATATACGTACAGCAGCGTCCGGCCGAGCCTCAGAACACAGCCGAAGAGGCACAAGCCCAGGCACAGCCGCGTCAGGACAGCCCCATGCCTAAAGTAGAGCGGGCCATGCCGGAACGCAAGACCGATTACTCACAGTATCGTGCCAGCAAGGAAGCACTGCCGGGCGAGGCTGAGACACGCCGCGCGGCATCGGCACCGCAAGGAGAGCGTCAGCGCCCCATGCCTATAGTGAAAAACGGTCCGCGTGTAGGGCGTAACGACCCGTGCCCATGCGGAAGCGGCAAAAAGTTCAAGAACTGCCACGGCAGAGGCCTATAATAAACCACCGCTCAAGTACTGAATACATTCATTTTCTAACCATCGCACCGTTTATAAAATGAAAAAGATAACTCCCCTTATGTGGGTGGCCATAGTGCTCATACTGCTGTTGGTGGCAGCCATAGTGTTCAGCGTAAGTCAGGTGGCCGGGCTGAAACAGCAGGTCAATGATGTACGTGCCGAAAACGAGCAGCTTCAGCTTGACAACGAGCAGCTTCAGCTTGACAATGAATTCAATGCCATAAACTCCGAGTTCAGCCAATATGAGGATCAGGCCGTGAAGTTAGCCAACGACACCATACTGGCCAAGTATACCGCTGCCAAAAACAAGGTGGAACAGCTCCTCAAGCAGCTGAAGGATGAAAAGAGCCGTGGAGTACAGCGCGAGGCTCGTATCAAGGAACTTGAAGGCGAGATAGCCACACTCCGAGGACTACTGCGCCACTACATAGCCCAGATTGACTCGCTCAACAAGGAAAATGCCGGGCTCAAAGCTGAAAATCAAGAGATAAAGAGCCAGAACGAAGCTCTGTCAAGTCAAGTTCAGGAGGTGTCACGTAAGAACGAACACCTGAATGAGCGTATGACTTTGGCCGAGAAGCTGAACGTGACCGGGGTCAGCCTGACACCGCTACGCAAAAACGGCAAGACCGAAAACAATGTAACCAAGGCCAAACAGCTCATGGTGACATTCACCATACCTCAGAACAATTCCACACCCGTTGGCCCCAAGACCATCTATCTGCGCATCACCAGTCCGGAGGGTTCGCTTTTAGGAGGTGCAGGGTCATTTACCTTCGAGGGCAAGTCAGTTAGCTGTACAGCCAAGAAGACAGTGGAATATGACGGTGATGAGATATCCGGTATAAAAATATACTGGGACGTAAATACCACCCTTAATCCCGGCGACTATACCGTAGAACTGTTTGCCGACAATTACCGTCTGGCCTCACGCCACTTCACACTTAAAAAGTAAAAACGCCCCTCCCCCGCGACTATGGATCTGACTCACATCATACAGCAAATCAATTCCATAGAGGTTACAGCCGTATCTTCTGTGTTCAAGCTGTTTCTGAGCCTGATTCTTGGGTGTGTGGTAGGGCTTGAACGCAAACGTAAGGGACAGATAGCCGGCATACGTACCTTTGCGTTGATATCCATGGGCTCCACCTTGGCCATGATACTCTCCATATATGTGCCTCAGGAATACATGAGCCTGAAGAACGGTGACCCCGGTCGTATAGCCGCTCAGGTTATAACCGGCATAGGCTTCCTCGGTGCCGGAGCCATAATACAGATGAAGGGCTCCGTGCGCGGCCTCACCACTGCCGCCGGCATATGGATAGTGGCCGCAATAGGCATGGCTGTAGGTGCGGGCATGTACCTCATATCGCTTGTAGCCACAGGACTTATATTGGTAATCCTCGTATTCCTTGAATCGTTGGAGCACCGCATCCATATGGGCTGGGAGTCAAGGATAATACGCATACGCATAGGCGAGGTGGTGACTGACATAGACTCCTACCGCAACACTATAGCCGCCCATCACGGTTCGCTGACCAATGTGTACGTGGAGTATGACTTTCAAGAGCCCTGCACAAGGCTCAATCTGGTGGTGCTCCTCAAGCATGACACGGATTATATAAGCCTGTTCTCAGACCTGCGCAAGCTCGGACCCACCATGGCCATATCGCTGGCCAATCAAGTGACTATCTGACATAACATCATACCATACCGGGGCACACCGCTGATGCCCCGGCTTATTTTTTTACACATATGAACGTTGAAAGCCTGATTACTGACCTTGCATTCATTCTTATACTCGGTGCCGTAACCACCGTGTTTTTCAAGTGGATCAAACAGCCTGTGGTGCTGGGATACATTGTGGCCGGATTTCTGGCCAGTCCGCATTTCGAGTATCTTCCCTCCGTAACTACCGAGTCAAATATCGATTTCTGGGCACAGATAGGTATCGTGATCCTGCTCTTCTCCCTTGGGCTTGAATTCAGCTTCAAGAAGCTGCTCAATGCCGGAGGGTCGGCAGTAGTGACGGCTCTGGTCATAGTGGTAGGCATGATGTGTGTGGGACTTGTTACAGGACATATACTCGGATTCTCGTTCATCAACTGCCTGTTCCTTGGCGGTATGCTGTCCATGTCATCCACCACCATTATTATAAAGGCGTTTGCCGACCTCAACCTGACCCGTAAAAAATTCGCCTCGTTAGTATTCGCGGTGCTGGTGGTGGAGGATTTGTTTGCCGTGGTAATGATGGTGATTTTGTCGTCCATAGCCGTGAACAACCGTGTGGCTGGAGGCGAAATGCTATACAGTATCACCAAACTCGTATTCTTCCTGGTAATGTGGTTTGCAGTAGGCGTATACATACTTCCGTCACTGCTTAACCGTGTGCGCCGCTTCCTCAACACTGAAACTCTTCTGATAGTGTCAATGGGCCTATGCTTAGGCATGGCTGTATTCTCCGTGGCCTGCGGATTCTCGTTGGCACTCGGAGCCTTCGTAATGGGCTCCATTCTGGCCGGTACAAGTTTTGCCGAGCGTATAGAGCATGTCACATTACCTGTCAAGGATCTTTTCGGCTCGGTATTCTTCATATCCGTGGGCATGATGGTAAATCCGCAGGTAATAGCGCAGTACTGGCCCACTATACTTATAATATCCTGCGCCGTAATCGTAGGTATGACCATATTCGGGACATTCGGCATGCTGCTCACAGGGCAGTCACTGAAAGTGGCCATGGAGTCCGGCTTCTCACTCACTCAGATAGGCGAGTTTGCATTTATCATAGCATCGCTCGGCATGTCGCTCGGAGTGCTTGACCCCACCATATACCCCATAGTGGTGGCCGTTTCCGTACTCACCACATTCACCACGCCTTACTTCATCCGTCTGGCCGATCCCGCGTATGGATTCGTGTCAAGGCATCTGCCCCGCAAGCTGCACTTCCTCATTGACCGCTACAGCAATAATGCCACTACCGAAAGTGCGTCGGCTCAACTGTGGCGCACCATTCTGGTACGATACATGTGGCGTGTGCTTCTATATGCCGCCGTCCTCGTGGCCATATGCCTGCTGTCAACCGGATGGCTGCTGCCTATACTCACAGAGTTCAGTCCCAAATGGGGCAAACTCATGTGTGCCGCCCTTACAGTTGCCGCCATGGCACCGTTCCTGTTAGCCCTGTCCATACCCTCATCCAAGCGCACGGAGCGTCAGCAACTGAAAGAGAATAATGCCCGCTCCGAAGTGCCTCTTACCGTAATGCGTGTATTCCGTCTGCTTATAGCGCTGGGATTCCTTGTGTATATATTCTCCGCCTTATACTCATGGGGCGTGGGGGCTACAGTGGGAGTGGCCGTATTCCTGTACCTGATGCTCGTACTGTCCAAGCACGTGCGCAAGCGCATGTCAAGCATGGAAGAGCGTTTTATCAATAATCTTAACGAGCGGGAACTGCGCCGCTCGGGTCGCAACAACAATGTGATAGCAAACTTGCATCTGGCATTCATGAACGTGGGCTATGACTGCCCGTTTGTAGGCGAGCGGCTACAGGACAGCCGGATCCGTTCACGCTACGGCACCAACATAGCTTCGCTACAGCGTGGAGGTACGCTTATACCCGTTCCGTCAGGCGACACCCGTATATTTCCCGGCGATGTACTGGGCGTAATAGGCACCGATGAAGAAATCCAGAATATGCTGCCTGATGTGGAGGCCAATAATGAGCATGAGACATCAGCCCGGCCTAACGACATAAAACTGTCGTCAATAGAGCTGTCAGGATCATCGCCTTTAGTGGGTCTGACAGTAGCTGAGAGCCATCTCGGCAGCCATTACGGACTACTGCTTATAAGTGTGGATCGTGACGGCAATTTCTTTACACCGGAGGGTAGCACACGTTTTCAGGAAGGTGACATATTATGGATGGTGGGCGATACCCACACCTTTGCAAAATTGAAATAAAGATTCTTTTTCTTAAATTTTATAAATATACAGGGGGCTATCGTTTTTGGCAAATTTCACATCATTACATATAAAAAAATACAATAAGTATTTCGTGTATTTCGTTCATAAATCATATCTTTGTACGGAATCTTGCTAAATGGAGTTGATTTACTGACAGACCATTATGGAATACCATGCATTCTGCATATTTATTTTTAGATTATAAATAGAATAAACATAGTGTAAATATTACTTTTTATGAGAAAAGCAACATTCATCTTGGCCTTCATGCTCATAGCATGTACGGCCTTTGCGCAGATAACGCGCATGACAGGTGTAGTGCTTTCTGCTGAGGACGATGAGCCTGTAATAGGCGCCACCGTCCGTGTTACAGGTTCGAAAAACACGACCGCCACTGACATCAACGGAAAGTTCACACTCACTAATCTCAAGCCTACGGACCGCACCATAACGGTAACATTCGTAGGTATGGAATCACAGACGGTAAAAATAGCCCCCGAAGTGACCATCCGGCTCAAGACCAGCTCCAAGGTCATGGATGAAGTGGTGGTGGTGGCTTTCGGTAAGCAGAAGCGTGAGGCCTTCACAGGTTCAGCAGGTGTGCTGAAAGGTGATCAGCTTACCCTGCAGCAGGCCAATGACCCTATCTCGGCCCTTGAAGGTAAAGTGTCAGGCGTATCAATAGTGTCAGGCAACAGCCCCACATCCGAACCCTCTATTACCATTCGCGGTATCACATCGCTCAATGCCAACTCATCGCCCCTTATAGTGGTGGACGGCATGCCTTACAACGGCTACTTCAATGACATCAACCCTGCCGACGTAGAGAACATAACTGTACTTAAGGACGCTGCATCAAACGCCCTTTACGGTGCGCGAGGCGCTAACGGTGTAATAATGATCACTACCAAGAATGCATCGCGCGGCAACACCGCCGTAACCTTCGACATGAAATGGGGTGCCAACACTGACGGCCTTATAGACTACGACAAGATAGACAATCCCGGGCAGTATTACGAATCGCACTATCTGGCTCTGCGCAACTACTACACACGCTCACAGGGCATGGACTTCAACGCCGCACACGCCATGGCTAACAACATGCTCGGTGCCAACTCCGATCAGGGCGGCCTGGAATATCTGGTATACTCCGTTCCGGCCAATCAGTTCCTCATAGGCACAAACGGCCGACTCAACCCCAATGCCCAGTTAGGCAACCGCGTAGCCTACAACGGCAAGATCTATACATTGACTCCTGACTCATGGCGCGATCACGGTATACGCAACGGATTCCGTCAGGAATACAACGTAAACCTCACCGGCGGCAATGACAAATTCTCATTCTACGCCAGCCTCGGTTATCTTGACAATGAGGGTCTGACATACAATTCTGACCTCAAGCGCTACACCGCCCGCGTAAAGACTGAGTATCAGGCTTATCCCTGGATGCGTGTAGGCGTAAACGCTGACTATAGCCACGCCAAGAGCAACAGCAACTCAAATGCATTCAGCATAGGTCATGACATAGCCCCTATATATCCCCTATTCATACGTGACGGCGAAGGCAATGTGCTTACTGACTCACACGGACCCATGTATGACTATGGCGACGGTGGCAACGGTGGCATGCACCGCACCATAGAGCAGAGCGGCAACTCCATTCAGGAGGATTTGCTTGACGTGCACAAGAACACTACCAACACATTCAATATGCAGGGCTTCCTGCACATTGACTTCCTGCGTGACTTCCGCCTTACCATCAACGGGACGGTACACTTCTCCGATGTACGCACTCTTAACGGCTACAATCCCTACTACGGATTCAACACCGAGGCCAACGGAACGCTCACCGATAACCGCTGGAACGGATATGACACCAACATGCAGCAGCTCCTTGACTGGAACCATTCCTTCGGGCAGCATAATCTCGGCGTACTTATAGGCCACGAGTATAACCGCAGCAAGGTACACAATCTGGGTGCCACGAAGAACAACTTTGCCATGTGGGACCAGAACAAGGAACTTGACGGCGCCATTATCAACGGTAGCATATCAGGATATACGTCAATATACAATGTAGAGGGTTACTTTGCCCGCGCACAGTATGACTATGACAGCCGCTACTTCCTGTCAGGCTCGTTCCGTCGGGACGGCTCATCTCGCTTCCACCCCAAGCATCGCTGGGGCAACTTTTGGTCGCTCGGCGGAGCATGGATCCTTACCAAGGAAGAATGGTTCCCGAAATCGCCCATGGTAAACATGCTTAAGTACAAGATATCCTACGGACAGCAGGGTAATGACCAGATAGGCGACTTCCTCTACACGGACCTCTACTCCATAGTCAACTCCAATGACCAGATAGGTATCACTTTCTCACAGAAAGGTAACCCTGACATAACATGGGAGACCGTAGGCAACCTCAACACCGGCATAGAATTCGAGCTCTTCAACAGCCGACTCAACGGTAGCGTAGAATACTATCGCCGCAAGACCACCGACATGCTCAATACCTTCATAGTACCTACCTCACTCGGTTACGGATACTACTATGACAACATAGGTGACATGCTCAACCATGGCGTGGAAATCAACCTTGACGGTACCGTAATAAGCACCAAGAACATAAGCTGGCAGCTCAATGCCAACATGAGCTTCGAGCATAACGAGATCACATATCTTCCTGACGCCAACAAGACCGCTACACTCGACGGGCATCCCGGTTACAACTCAGGCAACTATTACTATGGCGAAGGACTTCCGCTGTACACATGGCGTATGCCCATGTATGCCGGGGTAGATGACCAGGGCCGCGCACTCTTCTATCAGGAAACCACCGACAGTAACGGCAACACCGTAAAAGGCACCACTACCGATGCCTCAAGCGCCACATATTATAATTGCGGCTCGGCACTACCCGATTTCTACGGCGGTTTCGGCACCACATTCCGCGCTTACGGATTTGACCTCACGGCCAACTTCAACTTCTCCGTAGGCGGCAAGAAATATGACTACGGCTATGCTAACCTTATGCGCAATCCCGTAGCAGGTACTACCGGCTACGCCATGCATAAGGACGTGCTCAACGCATGGAGCGAGGAAAACACTCAGAGCGACATACCCCGCTGGCAGTACGGCGATGTAGCGCCCAACGTGTCATCACGCTTCCTGACCGATGCCTCGGCTCTTACGTTCAAGACCATCAACGTAGGCTACACACTGCCCGCACGCCTTACGCGCAAGATGGCTGTTCAGCGTCTGCGCATATACTTTGCCTGCGACAATGTATACTACTGGTCAAAACGTACCGGATTCGACCCGCGCTCAAGCCGCACTCAGTCATCGGCCGGAGGTTATTCACCTATGCGCACATTCATGGGCGGCCTCAACCTTCAGTTCTAATCAGCATTTACTTTCATAAGACATTACTCATATGAACAAAATATATAAATATCTGCTCGCTGCGGCTCTGGTTCCTGCCATGGCATCATGCCTTGACGAAACAGTGCCCACAGGAGGTACCGTCACGGGCTCCCAGGTGGCCGATGCTGACAAGGTAGGCCTTGCCAATGCCGTGGCTCAGACTCTCAACTCCACATTCAATTCCAATCAGCACTGGGATATAGGCTACCCGGCACTGATGATACACCGTGACGCCATGACCTCGGACATGCCCGTACATGACATAGGCTACTATTACTATGCTGACTTCGGCCTGTGCCTGTATCTGGATGACCGCCAGTCAATGTATGACATGTACAACACCTATTACCAGATAATACTCCGAGCCAACAAACTTCTGGAAGTATGCAACGATGAACGTGAAGATGATGCCCCGCACTTGGTAACGGGCCTTACTTACCGTGCCCTCTGCTATCTTGACATGATGCGCTTGTGGGAATACCGCCCCACCGGAATAGCCGGGCTTGATGCCGAGGCCGAAGGATTAGGTATAGCCGGACTCACGGTGCCCATTGTCAACGAGAATACATCCGAAACCAAAGGATTCAACAATCCCCGCGCACCGTTCTACAAGATGTACCGCTTCATACTCTCTGACCTCAACCGAGCCGAGGCAGTGCTTCCGTATGTAGGCGCGCAGCCCCTGAACCATGGCTCACGCGGCGTGGTATACGGCATGAAAGCCCGCCTGTGGCTCGAGATAGCCACACGTGCCCGTCGTTTCCCTGCCGATCTGGCCGAGATGATAGCCCACGATGGCGAAACTTACGATGCCGAAGAGGATCTCGGTGCCGGATATGCACTTGACCCGTTAGGTATAACCACTGCCACACAGGCATATCAGAATGCCGCACGCTATGCACGTCTGGCCATAAACTGCGGCTATACCCCCACCACACGCGATGAATGGTTCAATCCCAAGACCGGATTCAACACCGCCACCTCAGGATGGATGTGGTGCATAATGATGGGTAAGAGTGACCCCATGGTTATAAGCAACGACTGGAAGAGCTGGGTAGGCATGATGTGCCCCGAGGCTAACTACGGTGTGTCATCATCATCGTACGGTTCATACCACATGATAGATGCTGCATTCTTCACCCAGATTTCAAAATCGGACTGGCGCCGTGACACATGGATAGACCCCAATGATGCAGGCGATGAAAATGCATACAACACCAAGTACGCCAAGAACAACAATTTCACATACGATGAATGGCGTACATTCTCAGAGCATACCGGCATCAAATTTCACCCCGCACAGGGCGAACGCCGCGACAGCAAGACCGGCAATCAGGTGGACATACCTCTGATGCGTGTCGAAGAGATGTACCTTATAGAGGCTGAGGCCTTAGGATTTGCGGAAGGCATCGGCTCCGGCAAGCAAGCGCTCGAGTCATTCATCAACACCTACCGCTATACTGACGGCTCATACACATCGCCGGCTGCAAACCTTGAAGAGTTTGCCCGCAATGTCGTGCTCCAAAAACGTATAGAATTCTGGGGCGAAGGAATAGTAATATGGGATATGACTCGTCTGGGGCTCCCGGTGACACGCGGATACACAGGTACAAACCATCCGGTATCATACCGCTTCAACTCACTTGACGGATATGTGCCTGCTTGGACCAACATATTCATTTCCATGACCGAGCGTGATCAGAACCAGGCATGTCTGCCTAATCCTAACCCCACTCCCTATGTTACAGCCGGGCTGTGGTCCGAATAAAGTTTAGCAACCATTAAATAACCGACATTTCACACATGAAATCATATAAATACATAGCGCTGCTTCCCGCCTTGCTTATAGGCGTGGCTTCATGTAGCGATGATGATGACGTCTGGACCCCGGGGCCCGTTGATGACAATGTGGAACAAGGCGTGTTTTTCGACGCCTCAAATGAGAAGCTTGTCACCCTTATGGCTGAGGATGCCAAGGAAGTGAATATAAAGCTGTGCCGTACATCATCAGAAGGCACCATTACAGTACCCATAGTAGTAGAGGAAGCCGACGCCGGATATGATATTCCGCAGAGCGTGACTTTCAATGACGGCGAGTTGACAGCCAACCTGCTTATACGCTGCGAGAACATTCCCACTTCACGTCAGGTGCCCCTGAAACTGGCCGTAGGCGAGCAGTTCCGCCACACCTACATGTCAGGCAGCTGGAGCTACAGCTCAAATGTGCTTGTGAGCGGATGGGTACTCGTGGACGGACAGGAGACACACACCTTCCGCATACATAACGGTAACTGGACATTCCTTTATGAGAATGTTGAACTTCCGTTCAAGAACCTCGAGGGTACGGACCGTTACCGTATAGAGAACTTCATGAACTCCGGCATAGACTTCGAGTTCGAACTCGGCAGCAAGATTGAGAACTCCTACCCCTACTACTATGCAGCTCATTCATTGGTACCGGTATCGCCCATAATATCCATCACTGACTACGGATGGGAATCGTACGGAACAAACGAATTTGGTATCTTTGACGAGGCATCGGGCGATGTGGCGGTATGGCACCTGACTGACGCCTCCACCGGCGCTGACACACCCATCTACTCTTTCTTCTTTGACCTCTATGATTCAAGCACCACATACAGCTTCATAGGATGGCAGACCGATGCCGGCGGTGTGGATGCCGACGGAAATCCCTCGACATACAATTTCGGCTGGCTGTCAGGCTACGGTTACCTGAATGATGAAAACACTACGCCGTTCCTGTACATATATTGGGAATGGGGTGAGAACACGGTGGAATAACCAGCCGAGTAACCTACCGATATAATTAGTTGACACATTACATAAAATCAAATGAAACTATATAACATATTCGCAATCATGCTGTCAGCTGCCGCCGTGTGCGGTACGCTGACCGCGTGCAGCGATGATGAGCCGCAGGTCACACCGGAGAATCCCTCGGTGGAAAACACCGTGCTTCGCCCCACATCGCTTGCATTCTCATGGCACAGCATACCCGGCACCAATCAGTACGGCTACGAACTCACTGACCCGGACGGCGAAACGGTGGACAACGGAGTGATCAAGACCACTCATATAGAGTTTACAGGCTTGCAACCCGCCACCACCTACACCCTCACAGTATGGGCCTTCAATCCCGTTCCCGGTAATACGCCCTCGGGAAAGACCGTGATGGAGCTCACCACCGGACAGCAGATAATGCTTGCCGCGCCCGGCTCATTGGCAGTAAGCTATAACAGCGCTACAGGCAGCTTTGACGCCACATTCAATGCCGTGGACAATGCCACCTTCTACCACTACGAGCTTACAGGTGCCGAGGAGCGTTCAGGCGACTGGACCGAAACCGGCGCATCATTCTCAAACCTTGCCACCGGCGACTATGCCCTCTCGGTATGGGCTGACAATGATGACCCTGACTATGCCCGCTCAGCTCCGGCCACTGTACGCTTCAGCGTAGAGCGCGTACAGCTTGATCAGGTAACCGGGCTCACCATATCGCAGGATCTGGAGTACTCGCCTGAAACGTACATTGACTTCAACAAGGTAGCCAATGCTGACCGTTACCTCTATACCATAACCGGTGCGGAGGAGAAGAGCGGCGAATTCTTGTATACGCAGAACAATATCCTGCTCGTGCCCGGCGACTATACCATAGAACTGGTAGCAGCCTCAAATGACCCGCTGTTCTCCAACTCCCCGGCAGTGACACAGGATTTCACCGTAAGCCAATGCGAGCTTCTGCCGCCGGCTCAATCATCCATAAGCCACACTTATTCCAACGGTGCGCTCACTGCCCGATGGGATGCAGCGCCCAATGCCACCGGCTACTACTTCTTCCTGGCCGATGCCAACTGGAATTATATAGTAGACTGGGACACCCAGACTACCGGCACCAAGTATACCTACAGAGGTACTCTTGCACCCGGCACGTATTGCATAGGCGTAAGCTGCATTACTGACAGCCCGTATTATACACCGGACTCTGACTGGAGCTACTACTATTTCACCATAGAGTAACCTACTCAAGCCATAACCCCGAAGGAGCTGTGCCAAAATAGGCGCGGCTCCTTCCTTTTTTTGCCAACTTTCCCCTGCAATCCCACAGAAAGTATTATCTTTGCATATCTTTACATCACTTCATAGAGCGTATGCAGCAAAAGATTATAATCCTTGACTTCGGTTCGCAGACCACCCAGCTAATAGGCAGGCGTGTGCGCGAGCTGAACATGTACTGCGAGATTGTGCCCTACAACAAATTTCCGGCCGATGACCCGTCGGTAATAGGAGTAATACTCTCAGGGTCACCATTCTCGGTGTACGATGAAAAAGCTTTCAGCACTGACCTTTCAGCCATACGGGGAAAGCTGCCAATATTGGGCATATGTTACGGAGCACAGTTCATAGCTTACACCAACGGCGGCACCGTAGAGCCCGCCGACAGCCGCGAATATGGCCGCGCGCTGCTGGAACATGTATCAGACTCTGATCCGCTGATGAAAGGCATAGAGCCGGGCAGCCAGGTGTGGATGAGCCATGGTGACACCATCACATCGCTCCCTGACGGGTTCGGCATAATAGCATCCACTGACAAGGTACCCATTGCTGCATATCGCGGCGCTGACGGCGAGCCGGTATGGGGCGTACAGTTCCACCCTGAAGTGTATCACAGCAAATGCGGCATGCAGCTGCTGCGCAACTTTGTGGTAGACATATGCGGCGGCCGTCAGGATTGGAGCGCGGCATCATTCATAGAATCGACGGTGGCACAGCTTCGCCAGCAGCTCGGCAATGACAAAGTAGTGCTCGGGCTTAGCGGCGGTGTTGACTCCTCCGTAGCCGCCGTGCTCCTGAACCGTGCCATAGGCAGTAACCTCACATGCATATTCGTGGATCACGGCATGCTGCGCAAGGACGAGTTCAAGAATGTGCTTGCTGACTACGAATGCCTCGGGCTGAACGTGATAGGTGTGGACGCCTCACAGAAATTCTTCAGTGAACTTGCCGGAGTGACTGACCCCGAACAGAAGCGCAAGATAATAGGGCGCGGCTTCATAGAAGTGTTCGACGAGGAAGCCCGCAAGCTGACTGACGTGAAATGGCTCGGCCAAGGCACCATTTATCCTGACTGCATAGAGAGCCTGTCCATAACAGGCACCACCATAAAGAGCCATCATAATGTGGGCGGACTGCCTGAAAAGATGCATCTCAAGCTCTGCGAACCGCTCCGCCTGCTCTTCAAGGATGAAGTACGCGCCGTGGGCCGTGAGCTGGGCATGCCCGAACACTTGATAACACGTCACCCCTTCCCGGGTCCGGGTCTGGCAGTACGTATACTCGGCGACATTACTCCGGAGAAAGTACGCGTGCTTCAGGAAGCTGACCATATATTCATACAGGGACTTCGTGACCACGGCCTGTACGATCAGGTATGGCAGGCCGGTGTAATCCTGCTTCCGGTGCAGAGCGTGGGCGTGATGGGCGATGAACGCACATATGAGCGCGCAGTGGCTCTGCGTGCCGTTACGTCAACGGATGCCATGACCGCTGACTGGGCGCATCTACCCTACGAGTTCCTGGCTGAGGTATCAAACAAGATAATAAACTCCGTGCGGGGAGTGAATCGTGTAACCTACGACATTTCCTCCAAGCCGCCGGCAACCATAGAGTGGGAATAACAGCCCGCCGCATTAATTCACCTTATAGAACAACAACCTAACACCAATCCAAAACCTAAACGCATGAAAATTTCGCCCATAGTTCCCGGAGCAGCCCTGACCGCAGCATTCGGCGCTGTCATACCGGTATCGGCAGCCTCGCCTTCGGCACCCGCCAAAGAGCAGAAGCCTTACAACATAGTGTACATAATGACCGATGACCATACGGCACAGATGATGAGCTGCTACGATAAGCGCTATGCTCATACGCCTAATCTGGACCGTATAGCCGAAGACGGTGTTCGCTTCACCAATTCATTTGTAGCCAACTCGCTGAGCGGTCCCTCACGTGCATGCATGATCACCGGTAAGCACAGCCATGCCAACGGATTTACTGACAACGAAAGCGGCCGCCCCTTCGACGGCTCGCAGCCCACATTCCCCAAATACCTTCAGCAGGCCGGATATGAAACCGCGCTCTTCGGCAAGTGGCACCTGATAAGCCAGCCTACCGGATTTGACACATGGTGCGTGGTTCCCGGTCAGGGCGACTACTACAATCCCCGATTCATCAACATGGACGGGTCAGTAACCGTAGAGCCGGGATATCTTACTAACCTGATAACCGACAAGAGCCTTGACTGGCTTGAAAACCGCAAGGACAAGGACCGCCCGTTCTGCCTGCTCATACACCACAAGGCCCAGCACCGCAACTGGATGGCCGATACCTGCAATCTCACTCTCTACGAGGATCAGACATTCCCCCTGCCGGAAAACTTCTTTGACACATATGAAGGACGTCCGGCTGCCGCAGCCGCCGAGATGCGCATAGACAATCCTGACCACATGGACATAATGTATGACCTCAAGATGTACAATCCTGAGCTCAACACGCGCCTTAAGAGCACCTATGAGGCATTCGTAGGCCGAATGGACTCCACACAGCGCGCCAAGTGGGATGCATTCTACAACCCCATCATTGAAGAATATTACAGTAGCAACCTTCAGGGCAAGGAGCTGGCCGAATGGCGCTTCAACCGCTACATCCGTGACTATCTAAAGACTCTGAAGAGCCTTGATGACAACGTAGGACGCGTACTTGACTACCTTGAGGAGCATGACATGCTTGACAACACTCTGGTAGTGTACACATCTGACCAGGGCTTCTATATGGGCGAGCACGGATGGTTTGACAAACGCTTCATGTATGAGGAATCGCTCAACACCCCGTTGGTGATGCACCTGCCCAAAGGCCTTGACGCCCGTGGCGACATAAGCCAGATGGTCCAGAACATAGACTATGCCCCCACATTCCTTGAAATAGCCGGCGTAGAAAAGCCTGCCGATATGCACGGAGAATCGCTCATGCCTCTGCTGCGCGGCGAGAACCCCAAGAAATGGCGCGATGCCATCTACTATCACTTCTACGAATATCCCGCCGAACACGCCGTAAAGCGCCATTATGGCGTACGTGACAAGCGCTACAAGCTCATACACTTCTATAATGACATTGACAAGTGGGAGCTTTACGACCTCCAGAATGACCCCTCGGAAATGAACAACATCTACGGCCAAAAGGGTACCGAAAAGGTGACACGGCGCATGATGAAGCTCCTGAAGGAAGCACAGGAATGTTACGATGACCCTATACGGCATCAGTTTCCCATAACCTTGAAATAAACTGACCTATAAACATCCATATGGCACCCCTGGTGGCGCCATATGGATTCACTGCATAAATAACATTACAATAATAACCAATCATAAAATCATTTAACCATGGACATTTCCCACATTGAACACGTAGGCATTGCCGTTCCTTCACTGGAAGAGGCTATCCCCTTTTATGAAAACATGCTCGGCTTCAAATGCTTTGCCATTGAAGAAGTAGCTGACCAGAAAGTACGCACGGCCTTCTTCAAGGTTGGCCAGACCAAGATAGAGCTTCTCGAGCCCACTGCCGAGGACAGCGCCATAGCCAAATTCATAGCCAACAATGGTGGCCGTGGAGGCATACAGCACATAGCATTTGCTGTGGAGGACGGTGTGGCAAACGCTCTTGCTGAAGTGGAAAGCAAAGGCGGCCGACTCATCGACAAGGCTCCCCGCAAAGGCGCCGAAGGCCTCAACATAGCATTCCTGCATCCAAAGTCCACTTGCGGCACACTGGTAGAACTCTGCGAGGATCCCAACAAGTGATACCACCCCATAATGTAAACCAATTCAAATTCATATAATGAGCAATCAGCTTGAAAAAGTACAGGAACTCATAGCCCTGCGCAATGAGGCTCGCCTCGGTGGAGGTGAAAAAGCCATAGAAAAACAGCACGCACGCGGCAAGTACACCGCACGCGAACGCATAGCACAGCTCCTTGACGAGGGTTCGTTCGAGGAGATTGACATGTTTGTACGCCACCGCTGCTACAACTTCGGTCAGGAAAAGAAGAGCTATCTGGGCGATGGCGTAGTTACCGGTTACGGTACTATCGACGGACGTCTGGTGTACATATTCGCTCAGGACTTCACCGTATTCGGCGGCTCACTGAGCGAAACCATGGCTCAGAAGATATGCAAGATCATGGACATGGCCATGAAGATGGGGGCTCCCGTAATAGGCCTTAACGACTCGGGCGGTGCACGCATACAGGAAGGTATCAACGCACTGGCCGGGTATGCCGAAATATTCCAGCGCAATATCCTTGCCTCCGGTGTGATACCCCAGATATCCGGTATCCTCGGCCCGTGTGCCGGTGGTGCCGTATACTCCCCCGCACTCACTGACTTCACCATCATGACCAAGGGCATATCATATATGTTCCTTACCGGCCCGAAGGTGGTAAAGACCGTTACCGGCGAGGACGTAAGCCAGGATGCACTCGGCGGTGCCGAAGTACACTCCAGCAAGAGCGGTGTGGCACACTTCGCTGCTGAGGATGGCGAGGACTGCCTCAAGATAATACGCAAGCTCTTCAGCTACATACCTCAGAACAATCTTGAGGAGCCGCCGCTGGTAGAATGCAATGACCCCATTGACCGCCTTGAGGACTCCCTCAACGACATAATTCCCGATTCAGCCACCCGCCCCTATGACATGTACGAAGTGATAGGAGCCATAATAGACAATGGCGAATTCCTTGAAGTACAGCGTAACTATGCCAAGAACATCATAGTAGGTTTCGCCCGTTTCAACGGTCAGGCTGTAGGTATCGTGGCCAACCAGCCTAAATATCTGGCAGGCGTGCTTGACAGCAACGCCTCACGTAAGGGGGCTCGCTTCGTGCGTTTCTGCGATGCCTTCAACATTCCTCTGGTAACACTTGTGGACGTTCCCGGCTTCCTGCCCGGCACCGGTCAGGAATACAACGGTGTGATACTCCACGGCGCAAAACTCCTTTACGCCTACGGTGAAGCCACCGTACCCAAAGTAACCGTAACACTCCGCAAGAGCTACGGAGGCAGCCATATAGTGATGAGCTGCAAGCAGCTGCGCGGCGACATGAACTACGCATGGCCTACTGCGGAAATAGCCGTTATGGGCGGTGCCGGTGCCGTAGAGGTACTGTATGCCAAGGAAGCCAAGGCAGCCGAAGATCCCGCAGCCGTACTCAAGGAAAAGGAAACCGAGTACAACAAGCTCTTCTGCAACCCCTACAATGCAGCCCGCTACGGCTACATCGATGATGTTATAGAGCCTCGCAACACCCGTTTCCGCGTAATTCGTGCCCTCCAGCAGTTGGCCACCAAGAAAGTGACCAATCCCGCCAAGAAGCACGGCAACATACCTCTGTAATCAACCACGCTGATATGAAAAAGAAACTGACCCTACTGCTCGTGGCCATAGTGGCATGTGCTGCCGTGGCTTCGGCCCAGGGGCGTAGAGGACTGCGCATCAACGAAGTGATGGTGAGCAATGATTCAAGCATAGTGGACGACTACGGTCGGCACTCAGCCTGGATAGAATTGTTCAACTCCACCTTCGCTCCCCTGGAGATATCAAGCGTATATCTGACCAATGACAAGTCAAACCCCAAGAAATATCCCGTACCGTTAGGTGATGTCAACACTGAGATACCCTCACGCCAGCATGTGATATTCTGGACTGACGGCGAGCCCTCCAAAGGCACTTTCCACACCAGCTTCACACTGACACCCGGTCAGGACAACTGGATAGGTATCTATGATGCCGACGGACTCACACTGATAGATGAAGTGGTGATACCGGCATCCTTGCTTCCCAACACCTCCTATGCCCGCAAGGTGGACGGAGAGAAGGATGACAAGGATGATGCCTCGATGTGGGAAGTACGTGACGGCTCCGGCAACAAGTACATAACCCCCAGCAGCAACAACATCATCAAGGACACCAATAACAAGGTGGAGATGTTCAGCCAGCAGGATGAGGACGGATTCGGCATGACCATCATGGCCATGGCCATAGTATTCTCCGCTCTGCTTCTGCTCTGCCTGTGCTTCTATGCCATAAGCAAGATAGGTGCATCCATCAACCGCCGTAACAAGGTGCGCAGTCAGGCTGCCGAACCCGGCGATACTCCTGCCAACGGACATCCCGAGCATGACACCGGCGAGGAGATTGCCGCCATAGTAATGGCTCTTCATGAGCATCTTGACGCACATGACACCGAGAGCACGGTTCTGACCATCAACAAAGTTAAACGCGCCTACTCACCCTGGAGCTCCAAGATATACAGCCTGCGTGAGCTGCCGCGCCGCTGACCGTCAGTCACGTTACATAATCACATAACAAATATCATTTTCTCACTAATATCCAATGAAAGAATATAAATATAAAATCAACGGCAACACATATAAAGTAGCCATTGGTGACATAGATAACAATGTGGCTCAGGTGGAGGTCAACGGCATACCCTACAAGGTAGAGCTTGAAGCCGGCAAGAAACCTGTTACCATAGTCAACGCTCCGCGTCCCTCAGCAGCACCCCGCACTGAATCAGGCGCCAAGGTTATAGCCAAGCCCGCAGCAACCGGTGCAGCCGGATATGCCGTTAAGGCTCCCCTACCCGGTACCGTGCTTTCAATACCCGTGAAGGTAGGCGACGCCGTCAAGGCCGCTGATACAGTGCTTGTTCTTGAAGCTATGAAGATGGAGAACGCCATCCATGCCGGACGTGACGGCAAAGTGGCTGCCATCAATGTCAATCCCGGCGATGCCGTACTGGAAGGCGCCGTTCTTATCACGCTTGAATAATAAAGTTCAGGCCACAACATTTACTGACATAAAAGCTTTAGAATATGCAGTTCAGTGACTTCCTAATGCAAAATCTGTCGGAGTTCTGGCATCTGACCGGATTCTACAATGCCACATGGGAGCATTTCGTAATGCTTGCCGTGGGCCTGTTCTTCATCTGGTTAGCCATTAAAAAGGACTTCGAGCCTATGCTGCTCGTACCCATAGGGTTCGGTATGCTCATAGGCAATATTCCGTTCAATACTGAGGCCGGCCTTGAGATAGGTATATATGAAGAAGGCTCCGTGCTCAATATACTTTACAATGGTGTAAGCGCCGGATGGTATCCGCCACTGATATTCCTTGGTATCGGTGCCATGACTGACTTCTCCGCTCTTATAGCCAACCCTAAGCTGATGCTTATAGGCGCTGCCGCCCAGTTCGGCATATTCGGTGCCTATATGGTGGCTCTGCTGCTCGGATTCGCGCCTGACCAGGCCGGTGCAATAGCCATAATAGGCGGTGCCGACGGCCCCACGGCCATATTCCTGTCATCAAAGCTGGCTCCTAACCTCATGGGTGCCATAGCCGTTTCGGCTTACTCATACATGGCTCTCGTGCCGGTAATACAGCCGCCGCTCATGCGTCTGTTCACCACCAAGAAGGAGCGCCTTATAAAGATGAAGCCGGCCCGCGCCGTATCGCAGAACGAAAAGATCATATTCCCCATAGTGGGCCTGCTGCTCACATGCTTCGTGGTGCCCTCAGGCATACCTCTGTTAGGCATGCTCTTCTTCGGCAACCTGCTTCGTGAATGCGGCGTGTGCACCCGTCTGGCCAAAACTGCAAGCAACGCTCTCACTGATATAGTGACCATACTGCTGGGTATGACGGTAGGTGCATCCACACAGGCATCCGAATTCCTTACGGCTGAAACCATAGGCATATTTGCCCTTGGATTCATGGCATTCATCATAGCATCATCATCAGGTGTGCTTTTCGTAAAGCTCTTCAATCTGGTGCTTCCCAAATCCAAGAAGATCAATCCGCTTATTGGCAATGCAGGCGTATCGGCTGTGCCCATGTCAGCCCGCATATCCAATAATCTGGGACTTGAATATGACCCCTCCAACTACCTGCTCATGCACGCCATGGGTCCCAACGTGGCCGGTGTGATAGGCTCGGCAGTTGCCGCAGGTGTACTCCTCGGATTCCTTGCTTAATAAGGCTACATACTACCATACACGGCCATACCCTGAAAAATCGGGGCATGGCCGTGCATTTTATGGGAACATAATAAGTACCGGCCGCGTTATATCAATGACCGACACGTGCAGCGCTTCCACTACATCACTGCTTGCTCTTCACCTCAGTCATTTTATATACTTCCGGTACGGAAACTGATCCGGGACAGACCACCACAAGAAACCACCCATTCACATAAACACAGACATGCTTACCAAAGAAACCATCAATTCACTGTACAGGAAGTTTGACAAACGTCCCTCAAGCCCTGATGAACTGGACATAGCTATTCTGTTCGAGCATCTTATGGACACCCACGACGTAGCCATTGACGATGAAGCGCACCTAATAATAGGCACCATTCCTCCTGACTCGCCGTTCCATAAACTGCCGCTGGCCAATATTCACGCGATAGTGGAACTGGCTGATGAGATAGTAATAGTGCTCCACTCCTCACTCGTGATACTGAACAAGGATGATTCAAACGTACATGTACATCTGCGCAATCATGCTCCCACCGTCAGCGAGCGCCTGAGCTCACTTTTCGGAAAACTAAGAGCTGATTTATAACCGATATACATCCACCTCTGTATAATATCAGAACAGGGACAGAAACCACAGGGTATACAGAAAGCTATACAGGATTACTCATCACCCTCTGCGGCACTATCCGTGGAGGGATTATTTTTGCGGAATCTATAAGTGACATACTCTATAGCATCATGCTGAATCTTAGAGCCAAGCACATAATTCATAGCCATATACACCGCGATTCCCGCCAGCCCCTGTGCAGCACAAAGGAGCCACGGGTTTGATATGAACCTACTAAGATACCATACACCCGCACATATTAGCCCCGTCATAGCTACATAGGGTACAATATCCGTGATATACTCCACCCACTTGCGGCCTGACAGGCGGGCCGCAATGAACAGGGTCACAAGCCAGCATATAGCCGATGCCACCACCTGACCTGACACGAATATAACCAGCCCATATGTAGGATTCTCCGGCAAGGTAAGCGCCATATACGGAAGCGTGAGCAGTATGGCGGCTATGGCCGTGCCGTCACGCAGAAGTTCGGTATATATCATAAGCCTACTTCGGCCAAGGGCCACTATATAGTTGTTATATACCGCCCCGAGAACGGTAAATATACCTCGCAGAAGCAAGAGCCGGAACAGCGGTATAGCGCCATCCCATTTCATCCCGAACAACGCATGGAATATGGGAGTGGCCATCACTATCAGGAGTCCCAATGCCGGGAAAAGCAAATAGGCCGTAAGCCTGTTCATCTTGGCCGTAGCCGATGCGAAACGCCTACCGTCATCCTGATACTGTGACAGCGCCGGCAAGAAGGATGATGTGAACACGGCTGAGAGTGAGGCCACAGGCATCTTACTCCACTTATCGGCCTGCGTATAGTATCCGAGTGACACCAATCCGCTACGGTATCCTATAAGAAACTGATAAATGTTCTGGAACACTACATTAAGAAATGACGTGCCCATAATGCCTGCGCCTACATGAAATATGCTCTTCAGCGAGTCCATGCTGAAACATGCTTTCGGTGTCCATCCGGTACATCCCCACAACACAGCGCTACGCATAGCCGCCATGACTATGGTCTGCCACACTATAGCCCATGCTCCAAAACCATAAATAGCCATAGCTATCCCGGTGACAGCCCCGGCAAAGAGCCCCACTGAATTGGCTACCGCCACCATGCGCACATCCATCAGCTTCATAAGCCTGTTAGCCTGAACTATCGATGCCGCATTGAGTACGAGAGCCAAAAACATTACACGCGTAAGAGGAACAAGCCTCGCATCGTTCTCAAAACACATGGCCACCAATGGTGCCGCTACATACATTATGGCGTATATGCATATAGCCATGCCCATATTAAACCACAGCACTGTACTGTAGTCAGTATCTGACGGATTTTTCTTCTGAATCAATGCATATGAGAAGCCGCTGTCCACCAGCAGCGTAGCAAAGCTCTGAAACACCATGACAGCCCCGGCCAGGCCGAAATCAGTCTTGGACAGAACGTTGGCCAGCACTATACCTGTCACCAGATACAGCAACTGGGAGCCAAACTTGTCCACGACGTTCCACTTCAAGGTACGCGCCACCTTGAGCTTCATTCCGGCATCTGACTGCGGGGAGATATCCATATTCAATACGGATCAGTGGTCAAACGGGCGGGTCTTTATATTAAGAGCTCTATCCTTCACCACCGGACGCCCCTTATACGTAACGGTACCCGTACCTGCACCGACAACGTTAAGCCGTTCTGAAGCCGAACACTGAATCCATCCGGTACCCAGTACCTTGGCAGATACCTCTTTGGCATCAAGATCGTATGCTTCTATACGTCCTACACCGGCAATTTTAAGGTTGGCTGATTCCGTCTTTCCGTTTGCCACTATTTGACCATTCCCGGCAGTTTGGGTAAACTCGGTACGTGCTGAGGTTATGCCATTCACCACCAGTCGGCCATTGCCTATCAATCGGCCTTGGAATTTCGGCCCCGGAGCAAATTTGGCCACCGTAACGGTAGAGTCGCCGTCGTTCTCTATTTTGGTAAGATATGAAGAGTACACACGTACGGTAGGCAGATTCTCATATTTCTTGTCACGTATGGCCAGCTTCACCTCAAGCTTACCCTTACCGTTGGAGTCGAATATTATGGCATCGGCCAGTGCTTGCGTACTTTCAAACTTCACGGTACCGGCCTGCTGAGGATCACAAAAATACGTAACATTTATTCCGTCCACCACTTTCAATTCATCAAACTCCTTAACATCAAGTGAGAATGATTCCATCCCTGAGTTCTGAGCCGGCAATATGGCCGGGAAGAGGACAACTAATGCAGCAAGAAACTTTTTCATAATATCAATAAGTCTTTATTTGTTATATGATGAATAATCAGTGTCAGCCATTAGCCCGGGTAGAATTTGGGTCTGCACTCGGGTAAGTATGTCATCAAGTTCACAGAACGTATCGGCCCTGAGCATGGCTATGCGCGTATCGCGGAAATGAGGTATGCACTTGAAGAGCAGCGAGGCAGCCAGATGCCGGCGAATATGCAGGATACCACGATACTCATCTATGCGGTCTATGCTCTCGCGTATCTGACGCCGCAGTATGCTGAATTTCTCTTCAATATCAGGCTCCGGGATATTGTCATAGCCCATGGCGGCGGCTTTAAGGCTTCGGAATATCCATGGTGCGCCAATGGCGGCACGACCCACCATCACACCATCCACACCATAGCGGTCAAAGGCATCACGCACCTGAGCGGGGGTGGCTATGTCACCGTTGCCTATCACCGGTATCGTAAGTCGCGGATTATCCTTGACACGCGCTATCATCTCCCAGTCAGCCTGGCCGGTGTACATCTGCGAGCGCGTGCGCCCATGTACGGTTATTGCTGCTATCCCACAGTCTTGTAACATCTCGGCGAGTTCAGGAATAATCTTCGTATTGCAGTCCCAGCCCAAACGCGTCTTTACTGTGACCGGAATTTTCACTGCCTGCACCACAGCCCGCGTTATCTCAAGCATTTTGGGTATATCACGCAGCAGTCCGGCGCCCGCGCCTTTACCGGCCACTTTCTTTACAGGGCATCCAAAATTTATGTCCAGGACATCCGGTCCGGCAGCCTCAACTATCTTGGCAGCCTCAACCATAGGCTCCGGTTCACGGCCATAGATCTGTATAGCCGTGGGGCGTTCGGCGGCGTCAATATGCAGTTTACGCGTAGTGGCGGCGATATTACGTATGAGAGCATCGGCCGATACGAATTCCGTATACACCATATCAGCGCCCTGCTCCTTGCAGAGCAAGCGGAATGACCGATCCGTAACATCCTCCATGGGTGCCAGCGCCACCGGACGTGATCCAAGGTCTATATCACCTATTTTCATATGATTATCACCGTGTTACGCACTTTGCAGTCACGAAATTACTATTTTTTATCCAATTCATCACTGCCATGCTGTTATTTTAGCCAAAAATACATCTCTTTAGTCCAACGTAAGCATTGACATACGGCCTGGCGATGCAAGCGAGGCCGCACGCTGTACATCGTATGGAGTGACAGCCGCTATGGCCTCGGCTATCTCCGCATCTGAAGCCACCCGGCCACGATACAGCATGGCGCGTCCTATGGATAGGGCACGGTTTTCCCTATTATCCGCACTGACTTTCAGCTGTCCTAAATACTGACGCTTGGCCGATTCAAGTCGGCGCGGGCATAATGGAGCATCGGTAAGTTCCTTCAGTTTGCGGTCAATTATACGCCTGCATGCAGAAACATCATCCGGATCACATCCGAAATATATGTTCAGAAGCCCGCAGTCAGTGTATAGTGCCGTTGAGGCCTCTACTGTATAAACGAGCCCCCGGCGTTCACGCAACTCCACATTAAGCAGCGAATTCATGCCCGGACCGCCAAGTATATTGGTAAGCAACGCCACAGCATATCGGTCAGGGCTGAACATCGAACCAATACGCACGCCCATCAGGTTATGAGCCTGATGGCTCCCTACATTCTTATGCTCACAAAATGCACTAACATCATGAGGCTCAGTACGGGCATAGGGCAAATCATCATGATCCATATGCCCGAAATACCTTTCCGCCATACGGAACACCCTATCCGGGTGCTCACCGCCCAAGTAGAACAGGGCCATACGTCCCGGCGTATAGCGTGATACAAGGTACTCGCGGCATATCTCAGGCGTAAAAGCGGTGAGTGAATGAAGCGTTCCGAGTATATTGTGCGCTAACGGATTCCCAGCGAAAATGAGTTCATCAAAATCATCGTACACCGCCTCCGATGGCATGTCAAGATATGAATTTATCTCATCGGCCACCACTTCTCGTTCACGGTCTATCTCTGCCCGGGGGAAGCGTGAGCCGGTAATCAAATCAGCCACAAGCTCCATACTCCTGTCTATATTCCCATTGGGGAAAAGTGAGTAAACCGCAGTGGATTCCTTGGTGGTGTAGGCATTGAGTTCACCGCCCACTGACTCCATTCGGTTTATTATATGCCATGAGCGGCGCCGCGCAGTGCCCTTGAATATGGTATGCTCCACGAAGTGAGCCAGACCTTCACGTCCGGGAGCCTCATCGCGGCTGCCCGTATCGGCAAGAGCCCCGAAATATTCGGCATTGCCCGCTGACAGGGCGTGCACGCACTTGAGCCCATTAGGTAGTGTATGATATGATATTGTCATAAGTAAGCAAAGCACCTCCATCCGCCACATACGGATGGAAGTGCGTATAAATGCGTTATTATAGCTTGTCTATTTACTGACGGCCTGATACCGTGACGCTACGGTCTATCTTGCTTACCAGCCCTTGAAGTACCTTGCCCGGGCCGAGTTCCACAAATTCAGTGGCACCGTCAGCTATCATATTCTTCACAGTCTGAGTCCAGCGCACCGGTGCGGTAAGCTGTGCTACAAGATTGGCCTTAATTTCAGCCGGGTCAGTATGAGGAAGCGCATCTACGTTCTGATATACGGGGCAGCATGGCGCAGACACTTCCGTACGCTCTATAGCCTCGGCAAGTTCAGCACGTGCCGGTTCCATGCAAGGCGAATGGAATGCACCGCCCACTTTGAGCTTCAGTGCACGCTTGGCTCCGGCAGCAAGCAGCTTTTCACATGCGGCATCTATAGCCTCTACCTCACCGGATATAACTATCTGGCCGGGGCAGTTATAATTGGCACATACCACAACACCGTCAACCGAGCCGCATATCTCCTCAACCTTTTCATCAGGCAGAGCCAGTACGGCAGCCATGGTAGAGGGCTTCATCTCACAAGCCTTCTGCATGGCCTGCGCACGAGCCGACACTAATCGGAGTCCGTCCTCAAATGTAAGAGCTCCGGCAGCCACAAGTGCGGAAAATTCGCCCAATGAGTGGCCGGCCACCATATCAGGGACAAACTCATCACCCATGGTCTTGGCCAAAATTACTGAATGGAGAAATATGGCCGGCTGAGTAACCTTGGTTTGCTTAAGCTCCTCATCGGTGCCATTAAACATAATATCTGTGATACGGAAACCCAGAATCTCGTTAGCTTTTTCAAACATGTCACGCGCTACCTCGCTGTTATCGTACAGATCCTTGCCCATACCCACAAACTGTGCGCCCTGACCGGGAAAAACAAATGCTTTCATTAACGTAATTTCTATATATTGGTTTATCAGCTGCAAAAGTAACTAAAAATCATAACACTTTTACACATCAGCGTAACAAAAAGAGCCGTCACGGCACGGCATATGTACAAAACCATAATAACCATAATTAACACGGCTCTTTCATTTAGAAATTAAATAACCGTATAATGCCCTTACCCGGGTC
>JAMPBB010000019.1 GCA_023666885.1 Muribaculaceae bacterium | reverse complement strand
ACAAATTTACATACATTTGTGAAACTTTTAACAACCTACTTTCTACATTGACCCAATCTTTGATGTGTAGCCGGGGGCCGGAGCCGATAGGCGAAGACCCACGGTGGCAGTGTTGGACGGTTTGATTCTGAACAGAATCATTTAATTCAGCGCCGGAGGCGATGTTTGTTGGAAACCCCATGACCCGGCATGGGAAAAAGGTATCAACCCGGACTGACATCCTCTGCGAGGCTGGATTGGCTTTTCATGCTCCTCTCCCCCGGGCTTCGAGAATCCCGGGGTTTCCAACAGACATCACCTTCGGTGCTGCCACAGCTAATCAGAAATGATTACTTCGCAATCCCGCCGAATGAGTTCCGAAGGTCCACATAATTAGTTACAGGAGGGGGAGGTCGAGGGTGGGGATGGTGGAGAGCAGGGGATCGGTGAGGTGGTAGGTGCCGTCGGGCGGGAGGAGGACGCAGAGCAGGCTCGTGAGGGTGTCAGAGGTGTCGGCGGACGGTGTGTAGAGGCGCAGGGTACTCCCCTCCACTACTGCCGCGGGACTGACGCGGCCACCTCGGGTGAACCGGCAGTGCTGGTCAAGAGCTAAGGGCGATGCGGGGTCGGTGACTATCCGGGCGGGGCGCTCCCAGCTTTTCATCATCACTTGGGCCACGCGCAGGCATCCGGCGGGTAGGGAAACCTCGCCGGCTCCCGAAGGAGCACGGACGAGGCGTATACGCTGCGTGACGTCAGTGAGAGGCAGACTATCCAACGGCGCCGTAAGGAGGGTATCGACGTACCAGGCCCGAAGGCGCGTGGCTATCAGGGATTCAAGGTCAATGCCGTCAGTGCGGGAGAATCCGGTGTCGGTGCGCGGCAGCTCGAAGGCGCTGTGCTGCATGTACAGGCGCAGCATCTCATCGGCGGTAAACGTGCGTATGGGCAGGGACGATATCATGAGCCTACTACTTTTATGTGAGCCATGGGATGACGGAGCACCATGCAGCTGGCTTCAGTGGCCACTATGGCATCAGTGTTGCGCAGACCGCTTTTCTTCAGATCCAGACGCTCCACCTTGAAGGGCACGTGGGTGTACTTGGTGAGGTATTGAGGATCGATGATAAGGGCATCGGATGAATGGCCGCACTGGTCAAAGATCTCTGAGTGGATTACGTAGAGCGAGCCGAACTTGGAGCGGAGCTCATTGAAGTCGATGCCCCAACGGGTCACGGTATCAGTGGCGTTGATTATCTTGGTGTACTCAAGCTTGTTTATGGCCTGAATCATGCTTGAGCCGGCTATCATGATTTTGCGGGGCGACCCGGCTGCCTCGCCTGTAAAGGCGGCTCGCATTATGTCAATGACGGTGTCCTGTCCGAAGCCGGTCATGCTCACCTTGACCTCTTTACCGGCCTGATTCCATATGCCTCTGGTGAGGAGCACCTCATCGAAATTCTTGGGGTCGACAAGGCGAGAGCGGAATCCGAACAGGAAGCTCTTCTCCATGCCCATGCGCATATCCATTATGGCCACCTCCTCCTGGTCAGAGAGGGTCCACCCCACTTCCTTGGAGGCCAGTTTGGTGTAGGTAGACTGCTCGACCTGCGCCTTGAAAATCTGACAGTAATTCATGGCCTTGGCAGGGAGAGCCTCAAACTGAGGCGTCTGCACATCGAGCTCGGAGGCTCCGCGGCCCATGCGTACCACCACAGAGTCAGGCTCAATGGGCGGTATGCCACCGTCGGCAGCATTGCCATCGTAATTCAGCACCACCACTTTCAGCTCGCCGCCCTCACGGCTGCTCTCCACTACATAGAGCACCAGCGAGCCACCCTTGGTGGGAGCCTTGGCTGTACCGTTGAAGTCAGGCACAAGAAGAGTTTCGGTACGGGCAAACATGTCATCATTGTCCGTGGCAAGGACGAACACCTTGCGCTCCGAGTAAGTGGTATGGGCATCAGTAGGAGCTTCGGTGACAAAAGCCTCAACAGGCTTGGAATCGACCGTATAATACTCCACCTGCATGGAGCGGGCCGGACGCGCCCCTATCATTCGCGAAATCTGGTCCACGGGCGTGGACATGGGGCGTACACGCACTATGCGGCTGTCAATGTCGCTGCGCAGCAAGGCAGGCGAGCCTTCACGTACGGCAGAAGTGGTAAGCGGACCGTCAATTACATGAGAGCCTCCGGTGGTGCCGGGGATAATGGCAGTGTTCTGATTCTGAGTGTCAATCATAGTTTTTTTAAGTTTTTAGAAAATGGGTTAGTGAAATGAAGAAAAAAATTGCAAACGTGTTAGTCCCACACGCCGGGGCGGATGTTGGCAAGGAAGCCATAGTCGGCATCCGGGCCGTAAGCGGCCTCTTGCTCCGTGCGGCGAGGATTCTCCCACAGTCGGGGCGTGTTCATGGATTCGGCAGCGCGCTCGTTGAGTCCGCGCAGATAGCCGCGCTGCTCAGCCTCGGCAAGGAGGGAGGCAATATCAGCTGACGGTTCGGCGGGTTGGGCAGTATCGGATTCAGGCGCGGGAACAGCGGGAACCGATACAGATTCATCAGCTACAGCAGCAGGGCATAGTTCAGTGTTTTCAGTGTTTTCCATATGATAGATGCATTTATGAGTTACGATGCAAAGGTAAGGGCTGCAAAGTGGGGTAGAGTGACTAATTTGTCACAAACGTGCAAAAAAATCGGCCCGCAGGCCGATAAAGTCATTTCAGTATCCTGTCAATCCACGGAAGTACCCACTCCGTCTTGAAATAGTGGTGGGGGGGATCCACGTTGGCCAGGCGGAAGAACTCGGTGCGGTCAATGCCGTTAGGCATCACTGTAATGTCAGCCCTGTCCTGAGGGTTTGCGAACATGGCATAGTGATGATACTCAAAGGCATCAGGAGCTCCGGCTATATCATAGGCTCGGCGTATCAGCTCAAAATCGCGGTCAAGGCCACCCTCGGTGCATATGACCGGACGCGGCGCAAGTGCGGCCACAATGTCAGGGAAATCAAAATATGTAAGAAATTCAGGGATAAGATGTTCGATAGAATTGGGGAACGGTCGGGAGCCATCGGAAGCAGCCCGGTTCATGACCATGGCACGCTCACGGGTGCGGCACAGGAAGTCGTTGTATACGAATGCCTTGATGGAGGGATCCAACAGCCCGAGTACCATGAGCGGCTCGGTACCAAGCGAGAAACCGCTCACTATTATACGATCAGGATCCACGGAGGGCTGCGTCTTCATCCAGTCAAGAATCACCTTATCCTGCCATGAGGCCAAGCCAAGATAGCTCCATCCGGCTTCAAGGAGGAAGCGCGATGTGGCCAGATAATCAAAGTAACCCTCATCAGAGAGCTCGCCACACGAAGGATTGTCAACCACCACGGCCACAAGTCCCTTACGCACATAGTGAAGCCCCATGGCCGCTTTACGCTCCACCGAGTCAGGCTCACCGGCCAATGTGTAATTGCCGGCACGTTCGCCGGCCAAGAGCTCCTTGGTCTGCCCGAAGCCGGGGATGCAGAGTGCAGCCGGACACCCTACATCGGCCCCGTCAGGAATCATTACCAAAAACGGCACCACGCTGCCCGGAAGCGGATATGACTCCCATTTCTGAACCCGATAGCCGGTACGCTGTGCCTCAGCCACCATGCGCGGTGGGGCAGCCTGTGCTGCCGGATGCTTCATAAGAGCGGCCATGGCCGCACCCATATCGGAGCGCCAACGGGCAAAATCGGCCCGGGTCATGGCCGTGTCAAACTGTAGCTTGGGAGGTGCGGCATTCAAGAATTTTTCTACTGTACCGCGCGAACTTAGTGACAGACCGTCAGGCCGATCAGTATATAAATGAGTCTGTGCCACTGACGCCAATCCTGACGTAATGACAACAAAACTTAACATAAAACGTTTTAAAGTATCCATACACAAAAATAATGAAATTATTGATAACTTTGTCATCATGATATATAAAAAAGCATTATGCTGCATAGCCGCAGTGGGTATAGCAGTGGGGCTCTTGGCCGCGGAGCTTCCCGCCGACTCCGTGCCACCCGGACAGGACAGCACGTACCGCTACCGTGTGGAACTGAACGGGGCGCTCTCAACGGGTGAGCATACGCCGTTCTGGTTAGTGAACAACAGATTCGGGCTCGGATCCATAAAAAAGACCAACGGATACCTGCGTGCGCAGTTCATAAAAGAAGAGCGCCATGACAAGCCCTTCACATGGGATTTCGGAGCTGACTTGGCCGTGGCCGGAGGATATACTTCGACCTTCATAATACAGCAGCTTTACGGGGCGGCTCACTACCGCTGCTTGGATCTGACCGTGGGAAGCAAGGAGATGGCAAGCCAGATGGTGAACCCCGAACTGAGTTCGGGCGATATGCTTTTCTCGGCCAATGCCCGTCCGATACCCCAGATACGCATAGGCATAGACCGCTATACGTACATACCGTGGACCAAACGCCTGCTGGCTGTACGCGGCTACGTATCGTTCGGCATGTTTACCGATGAGCGGTATCAAAAAAACACCGTCTACGGGCCTGCGGCACGCCGGGCGGAGCATGTGCTGTTTCACTCCAAGGGCCTGTTCCTGCGATGGGGCAATCCTGACCGAAGCCCCATAACCGTGGAGGGCGGTCTGGAAATGGCGGCTCAATGGGGCGGTACAGTATATCTGCCTGACGGACAAGTACTGAAAATGGGCAAGGATATATGGAAAGTGTTCTTCCCCTCAGGCGACTCGGAACGCGGCGATGAAACTCTGCCTACGGAGGTGGCCAATGTGCAGGGCAACCACGTGGGCCAATGGTGCGCCGCCATAGGGTATCACCGGAAAGGTGAGGACTGGGGCGCACGGCTCTATTACGAGCACTTTTTCGAGGATCACTCCATGATGTTTTTCGATTTTGTGTGGAAGGATATGTTGCTGGGATTAGAGGTGAAGCTGCCCCGCAATCCGGTGATATCTAAATTCGTGTACGAGTACATAAACACGCGTGACCAGGCCGGTCCGGTATACTGGGACCACACACCCGAAATACCGGAACAGGTGAGCGGAGCTGACGACTATTATCACCACGCCCTATACCCCGGCTGGCAACACTGGGGCATGGGCATAGGCAATCCGCTGCTCATATCGCCCGTGTATGACAATGACGGTACGCTCGAGTTCAAGCATAACCGCATAAAGGGCCATCACTTCGGGTGGGAGGGCAATCCGCTTCCGGAGCTGCGCTACAGGGTGCTCCTGTCGTACACGCGGTCATGGGGTACGTACCGCGTACCTACCCCGGAGATGGAGCACAACCTCAACGGACTGCTTGAAGTGACATGGACTCCCGAACGGCTGCGCGGATGGTCAGGCAAGCTCGGCATAGGTGCCGATGCCGGCCACCTGTTAGGCAACAGCTTCGGCGCAATGATAACAATATCTAAAACCGGATGGCTATGAAAAGACTTACACAGACCATAATACTGACCATACTGTGCCTCGTGGCGGCTACGAGCTGCACCAAACGCCCTATAAACGGCGACCTTGACGGCCAGTGGCAACTTATGAGCGTAGAACGCACGGACGGCACCACCACTGTGCCTGACCCACGGGTGTACTACTGCTTCTTCCTGCACACGGCACAGTTTACGTGCCCGGTGATAAAGGCTGAAACGGCCAACATGTCTTACATAAAGGACAGCTCCATAACGCTTGATTTTCCTTACAGCACCCCTGAGTCACTGGCTCCGTGGGGCATAACGGCCGCTGACTGCACATCAGTGCCCGATACCTCCACCGATCCCTATGCCACCGGCGTAGTAATACAGTTCAGCATACGGGAGCTGACATCGAAAGCCCTGATAATGTCTACCACCTCCGGAGCCATATTCACCCTCCGGAAATTCTGACCCATGAAAAGTTAGAGGAGGGGGTGGACTTCTTTGAAGGCGTAGGTGCGGAGGGTGCCGGAGTCTTGGCGCAGGGTGATGTGGCCGGTGGGGGCTATGGAGTGGATTGAGGCCATGAAGCGTTCGGATGTGGCGGCATCGATGTAGGGATGCATGCCCGAACCGCGCCAAAGTGCTGACACGTACATGTCATGAAGTTCGGCAAAGCGCTCGGGACGGAGATAGTCATGTGCCATGGCAACGACATTGCGGCACAGCCGATCCTCAATTTCAGCGAGCGGCACCTTGCGTCCGGTAAGCATATAAATGGAGGTGGGGTTAGGAGCATCGCTGATGAAACGCTCCTGATTTACGTTCAGACCTATCCCGGCTATACTGCGGTCAATTCCGGAGCCGGTGAGAGTGTTTTCAATCAGTATTCCGCAAATTTTAAGGTCCCGGACATATATATCATTAGGCCATTTGACCGTAACGGGGTAGGAATCGCTCAAATAATGGCGCACGGTATGCACCACGGCCAAAGCCACGGCTTCCGATACCATAAACTGCTCACGTGCAGTAACCGAGGCCGGGCGCAACAGCACAGACAGAGTAAGATTCTGTCCCGGAGCCGCCTCCCATGAATTGCCTCGCTGACCGCGGCCGGCGCTCTGCTCCGCAGCAGTGACTACGGTACCGGCAGGAGTATCAGGCGGCAGGGCTGACATATATGAATTGGTGGACGGAACGGAGTCAAGGCGTATGTAGTGAATCATGACGCAAATTTAAGAAAAATTAAACAAACAGCGCGGTGAGGGTGTTAAGAGTATAGTTTCAACTGTGCTTACACGTAACACCAATCAAGATATGAATACGTCATCACTTATGCTCATCACAGCCGTACTGTATGGAGCAGCACTACCGGCAGCTGCCGATGCCCAGGAACGCGCCACGCGCCTGTCGGCGCCGGCACAGAGCACTCGGGTAACTCCCCTACAAGCCCAAGATACAAGCTCGATACTTACATCGGAGCCTCTCAGCGCTGACAAGGAGGCCGGGACCAGCGTGACCCAAAGCCTGATGGACGCCCAGCAGGATTCATTGGCAGCCAACCATAAGATAGTGTATATAGACGGCCGTCCGGCCTCCAGAACGCAGCAGCATCTTGATTCGATACGCAGCCTGATAGACCATTTCTACTACGATCAGTTCCGTCACTTCCAGGATCCGGCGGCTCCTTACTTCCTGTTTATGAGCAAGGATGCATCGCTGGCCATGGGTATAGGCGGATGCGTGCGTATGCGCGGCTGGTACGAATGGGGCGGGGTAGTGCCTATAAACGGCTTCTCGCCTTACGCCATACCCATGACTCCGAATCCGGCACGCATGAGGCGATTCGGCACCACGCCGTCGGGCTCCACTCTGTTTTTCCGAGTGATAGGGCGTAACAAGACATTAGGCAACTATCAGCTGTACATAGAGGCCAACTTCAACGGCTATCAAGGCGTGGACTTTCATCTGAAGAAAGCTTATGCCGTAATAAATGACTGGACCATAGGATATGCCAGCAGCACGTTCAGCGACCCGGCTGCACTGCCGCCTACGGTGGATGCATCAGGGCCGAACAACAAGATTTCGCCGACATCGGTATTGGTGCGCTGGATGAAGCCGGTGTCAAGCCGATGGACCGTGGCCGCGAGCCTTGAAACGCCCTCATCGCAAGCATCGGTGGATGACACTCTCACGCAAAAATGCGACAACTGGCTGCCCGATGCCGCCGCCTTCATACAATACGAGTGGGGACGTTCGCAACACGTGCGCCTGTCAGGCATAGTGCGCACACTCCCCTACCGCGACATGGTGCAGGGACGTAACCACAACGTGATAGGATGGGGACTGCTGCTGAGCAGCATCATGCATCCGGGAAAGGCGTGGACCGTATATGCCAACATATGCGGCGGCCACGGCTATGAAGGGCTTGGAGGCGACCTACAGATGGGCAACTATGACCTGATACCGGACCCGCGCCACGGGGGCGAGCTGTATGCTCCCGCCGCTATGGGCTGGAACTTAGGAGTACAGTACAATTTCCGCCCCAATCTGTTCACCTCCGTATCCTACTCGCAGACACGTTACATGCCGCGCAGCGGTGTAGCTCCGTCAGAGTACAAATTCGGGCAGTACATGGCCGCCAATGTGTTCTGGAACCTGACTCCGCGCATACAGGTGGGAGCCGAGCTCAATGTGGGTATGAGGCAGAACATGGACGGCGCCCACCGCTGGGCACGCCGCGTGGGGGCTATGGCACAATTCTCATTCTAACCGCATATCGGAGAGGCGGCATCCGCGCAGAAAATCGGCCACAGGCATACGCTTCTTGCCGGGAGCCTGTACGCTGAGCAGCTCAAGGCGCGATGTCCCGGTATCGGCTATCAGGCGATCACCGCACACGGTAAGCGTACCGGGAGCCGAAGCTGACGGCTCATCAAGAATGCGGGTGGCAAAGACCTTGAGGGTACCCTGCAGGGTGCCCTCGGCCGCATACAGACAGCTCCACGCAGCCGGGTAAGGCGCCAAGCCACGTACATGATTATGTATGTCCTGTGCGGAGCGTGTCCAGTCAATACGGCATGTTTCCTTGAATATCTTGGGTGCCGGAGTGGGCTCCTCGCCGTTGAGCAGCGAATCCTGCGGCACAGGCTTGAGGTCACCGGCCAGAATATGGTCAATAGTGTCCACCGTCAGGCGTGCACCGAGCTCCATAAGGCGGTCATGGACGCTTCCGGCATCCTCATCCGGGCCGATGGCTATGCGTTCCTGCGCTATGATATCGCCTGTGTCAATTTCATGCTTAAGGAAGAAGGTGGTAACGCCGGTTTCGGTATCGCCGTTCATCACTGCGCGATTTATGGGCGCGGCACCACGGTAGCGGGGCAGCAGGGAGGCGTGCAGATTGAACGTGCCCAACCGGGGCATGGTCCACACCACTTCGGGCAGCATACGGAAGGCTATAACCACAAACAGGTCAGCTCCGAGGCTGCGAAGCTCGCTCACGAAATCCGGATCCTTAAGGCTTACGGGCTGAAGCACCTTGAGGCCTCGGCTCACGGCAAACTGCTTTACAGCCGACTGCTGCAGGTGCTTGCCACGCCCGGCAGGTTTGTCAGGCATAGTGACCACGCCCACCACATTATAACCGCCGTCTGCTATACGGCGCAGGCTCTCCACGGCAAAATCCGGAGTGCCGAGAAACACTATCTTGAGATCTTTCTTTTCCATAATGATTATTGATTTTTTTACAGGAGAGCAAGCATTTCAGCAGGAGTAAGCCCGCTGAGGGGGTGGCGCCACTCAGGCGCCAATTCCGCCATGGGCTTCAGTACGAACGTCCGCTGATGCATGCGCGGATGCGGAAGCGTGAGTCCGGGGACGTCAAGAACCGTGCCGTCGACGGCTATAAGGTCAATGTCGATAACGCGATCGGCATACGCACCCGAGGCGGTACGGTGTGAAGCCGGCGATATGCTCCGCTCTATGCGCAGGAGCGCGTCAAGCAGCTGCCGGGGGTCAATATCGGCAAGCTCCAAAGCCAGCCCTACGTTAATGAAATCATTCGGGCTGTCATAGCCCCACGGAGCGCTATGAAACGGAGCCGATACGCGCACCGACGCACCGGGGATGGACCTAATGGCGGCGACCGCACGCTCAAGATGAGCCATGCGGTCGCCTATGTTGGATCCTAAATTGATATACGCTGTGGCGGGCATCAGAGCGACTTCTTCACTTCCACTTCTTCGAAGCATTCTATGATATCGCCCTCCTTAATGTCATTATATCCGGCTATGTTCAGGCCGCACTCGTAGCCGGTGAGCACTTCCTTGACATCGTCCTTGATACGCTTGAGCGATCCGAGGTCGCCGGTATAGCGCACAATGCCGTCACGTATGACACGCACCTTGGAGTTGCGTTTGATTTTGCCTTCACGCACTATACATCCGGCTATAGTACCCACCTTGGATATCTTGAACGTCTGGAGCACCTCGGCGGTACCTATCACCTCCTCCTTTATCTCCGGAGCAAGCATACCTTCCATGGCGTCCTTCACCTCCTCTATGGCCTGATATATCACGGAGTAGAGGCGTATCTGCACTCCCTCGCGCTCGGCCTCGCGGCGTGCGGCCAGCGACGGACGCACCTGGAAGCCTATTATGATGGCATCAGATGCGGCAGCGAGTGTGACATCGCTTTCCGATATCTCGCCCACGGCCTTGTGGAGAACGTTGATCTGAATCTCCTCGGTAGATAGCTTGATAAGAGAGTCGGACAGAGCCTCTATGGAGCCGTCTACGTCGCCCTTCACTATGATATTGAGCTCCTGGAAATTGCCTATAGCGCGGCGGCGGCCAATATCCTCAAGGGTGAGAATCTTCTTGGTGCGCAGACCGAGCTCACGCTGGAGTTGCTCGCGCTTGTTGGCTATCTCGCGGGCTTCCTGCTCTGACTCCATGACATTGAACGTATCGCCGGCGGTGGGGGCACCGTTCAGACCGAGTATCAAGGCGGGCTCGGCAGGACCGGCCTCCTTGATGCGCTGGTTACGCTCGTTGAACATGGCTTTGACCTTACCGTAATGCGTTCCGGCCAGTATTATGTCGCCCACACGCAGCGTACCGTTCTGCACCAGCATAGTGGCCACGTAACCGCGACCCTTGTCAAGACTCGACTCAATAATGGAGCCGGTGGCCTTGCGGTCAGGATTGGCCTTCAGTTCAAGGAGTTCGGCCTCAAGGAGCACCTTCTCCATGAGTTCATCCACACCTATACCTTTCTTGGCCGATATGTCCTGGCTCTGGTACTTACCGCCCCAGTCCTCAACGAGGTAGTTCATGGCGGCAAGCTCCTCCTTGATCTTGTCAGGGTTAGCGGCAGGCTTGTCTATCTTGTTTATGGCAAAGACAATAGGTACACCGGCTGCCGAGGCATGGTTTATGGCCTCAACCGTCTGCGGCATGACATTGTCATCGGCGGCTACTATGATAATACAGAGGTCAGTAACCTTAGCACCACGGGCACGCATGGCGGTAAACGCTTCATGGCCGGGGGTGTCAAGGAAGGTGATGTGCCGACCGTCGGCGAGCTTGACATTGTAGGCGCCTATGTGCTGTGTTATACCGCCGGCCTCACCGGCTATAACGTTAGCGTTACGTATATAGTCAAGGAGCGAAGTCTTACCGTGGTCCACATGACCCATCACGGTAACAATAGGCGGACGTGACTGGAGCTCGTCCTCAGAGTCCTCATCATCAGTTATGGCCTCGACCACCTCAGCCGATACAAATTCAGTACGGAAACCGAATTCCTCGGCTACAATGTTGATAGTTTCGGCGTCAAGGCGCTGGTTAATGGACACCATAACACCAAGATTCATACATGTGGCTATAACATTGTTGATAGGCACATCCATCATTGAAGCAAGGTCATTGGCGGTAACGAATTCCGTGAGCTTCAGCACCTTGCTTTCAGCGGCTTCAAGCTCATGGGCTTCGCGCTCACGTGATGCGAAGGCCTCACGCTTTTCCTTACGCCACTTGGCGCCTTTCTTCTGACCCTTGTCCTTGCCGGTAAGGCGGGCAAGGGTTTCCTTTACCTGCTTCTGAACATCCTCCTCGCTTACCTCGGCATGTACGGGACGCTTGGCGCGCTCCTTGGCCGGGCGCTCGCGGCGACGCTCGGAGCCGCCCTCACTGCCACGGTTGCGCGAGGGACGGTCGGAACCTCCAGGCTGATTGCCGGTGTTCTGCTGGGCGCTCTTTTCTATGTCCACCTTCTCCTTTCCGGATATGCGGCGACGCTTGCGGCGATCGCCACCACCCGAAGCGGCAGCCGCACCTGAGCCGACAGCCTTATTCATGCGCTCATTGCGCTTTTCTTCCTTTGATTTCTTTTTGGGGCGAGTGCTCTGGTTGAGTGCCGAAAGGTCTATCTTGCCCACCACATTGATGCCTACAGTGGGGCGCGGCGTAGCGGTGGTGAATATCTCCGGCTCAGAGGGCTTGACAGGCTCAGCAGTGGCCACGGGGGTCTTCTCGGCAGCAGGTGCTGCCGGAGCAGGCTTGGGAGCCGGGGCGGGCTTAGGCTGAACCGGAGCCTTGGGCTGCTGCTGGGCCACCGGTTTCGGGGCAGGAGCTGCCGCCTTAGGCTCAACGGGCTTTGGTGCCGCAGGCTTTTCAGGCTTGGGCTGAGTGGGAGCGGGCACCACCTTAGGAGCCACGGGCGCTTCAGGCTTAGGCTGCTGTACCGGAGCCGGCTTGGGCTCAGCCGGTTTTGGTGCCGGGGCGGGCTTGGGAGCTTCAGGTTTGGGAGCAGCCTTGACAGGCTCACCCTTGCGGTCAAGGTCAATATGACCCACTACCTTAGGCCCGGCAACTACCGGGGCGGGAGCCGTCTTGATTTCTTCAGGAGGTGTGGTGGTCTTCACCTTCTCCTTGAGCCGTTCAGAGGAAATCTTCTCCGACTTGTTCTTTATGTCGCGGTCAGGCTTGTACTCCTTGGCCAGGAGCTCATAAGCCTCCTCATCGATGCGGGCGTTGGGATTGTCCTCAATGGTGATGCCTTTTTTGTGTAAAAAATCTATCACCGTGCCAATGCTCACGTTGAAGTCTTTTGCTGCTTTACTTATTTTCTGTCTCGCCATATATTAATCTGGGATAATTCTTGTGTAATAGTGAGGTGTGAGAGGTATTGGGGTGCGCGGATGCGAAGGTGGCGTCAGGCCTGCTGCGAGGGCTCTTCATCGGCCGCCTCTGGAGCATTGTCGGCGTCAGCTTCTTCGTAGTCATCGGCCTCATCGGCGTCATCCTCGAATTCGGCACGGAGTATACCGAGCACCTGATCCACGGTTTCTTCCTCGAGGTCAGCCTTGTCGATGAGCAGCTGACGGGGAGCCGAAAGCACGCTCTTGGCGGTGACGCAGCCCATGTTCTTGAGCGCGTCGATAATCCACGGCTCTATCTCATCCTTGAATTCATCAAGGTAAATGTCCTCCTCAAAGGCTTCCTCGGTGTCACGGTAAACGTCAATGATGTATCCGGTAAGCATGGATGCGAGCTTGATGTTAAGGCCGCCCTTGCCTATGGCCAGCGAAACCTCTTCAGGACGCAGGAATACCTCGGCCTTCTTCTCTTCCTCATCAAGGCGTATGGATGAAACCTTGGCCGGGCTGAGTGCACGTTGTATGAAGAGTGACGGATTGTTGGTATAGTTGATCACGTCAATATTTTCATTGCGCAGCTCGCGTACTATGCCATGTATGCGTGAGCCCTTCACGCCTACGCAAGCGCCTACGGGATCGATACGGTCATCGTAGCTCTCCACGGCTATCTTGGCGCGCTCGCCCGGTATGCGGGCCACGGCGCGGATGCTTATAAGGCCGTCATGTATCTCAGGCACTTCAAGCTCAAAGAGGCGGCGGAGGAAGTTTTCATTGGTACGTGATACGGTGATTTTGGGATTGTTGTTCTTATTGTCAACGTTGGCCACCACCGCACGTACGGTTTCGCCCTTGCGGAAGAAGTCGCCGGGTATGGATTCGTACTTGGGCAGAAGGAGCTCATTCTTGTCATCGTCAAGCAATAGGGTTTCCTTGGACCATGTCTGATATACCTCGCCGCTCACAAGCTCGCCTTCAAGCTCCTTGAACTTCTTATAGATGGCTTCTTTCTGGAGGTCAAGAATCTTTGACTGGAGGGTCTGGCGCAGGTTAAGTATGGCGCGGCGGCCAAAGTCGGCAAATACTATTTCCTTAGTATGTTCCTCGCCTATCTCCACGTCAGGGTCCTGATCGGCGCGTGCATCGCTGAGGCTTATCTGCATGTTGGGGTCAGTCACTTCGCCGTCAGGCACCACCTCGAGGTTCTGGAATATCTGTACATCGCCCTTGTCAGGGTTCATGATCACGTCCAGGTTCTCATCGGTACCGAACATCTTGGCAAGCACATTGCGGAATGACTCTTCCAGCACGCTTATCATCGTGGTCTTGTCAATATTCTTAAGCTCTTTGAACTCGGCAAAGCGCTCCACCATATTGGGGGCTTCCTCTTTTTTAGCCATAGCTTGTATAGTTCTCTTATTTGAAGTTTATTAAATACTTTACATATTTGGTATCGGCCACCGCCATGCGCAGCGGCTCAGCTATCAGTTCGGGGCGCTTCTTGCCCTCCACCTTCACCTTGCGGGTAACCTCTATGACAAATTCGGATCCGTCAGCATTCACTTCCACCAGACGGCCCGACAGCTTGCGGCCATCGCGTGTGAGCACTTCCACATCGTTGCCCACATTCTTGTCAAACTGCCCTTTTACCTTAAAGGGTGCGGTAAGCCCGGCGGAGCCTACTTCAAGGTCATAATCCTCAACGTCACGGTAAAACACCGCTTCGATCTTACGGGTGATGTCGGCACATGTGTCAATGTCCACCCCGGCGGGGCTGTCAATCTCCACGGTTATGGCATTGCCGGCGCCAACGTTTATATCTACAATAAATGCATCAGTGCCCTCAATGGCATCGGCCACCGTGCGCTCAAGCAGTTCCTTATCTATCATATTTTCTGTTTCACTAAATAAAAGGAGGAAGCCGCTGGCCTCCTCCGTGACATATTGATGCAAAGATACGTATTTATTGCCGCCCGTGCAACAATGCGGCCTCCGCAGCGCAGGATAAATGGCCTTGCAGACGTTTTATTAACATTTCATTAAGATATTTTAGCGTTATTTATATTTATCTAAGAACTCTAACAGCTTCTTCACCGCATCCTCTTCAAGCAGCGAAGTAAGCGAGCGGGCAGCTTCAGTAAAGTCCGAGCGTCGCTGCGAATTCTCCACCACGCTGTGTATCTCTATAAGCACAAGCCCCACGGCACCCACCGTGGTAAAAAACGGGAAGGGCGGTATGGCCCAGCCGGTGATACTGCGCAAGCCTAATGCCGCCACCACGCACATGACATCGAGCACTGACAGCGCCAAGAGAGTGATGAAGTAACGTGACGCCTTCTCAACCGTGCGCCTGTAGCCTCGGGATGTACGCTTGAGCCCATTACGCTTGGCCTTGAGCGTGCCGCTGCGGAGGTCTATGAGTATGGCTATGAACACACATGCATATTCGGCAGCCATGACCACTACGGCGAGCGTCAACATCCGTAAAGATTGATCAGATAAAAGCATTTTTTCCATAGTAGTAAGGTTATACGGGCAAAGATAACACTGCGGCAAAGGATATGGGAGGCTTATCCGCACATTTGTTTGTTAAGCCACAAATAAGTATATTTGTGGCAAATATCACTGAAATGAAAAGACTTGCTATACCCACCGCGGCGGCAGCTCTTGCGGTAGCGTCCATGGCTATGGCTCCACGGACAGTGGAGCATCCTGAATTCAGCGCGGGCACCATGACTTTCAGCATAGAGAGCGTGGAGGTCAGCGACACGGCCACACGTGTAAACACTTCCATATACGGACGCCCGGGCTACTGGATAGCATGTGATACGAATATAGTGCTGTTAGGCTCGGACATGAAGCGGACGTATAAGCTAAAGGCCGTAGAGGGGATAACATTTCCGGGCAAGACCACTCTACCGCCGGAAAGCTACGTAGAGGCCACATTCGTGTTCCCGCCATTGGCTGAGGAGGACTCCGTGGTAAGCTTCATAGAGAACGGCGGTAGCTGGTACTGCACAGGCATAGACTTGTCCGGACGCCACAAGGGATTCCCCACGCACATAAGCGGCACCGTAGAGGGACGCCCAGACGCCAGCTGGCTTATACTGGTCAAGGCGGGCGACGATGCGCGCGTCAACAAAAAGTATCTCGTGCCTGTGCGTGACGGTAAGTTTGACTACACCGTCTACTCCACTGACACCATAGCCTTTGACCTGAGTTTAGGAATAGAACGGCTGAACGGCTCATGGCGTAATGCCAACTTTTTCAGCGAGGGCACCCCTATAACCGTGAGCTTCCCGCAGGATAATATGCCCGCCAAGGTTACAGGCAGTCCGCTCACCGATATCATCAATGAACGGCTGAACCACCAGATAGAGATAATCGAAACTTTACGCTTCAATGAACGCATGGACTCCCTGAGGCAAGCCGAAAAGTATTATACTCCGCGCGTAAACGAACTGTACACCGTGCTTCAAGACAAGGACACGCCACAGGACAGCCGCCAGAAAATATATGCTGAATTTGACTCGCTGAAACGTGCGGGTGTATATCTGACACCCGAAGGAGCCGCCATAGAAGAGGAATATGGACGGATATCCAACGCGTATCGCCAATCAGAATTGGAATTCATCAAGTCAGAGCCCACACTTGCCGGGCTTTACTATGCGTACATTGATATGGTATATGACAGTCCGGAGGTAGACAGCCTGATTCCGGTACTGCGCGAACAGTATGCCAAGAAGTATCCGGAACACCCCTACATGAAAAAGCTACAGACCCGGTTGGGACAGGAAGCCCCCCTGCCCGGCTACAAGGTGCCGGACTTTACGGCACCTGACCTGAACGGGGAGATGCATAATCTGGCCGACCTCATAAGGGGGAAAGTGGCCTTGGTGGATCTGTGGGCCTCATGGTGCGGCCCGTGCCGACGCGCATCCATGGGCATGATTCCCGTGTATGAGAAATGGAAGGACAAAGGATTTACCATAGTAGGTGTGGCACGTGAAAACGTTGACACGTCCGACATGGAGCTTGCGCTCAAAAATGACGGCTACCCATGGATTAACCTCGTGGAACTCAACGACCGGGCCGGAATATGGAACTTGTACCGTGCCGCAAACGGAGGGGGCACACAAGTGCTGGTGGATGCCGATGGCATAGTGCTGGCCGTAGAGCCTACGGCTGAACAGGTGGACGCCATACTTGCCGAGAAACTGAAATGAGGGTGTACGCCTCCATAGTGACCCACTGCACCCCGCCGGTACAGCTTACTACTGCTATAGAATGCATACTGCGCTGCCCGGGCGTGGCATGCGTATACGTGGTGGACAACAGCCCTACAACGGCACTAAAGGAAACGGCCGAGGCTCTGCCGCGTGTAAAATACATCCATGTGGAGAACCGAGGCTACGGAGCAGGGCACAACACGGCTATACGCGAATCTTTAGCCACCGGTGCCGACTATCATTTGGTGATGAACGCCGATGTACGATGGGACGGGGATGCCCTGACACCGCTCATCGGCTACATGGAGGCACACCCGGAGGTAGGGCTCATAGCCCCACGGGCATATTATCCTGACGGCACCCTGCAATATACATGCCGAATGCTGCCCACGCCTATGGATTTAATAGCCAAACGATTTCTGCCCAAACGATTCACATCCGCCCGTATGAAGCGATATCTGCTGGCCGAGGCTGACCATAGCCGCGCCATAAACTGCCCGTATCTGATAGGGTGCTTCATGCTGCTGCGCACTGACGCGCTCAGGCAAGTGGGGCTATTTGATGAGCGGTTCTTCATGTACCCTGAGGACATAGACCTCACCCGTCGCATACACGGCCGCTACGTAACGCTGTACTATCCCTATGTGAGCATAGTGCATGACCATGCCGCCGCATCGCGCCACAGCATGAAGATGCTCAAGATACATACAGCGAACATGATACGGTACTTCAACAAGTGGGGCTGGATATCCGACATACAAAGACGCCTGTTCAACCGCACCCTCCGGCAGACCATGCCCCACCATGACGGCACCGAGCTCCCCGGCCGCGGCTAAGAGGTCGATTTAATAATCGCTATGCTTCAAGAAGGAGAAGCAGGAGGATGGCCACGCTGCATATGCCTGTGCTTGCTATACGTAGGGTGTTCTTGAAGGCTTTGCGATAGCGGCCACTGAGGAATCTGGCGTTTTGTCTGTCTTTCTGCCACATGATATAGTACCGGCCTATGGGGAATAGCAGCATCCCAACAACCGACAGTATTATAGCAAATGTATCCATAACGAGCCGGCTTAGAATGAATTTGCATTAACATCAAGGCCGCCGACATAGCCCCACATGGTAAGCCGGGCGTCCTGAATAAGCCGGAGCGTAGCATCATTGACATATCCGGTTTGCACTACCATGAGCCCGACTGATGAAGTCCACAACATAGCCAAAAGCCGGTTACGGTCAGTCCCGGCGGGCTCGGCATAGTAATACAAAGCACACATCTGATTATTGGCGCATACGAGTATCTGTGTAAACGGAAGCTGAGCAATCACACGGCCAAACTCGGCCACAGCATCCTTGTACTTACCCTCATCCCAAAACTTGACAGCCGACATCTTACCGTCAGTAATGGTAAATTCGGAGGTAATAGTGGTATCGGTACGCTCCACCATACCTGGTATGGCGGCTAACTTAGCATAGGCCTGTTCTATGGTAATGGCCCGCGACAGAGCGGGGACAAGCATAAATGCCAACAGGGCACATAAACAGAATCGTTTCATAACTGATTTTTTTGTTTTGAAACGAATTCGGGCGTGTGATGGTTCGGTCAGATTTTCAGGAATATGCCACGGCGGTACATGAAGCGGAGTATGAGGAATACTATAAGGAAATTGGCAAATGTGAGCCACACGGAATAGTATTCGCCCATATAGCGCTCCAGTCCGTATGACAGCGAGCGGGCTATGCTGCGGAAGTTTATGGCTTCGCCCATGATATATGCCGCTATGGAGTTCATGCCGTATATCTTAAGCCAGTCAAGACCGCGATGATAGCCTCGAACGTCTATCACGTAATAGAACAGGCTCATGAGCAGGAAGCAGTAGCCTCCGGACAGCAGCGTCATGCTTCCGGTCCATATGCGCTTTATGACAGGCTGGTCAAAGCTCCACAGCCATCCGGCCACCACGAGCGCCACACCTATGACAAACAGCGTACGCGTGGTGCGCGCCCCATCCGCTTTACCGGTACGGATGATGCGTCCGGCAAATGTACCGAGCATGACAGTTACGGCAAATGTGAGGCTGCTCCATATCCAAGTGTACGAGGGATCGCCACGGAAGCGGCCAAGTATTACGTGGTCAAGCTGATTGGCAAAGCTGCCCTCACGGCTATAGTCGCCGAACAGCATCATAGGTATGGTGTACACCACCAACAGTCCTGCTGTGATCCATACCTGCGTGCGCACGGGGAAGTGCAGCAGAAGCAGTGCGCTTATCAGATAGCCCGTGGCTATGGACTGGAGGGTATTGGTATAGAAATATATGTGATGGAAGTCAAAGCCAAGCAGATTGCCCTGCACCACCATGCCGAGCAGGAACAGCAGGAGAAAGCGCCTCAGAATCTTGCGGTAAATGGCGGCATCAGGCTTGCGCCCGTCGTAGCGCGAAAACGAGAAGGGCATGGCCGCACCGGTCATGAACAGGAAAAGCGGCATCACCAAGTCCCAGCACCGGAATCCTTCCCATACCTCATGGTCAAGCTGATAAAGAACCGGCTCAAGCCAAGCCGGATGAGCCAACTGGCCGAAAGCCACTATGACGGGCTGGAGAAAAACGAGCATGAACAGGTCGAATCCTCGCAGAATATCAAGCGAGGCCAGACGGTAATGGGTCGAGGCGGTCTTTGGTGAGTCATTTACTTTCATGGTACCTTTAATATTTGGATTTTAGGGATTGTGCAAATTTAAGGAAAATACGGTATTCTTTTAGAGCTTGTGTTATAAAAATTGCGTACTTTTGTAATCATCATGAACAATGCACATATGAACATAGAAGAATCCATGCGGGCCATACTCGATGCCGAGAGCCGCGCCGTGGCCTCTATCCCCTATACGCCGGCCTATGACAAAGCCGTAGATCTGATAACCGAGCACGTACACCGCCGTGGGGGCAAACTTGTGACCTCAGGCATGGGCAAGGCGGGACAGATAGCCATGAACATAGCTACTACATTCTCCTCAACCGGCATACCGTCAGTGAATCTGCACCCATCGGAGGCGCAGCACGGCGATCTGGGAGTGCTCCAGCCTAATGATGTGATGCTTCTGGTGTCGAACTCCGGACGTACACGCGAGATACTTGAGCTGGTGACTCTGGTACGCCGCCTGTATCCCGCCATACCTATAATAGTTATAACCGGCCGTGCCGACAGCGAGCTGGCCGCACTGGCCGATGCCGCGCTCATAACTGCCGACGCTCCGGAAGTGTGCCCGTTGGGGCTCACTCCCACCACATCCACCACCATGATGACCGTGATAGGTGACATACTGGTAGTGAACGTGATGAATGCCACAGGATTTACCCGTGCAGAATATGCCAAGCGTCATCACGGCGGATATCTCGGACATTTATCCCGACAGTAAACGCACCATGCCATGCGAAAAATAATAGTGATAGGCGAGTGTACGCTCGACATAGTATTCCCCATGGGCCAAGATGCCATCTGGCCCATGACGCTTTCAGCACGCCCGGCCGGGCGCTTGCTCAACGCGGCTGCAATCAGCGCGGCTGCCGGACATAACGTGTCATTTGTAGGCGAGGCTGCCCGTGACGCCACCGGCGATCTGCTTGTACGTTATCTGGAAAGCCATGGCGTGGACACTCACTGCATAGACCGTTTCGGAGATGGCGGCGTAACGTCATCCAACTTCATATTTCCCGACAGTGAGCACCCGGGGAATGATACATTCATACTAAACCGCCACTATCCTGGCTGCGAACGGTTCAACGCTCCGTGGCCGCGCATTGATGCCGATGACATAGTGGTGTTCGGCGGGTTCTTCTCGCTGGCGGACCGCACTCGCGCACAGCTTACGGAGATACTGGACTTTGCCGCCGAGCGCCATGCGTTGATTCTGTATCTGCCCGGGTTCGTACCGTGTGCCGCACCAAACATAACCCGCGTCATGCCGGCTGTAATAGAGAATCTGGAACACGCTGACATAGTGCTGACGCGCAATGAGGATCTGCTCACCATATACTCGGAGCCGGATGTGCGGCGCTGTTTCGAACGCAACATCAAGTTCTACTGCCGCACCATGATAAACGTGGACACCGATACACACTCGCTGTCAATGATGCACCGAGGACTGTTCGGGACACTTCCGGCTGAAGCGGCCACATCATCGCTGCGCTCGCAGAGCGCCGTAGTGGCGGCACTGCTTGACATACTTATACGCCGTGACATTACGCTCCCGGCTCTGGCCGGACTTTCAGACACCGACATCACGGCCATACTGAAAGCCATAGCCGACAAGGCCGACGGACAATAGCCCACCACTACCGCATTATTATGAAAGACATTTCACTCGAACCCATTTTCCTCACCGTAACCGCCGATACGGCACCGCTCATAGAGCTGACCCGGGGGGATATAAACATGACGGAGCTGCGCCATGCCGTTGACAGCCTGCCATTCAATACGGTGTATGACTTCATACGCACAGCCGCCCGGAAGCTTACGCTTGACGGGCGCGTGTCCGAGGCCATAGAACGAATTACCGAATTTGACATTGCCGCCCAACGTATGGCACAGGAAAGCGGCAAACTGCTTGACATACACGCAGCTCTGATGCAGACCATCACCGCCCTGTACATACATGCCGGCAAACTTGACGACGCCATGGTATCGGCAGCCACTACGCTGAACCTGCTGGCTCAGGAACCCAAACGCAAGGATGAGCCGTTTCTGTCAGTGCTGGCATCGCTACTGTATGACATATCGCTCATACACACCTCGCGCGGACAGTACAAGCAAGCCGAACGTGAGATAGAGAAGGCCATGAAGATATTCGAGCGCTTGGCCAAGATATCGACCGAACGATACGGCCCGGCGCATCTGCTGGCCATGAACGCCTCCACCCATATATACCGCTCGCGTGTGAAGCAGGCCGAAATGCTGGCCTCATATCAGAACTCCACCAATGCATACATGCGTATGGTAGGCGAAGGGATAGAGGACGCCGGTATGCGCCTTGTGGATTCATTGGCTGCCGAGGGTCGCACTCTGACACAGATGTGCCGTCAGCGCGAGGCCGTGCAGTACTTTACACGTGCCCTGAAGTATCTTACCAAGCTTGAGCCAGAATTCTCGCTCAAGCAGCTTCAGCTCTCGATAGACCTCGGCGAGGCTCTGCTTAGCGTGAAAGGCTCACGCGAAAAGGGCATACATCTGCTCAACACTATGCTATACAAAGCCAACAAGATAAATGCCGGCGATGAGCACCGCCGCATAGTAGACATACTTTACAATGCCAAAAACAGCACTATGGACATATTCGGTTTCTGGCACAAGATTTTTCCACGATAAAAAAGCATCTATTATATGTCAACAAATGTACCCCTGTTCAATAACGGCCTTTCAAAGGCTGAGCTCAGCGACATTCGTATAGCCATAGCCACAGCTGAGTGGAACGGCCACATCACATCGCGCCTTCAGCAGGGCGCGGTAGACACGCTGCTTTCAGCCGGGCTTTCACCTGCCAACGTTGACACGTATTCCGTGCCCGGTGCCGTAGAGCTTACATTTGCCGCCTCACAGCTCATAGAAAGCTCGCAGTATGATGCAGTGATAGTGTTCGGATGCGTAATACGCGGCGAAACGCCTCACTTCGACTATGTATGCCAGAGTGTGACGCAGGGGGTGACGGCGCTCAACGCTGACTGTGACACGCCGGTAATATTCGGGCTGCTTACCGTAAATGATGAGTCGCAGGCCAATGAACGCCTCGGAGGCAAGCACGGGCACAAAGGCATAGAGGCAGCGCAGACCGCCTTGGCCATGATCAGGTTCAAGCGGCAAGTGGAAGAGCTCTGAACCCCTACGCCACTTCTTACTCCTCACAGAACATGGAACAACTGATGCAATACGTGTGGAAGCACCGTCTGTGGCATCCGTCAGGGATGACCACCGTTGACAGCCGCGCGGTGCGCATCATTGACCCCGGACAGCTGAACACTGATGCAGGGCCGGACTTTTTCAATGCCAAGATAAGCATAGACGGCCATGTATGGGCCGGCGATGTGGAGATACATGTACGCGCCAGCGACTGGCACCGCCACAAGCATGACGGGAACAAGGCATATGACTCCGTGATACTCCACGTGGTGGACTATGATGACACTTTCATAACACGTACTAACGGGGAAGTGATACCCCAGATGCGCATGCCCTGCGACCCCGACTTCCACCACTACTTCCGGACGCTGATAGGACGCGCTGACATTGACCTGCCATGCCTCTCCACCATTCAGGCCATGCCACCTATGTACATAACGGACTGGATTGACGCCTTGGCTTATGAACGGCTTTACGAAAAAGCAGACCGCGTGGAGGGCTTGCTCAAGCGGCTCGGGGGCGACTGGGAGGGCGTGTGCTACGTCACATTGGCCCGGGCGCTCGGATTCGGAATAAACGGCGACCCTTTCGAGCGGCTGGCTCTGAGCACCCCACTGCGCCTTATAGGCAAGCACAGTGACTCCCTGATAGCCGTGGAGGCTCTGCTTTTCGGACAGAGCGGCCTGCTGGAAATGCCACAGGCGCTTACCGACAGCTATGCCTGCTCGCTTATGCGTGAATATAAATATCTGTCGCACAAATTCGGCCTTGCACAGCCTGAATCGCTCGGGTGGAAAATGTCGCGTATGCGACCGCCAAACATGCCTCACAGGCGCATAGCCACTCTTGCTGCCATACTGCACGGCGGATTCCGTATGCTCAGCCGTATGCTTGACATAACTTCCGTGGATATGGCCGAGGAACTGCTGTCGGTACCGCTCACAGGATACTGGGATTCGCATTACACCTTCGGGGCAGCCGCAGCGTCAAGCCCCACACGCATGAGCCGCACATCGGTAACCGGATTGGCTATAAACGCCATTGTACCCCTGATGTTTGCATACGGACGCACACACGATGACCAATCCATGACTGACCGTGCTGTGAGCCTCCTTCAGGCATTACCTCCGGAAAGAAACTCGGTAGTGGAGCTGTTTAACCGCGCCGGGATAAGGACACGCGACGCTTTTTCCACGCAAGCCGTCATACAGCTGCGCCGCAGTTACTGCCAGCAGCGGAAATGCCTGTACTGCCGCATAGGGCACAGATACCTGTCGGCTTCCGTACCACGCACGTAAAGGATATATAACCGCAACACAAAAGCACCGGCACATCCGCATAGGGACTGCCGGCGCATTGCCTTATTTCGGATTTCCGGCAATGTCACTTGGCATCATCATCTATCTCGAATTCTTCATCATCAAGCTCTTCATCAAAGTCTATATCATCAAGCTCTTCATCATCCGGATCTATGGCCTCGGAGGCAGGTTTTTCCTCGCTTTTGGAGGCTGCACTCTTTGCCGGCTTAGCGGCTTTCTTGGTACCGCCTGCGGTATCCTTCATGGCCTGCATGATCCTGGCCTCAATCTCATCGGCCAACTCAGGATTGTCCTGTATCACAGCCTTGGCAGGCTCACGGCCTTGAGCCAGCTTGGAGCCGTCATAGCTGAACCATGAGCCGCTCTTCTGTATTATGCCGTACTCCACGCCTAAGTCTATTATCTCACTGCTGCGCGATATGCCTTCGCCAAACATCACATCAAACTCGGCACGCTTGAAAGGAGGCGCCACCTTGTTCTTCACCACCTTTACTTTAGTATGGCGTCCGAGGATATCATCGCCATCCTTCAGAGCGGTGCTTGCACGGATGTCAATACGCACTGAGGCATAAAATTTCAGAGCATTGCCGCCGGTGGTAGTTTCGGTAGGGCCGAAGACCACGCCTATCTTCTCACGCAGCTGATTAATGAATATAGCAGTGGTATTGGTGCGCGATATAGCTCCGGTGAGTTTGCGCATGGCCTGTGACATGAGTCGCGCCTGAAGCCCCACATTGCGGTCGCCCATATCACCCTCTATCTCGCTCTTGGGCGTCAAAGCTGCTACGGAGTCTACCACCAGGATATCAATGGCCGATGAGCGTATGAGCTGTTCGGCTATCTCAAGCGCCTGCTCACCGTTGTCGGGCTGGGCTATGTACAGATTGTTGACGTCTACGCCAAGCTTCTCGGCATAGAAGCGGTCAAATGCATGCTCGGCATCGATTATGGCGGCCACACCGCCGGCTTTCTGAGCCTCGGCTATGGCATGTATGGCCAGAGTGGTCTTACCGCTCGATTCCGGGCCATATATTTCAATGATACGGCCACGTGGGTATCCGCCTACGCCCAATGCATAGTTGAGCCCTATGGAGCCGGTAGGAATCACATCAATATCCTCTACCGAGTCATCGCCTAACTTCATTATGGCACCCTTGCCATAATTTTTTTCTATGGCAGCCATAGCTGCTGAAAGCGCTTCAAGCTTAGCCTTGGCCGGATCCACCTCAGCCTTTGCTTTCTTTTTAATGATTTCTTTTTTTGCCATATACTGTTTTATTTTTCTATTTCACAATTAATTGACAGTGCAAATATACTAACGCGCATGTGCCAAAAACAAGCACAGCAGTGTTAAATATATACCTATCATTACTTGTTTTTTACTTGACGCTAAGATACTGAAAAAATACTGAAAGAAAAAATCAAAAAAAATTACATATGCCGTGAACCTTTTAATCCGTGCCGCGTTCTTATAGTACATAGCAAGATTACTTTTTCCATTGCAAGAAATGTGATAATGATTGGTTTATTATCTAAACGAGGAGACGTTGTGAAACATCCCCTCGTTTTCTTTTATTCAACATCATTATGGGAAAGTCCTGTCATCGCTCCACAACGATAGTCACATTGCGCGTACATTCCGTACCATTCAGATAATAGTGTGTATCCTTATTCGGCTCATTATTCTTCCACCAAAACCTATTCGTAACTCTAAACTCATACGGGTGACCCTTAATATAAAGTGTCATCGACTCATCATAATCTTCATCTCCAAAAAATTCACCAATGTATAGAACCCATCGTCCCGTTGCTACATTGATTTTATCTTCTTTATTCCATGAATACTCTTCCCGTTGAATAAATCCCGAGAAAATAGCAAGATAGTAACGCGAGCCCATAAAATCCCAATTCTCGCGGTCATTGAACCAAAATCCGGTATATGTCTTATCATTATATTCCAGATAAATATCCTCTTCGGCTATACGGTCCGGACTCTCCGGGTTAATCAAATCATTGCCATCCTGATCCTCAATCTTAACGAAAATACTATTTGGATTTATATCCCAAATTATATTATCGTTATCATCACCACAAGAAGTGAACAGACAAAGACAAAACAGTATACACACTAAATTAACAACAGATTTCTTCATAACAATGTATATTAAAGTGACATCGGCAAATATACTGCCTCATGACAAATTATCCAAATGAAAGGTCATATTAAATCACACTGTAAATCACACGCATAGTACATGTATGGAATCAGTAGGTTATCACAGGTGGTTTAAAAAGGCTGAAGGCCGCAGGGATCCGTACCGGGTACGTCCTTGCGGCCT
>JAMPBB010000018.1 GCA_023666885.1 Muribaculaceae bacterium | reverse complement strand
AACCTGCTTTAGATCCAGACTTTTATCGGCCATATGGGTAAACACGGCATCATGATAGAAATCCTCGTAGAGCTTTATAGCTTCATCCTCAGATAGCGCACAGTCAGTATGGCTCACCGTGAATATCCCACGGGGAAAGTCGCCACGCATAGGCACAAAATTCAAATCAGCATCAAACCGGGGATTAACCTGTCGAAGCGACCGCCCTATCTCCAGCAGGTGTTGATGCTCGAACGCCTTATATACGCTCATATTACAGGCACGCTGGCTGAAATGAGTGGAATACGTGGGTTTGACTCCGGCTCCGGTGGAACCGGTGATACCAGTTATGCTTATCTCCTTACCTACAGCGCCGGCTGCCACAAGGGGCAGCAGCGCCAGCTGTATGGCAGTGGCATAGCAGCCGGGATTGGCCACTGACTGAGCTTCGGAAATACGCTTGCGGTTAAGCTCCGGAAGGCCGTAGACATACCCGTGGCTTTCATCACGGAAATCCTGGGCAAGGTCTATCACCTTAAGTCCTTCAGGCCGCTCATGCTCTTGCCAGAAAGCGGCACTGTGGCCATGTCCGGAGCACATGAAGAGGCAGTCAATGTCATCAAGAGGTACATCGGATGTAAAGCGCATGTCAGTATCACCCATCAATCCTTCATGCACATATGTCAATCGCTCTCCGGCATTGCTCTGCGAATTGACAAACGCTATTTCTACATACGGGTGATTGACAAGCAGACGTATGAGCTCACCGGCAGTGTATCCGGCACCGCCTATGATACCCACACGTATCTTATCTATCTTATCGTTAAAGGCATCTTTCATTCCGGATTCTTCTTAGAGTCATCGGCCTTCTTGCCCACTGAATAATATATCTTCATAGGTGTGGCCATCATACGGGTAAAGCCTTTGACATCATCTGCCGTCCATGCCTTGCCTACCTCGCCGTATTCACCGAATTCGGAACGCATAAGGTCATACGGCGAGTCAACGCCCACAAGAGTATATGTATACGGGCGCAACTGAATCTCTACCGTGCCGGTGACACGCTTCTGCGTGCTGTCAAGCATGGCCTCAATGTCACGCATCACAGGGTCAAGATACTGAGCTTCATGCAGAAACATACCGTACCATGTGCCTACTTGATCCTTCCAATACTGTTGCCACTTGGTAAGAGTGTGCTTCTCAAGCATTTTATGAGCAGCTATGATAAGGATAGCGGATGCCGCCTCAAATCCTACACGGCCCTTTATACCTATTATGGTGTCACCCACATGCATGTCACGTCCTATGCCGTAAGCTGACGCTATCTCCTCTATCTTCCTTATGGCATCTACCGGGTCATCGTACACCACTCCATCTACAGCCGTGGGCTCACCTTCAGTAAATGATATTTTTAGACTTCGCGGCTCCACCTCAGTGACCTGCGAGGGGTAAGCACATTCAGGCAGAGTAAGCGTGGAATCAAGAGTTTCCTTACCGCCTACGCTGGTGCCCCATAGCCCCTTGTTTATGGAGTACTCCATCTTGGTATAATCAGCCTTAACGCCATGTGACCGCAGATATTCTATCTCATATTCGCGTGTCAACGTCATGTCGCGCGTAGGCGTTATTATCTCCATCTGCGGTGCAAGTATCTGGAATGTCAAGTCGAACCGTACCTGATCATTCCCGGCACCGGTAGATCCGTGAGCCACAGCATCGGCACCTATCTCGCGGGCATATTCTATTATGGCCATGGCCTGGAAGGTACGTTCACTTGATACGCTTATAGGATAGGTACCGCCACGCAGTACGTTGCCGGCTATCATATAGCGTATGCTGTCAGTATAATATCGGCCTGTCACATCAAGCGTACGGTGCGAAGCGGCGCCAAGTTCAAGTGCACGCTTCTCTATGGCGGCAAGTTCTTCATCGGTAAATCCACCGGTATTGGCTATAGCAGTATGCACTTCATAGCCCTTGTCCTTAGCCAGATACATGGCACAGAACGATGTGTCAAGTCCGCCACTGAAGGCCAGAACCACTTTTTTCTTCTTTTTATCTGTTTCTTTCATATTCTTATGTGATTATCTTTTTACACGGAACAGTCGTTTCAAAGCCCCTTTAAATGCCATACCGTAAGGCGCCAACCTACCGGGACGGCGGTCAGCGGCTGACACAACAGGGTCATACAGCATACCGGTGCACAAGCACATACGCCGCTTGTTGCGCAGCAGTATGTCATAGTTTACGCAGCCTTCGCATCCGTGCCAGAACTCCTCATCGTCCGTAAGTTCAGAGAATGTCACAGGGCGATATCCCATACGCGAATTCAGCTTCATGACCGGAAGCGACGTGGTAATGCTGAAAAGTTTGGCATACGGAAAGCGGTCACGCGCCAGAGCAAAGGTAGCCTGTTTTATACGCGCTGCCAGTCCAAGATGCCGGTATTCCGGATCCACTATAAGCCCGGAGGTAGCCACGTAATCACCATGCCCCCAACATTCTATATAGCTAAATCCCACAAGACGCTCTCCATCCATTGCCACTACGGCCTTACCCCCTGTAATCTTCTCGGCTATGTATTCAGGCTTACGGCGAGCTATGCCGGTACCGCGCTGCAAGGCTGACTCATATATCAGCTCGCATATACGCTCAGCATACGCAGTATGCTCTGCACGTGCCGGTTCAACCTTAATTTCAGATAGTTTCATTATGAATTTCTATTTTTTTTCATACTTTATGCAGCCACAAAGGTAGTAATTTTTCTTGTATATTCTTCCATTGTGTGAAAAATATTAATTGTTTTTCTCTTATTTACTCTCATTTTTTGAAAATATAGCCCCAAAAGCCCCAATTTTTAAGAAATCACGAAAATTATAAATAGGATAATGCTTATCTTTGCAGTAAATCAGATTAACGAAACATAACTCCATACACTGACATGTCAGCAAAACCATCCATACCTAAGGGCACACGTGACTTCGGCCCTGTAGAATCAGCACGCCGTCAATACATATTCTCTACCATAAGTGACGTATTCGGGCTATTCGGATTCAGCCGCATCGAAACCCCTGCATTGGAAAACCTGTCAACACTTTTAGGCAAGTACGGCGAAGAGGGCGACAGACTGATATTCAAAGTGCTGAATTCAGGCGACTTCATGCGCTCGGTAGCACCCGAAGAACTGGCTGAGGCCGATTCACGCCGAATAGCCACACGCATTTCCGAAAAAGGACTGCGATATGACCTGACAGTACCGTTTGCTCGCTTCGTGGTACAGCACCGGCAGGAGCTACAAATGCCATTCAAGCGGTACCAGATACAACCGGTATGGCGTGCCGACAGGCCGCAGCGCGGACGCTATCGCGAGTTCTATCAATGTGACGCTGACATAGTAGGCTCCGCATCACTGCTTAGCGAGGTGGAACTCCTTCAAATGATTGATGAGGTATTCCGCCGTCTGGGCATAAGAATAGCCATACACCTGAATAACCGTAAAGTACTGGCCGGCATAGCCACCCTTATCAATGCACCGGAGCATCTTACGGACATAACCGTGGCCATTGACAAGATAGACAAGATAGGCATAGACAAGGTGGCGGAGGAACTTTTGGAACGTGGCTTGACTGACGCCCAGATTGAAGCACTGCGCCCCATACTCATGCTTGAAGGCAGCATAGATGAGCGCCTTGACTCTCTTGCCGGACTTCTTGCGGCTACAGAGGAAGGTGCGGAAGGTGTTTCCGAGCTTAGATTCGTAGCCACATCCGCCCGGGCTCTTGGCCTTGATGCGGAATTGCGCATAGACCCCTCGCTGGCCCGCGGACTTGACTATTATACGGGCACCATAATAGAGGTGAAGGCCACAGACGTAGCTATGGGAAGCATAAGCGGTGGGGGCCGATATGATAACCTTACCGGAGTATTCGGCATGCCCGGTATACCGGGTGTGGGCATATCATTCGGAGCTGACCGCATATACGACGTGCTCACCACACTTGACCTGTTTCCTGCCGACACCACTTCGGGCCTGAAAGTGATGTTTGCCAACTTCGGGACCGATGAGGCCATAGCCTCCATGAAAATAATGAAGCGTATGCGCTCGGAGGGCATATCGGCCGAGATATATCCTGATGCTGCAAAGATGAAGAAGCAAATGTCACGCGCCGATGCCATGGCCATTCCTTTTGTGGCTATGGTGGGTGCCGATGAAATGAATGCAGGCACCGTAACGCTCAAGAACATGATTACAGGCGACCAAAACACGGTAAGCGTGCCTGAAGCCATAGCCATAATCAAGGAGGCCACTTTATGACTCCACTCCGTATAGGCATACAGGGCGCTGAAGGATGCTACCATGATGCCGCCGCCCGCGAATACTTCGCGGCTCACGGCCGTGACACCGACATCGCCACCGTGCCGTTCGATTCTTTTGGGCTGCTTTTTGAAGCTATGGCACACGATGCGTCCATGCTCGGAGCCGTGGCTATAGAAAACACCATAGCCGGGCCGCTCCTGCAGAATCATGAATTGCTGCGTCAAAGCGCGCTCACCATAGTAGGCGAGCACAAGATGCGCATATCGCACGTGTTGGCAGCCCTGCCGGGACAGAATATTGAGGACATCCGTGAGGTGCATTCACACCCCATGGCACTCATGCAGTGTGAGCAGTACCTGCATGCACATCCGCACATGCGCATGATAGAGAGCTTTGACACCGCCGGGAGCGCACGCGAGATAGCTGAGACACAAAGCACAGGCTGTGCAGCCATATGCGGTGAGTATGCCGCACAGCTTTACGGGCTTGACATATTGGCACGTGGCATAGAAACGAACAAGCGTAACTTTACGCGATTTCTCATACTGGCCGACCCGCTTGTGGCCGACGAGTTGCGTCCGCGCGACGGCGATATCGACAAGGCATCAGTAGCCTTCACCTTACCTCATACACAAGGAGCGCTGTCAAAGGTACTGACCATACTGTCATTCTATGACATAAACCTTTCAAAGATACAGTCAACACCTATAATAGGGCGCGAATGGGAATACCGGTTCTACGTTGACGTGACATTTGACAGCTATGCGCGTTATTGCAGCGCCATAGCCGCCGTACGTCCGCTCATATCCGACTTCCGCACTCTTGGCACTTACAAATCCACTGAAAATGACTTCTGACACACCCCATAAATCCATACGCCCGGCTCATAGGCTTGACAATGTAAGCGAATACTGGTTCAGCCACAAATTAGCCGAGGTAGCACGCCTGAACGCTCAGGGGCGCGACATCATATCCATGGCTATAGGCGGCCCGGATATGCCCCCATCCGCTGAGGTAATAGAAGAGCTGTGCGCCATGGCCCGGCGCCCGGACACCCACAGCTATCAGAACACACGTTCAATACCCGAACTGCGCTGCGCATTCAGCCGTTGGTACAAGCGGCACTACAATGTCAGCTTGGACCCCGACTCTGAGATACTCCCGCTCATAGGCTCCAAGGAGGGCTTGACACATATAATGCTTGCCTTCCTAAATCCGGGCGACGGCGTCCTCGTGCCCGACCCGGGCTATCCCACCTACACATCAGCAGCAGCCATAACGGGCGCTGAAGCCATACCATACCGGCTCACCGAGTCCACCGGATGGTATCCTGATTTTGATAAATTGGACTCCATGGACCTGAGCCGTGTGAAGATGATGATAGTGAATTATCCTCACATGCCTACCGGTGCCCAAGCATCAATGGAACTGCTCACACAGATAGTGGAATTCGGCCGCAGGCATGGGATACTCATAGTGCACGACAATCCGTACAGCTTCATCCTCAACGATACCCCCCTGAGCATACTCTCAGTACCCGGAGCCAAGGATGTAGCCATAGAGCTTAATTCCCTAAGCAAAAGCCACAATATGGCAGGATGGCGTGTGGCCATGCTGGCATCCAATCCCACATTTGTCAGCTGGGTGCTAAGGATAAAATCCAATGTCGACTCCGGGCAGTTCCGTCCGGTGATGCTCGCGGCTGTAAAAGCCCTTGACGCACCCGATGAATGGTACGCCAAGCTCAACGAGGCGTATAGCCGACGCCGAGCTATAGCCGAACGCATAATGACCGCCCTCGGATGCACTTTTGAACCGAGCCAACGCGGGCTGTTCCTTTGGGGGCATATACCCGACAGTGCCGAAAGCAGTGAACAGCTTGCTGACCGCGTATTGGAGCAAGCCCGTGTGTTCATTACTCCGGGATTCATTTTCGGACATGGGGGCGACAGGTACATACGTCTGTCACTGTGTGCTCCCGAACATATGATGCTGCGTGCGCTTGAGCGCATAGAGGCGGCCGCACTTTAAAGCTTATTTATCACAATTACACATAGTAACAAAAGTAAATTATGGAAAACTTACAGCCTATAACATTCCCCGGTATTGACCCGTCACAGCCCTTAATAATAGCCGGTCCATGCAGCGCCGAAACGGAAGAACAGGTTCTTGACACTGCCGGACAGCTTGCCAAATTCGGCATAAAGATATTCCGTGCCGGCATATGGAAACCGCGCACCAAACCGGGCGGCTTTGAAGGTGTGGGCACGCAGGGGCTTCAGTGGCTGCGTAAGGTAAAAGAAACCTACGGCATGTACACGGCTACCGAAGTGGCCAATCGCCAGCATGTAGAGGAAGCCCTCAAATCAGGAATAGACCTTATATGGATAGGCGCACGCACCTCAGCCAATCCGTTTGCCATGCAGGAGATAGCCGACACGCTCTCCGACCTTGGTGCTGACATACCCGTGCTTGTCAAGAATCCGGTAAATCCTGACCTTGAACTGTGGGTGGGAGCGCTTCAGCGTATATACAATGCCGGCATAAGACGTTTAGGCGCCATACATCGCGGATTCAGCACATACGGCAAACACATATACCGCAACATGCCGCAGTGGCATATACCCATAGAGCTGCGACTCCGCTTTCCCGAGATGCCCATACTTTGCGACCCCTCACACATAGGCGGCAGGCGCGAACTGATAGCACCGCTTTCGCAAGAGGCATTTGACATGGGCTTCAACGGCCTGATAGTGGAAAGCCACTGTAATCCTGACTGCGCATGGAGCGATGCCGCCCAACAGCTCACTCCCGAAATACTGAATTTCATACTCAACACGCTGGTAATACGTGACTCCAAACAGTCAACTGAAAACCTTACTCTGCTCCGTCAGCAGATAGACCGCATAGACGGCGAGCTCATGGAGATATTAGCAAAGCGTATGCAGGTGTCACGTGACATAGGCCGATATAAGAAGGAGCACCGCATGTCAGTAGTACAGGCTGCCCGCTACAATGACGTGATACGCACTCGCGTAGAGCATGGCGTGGAGATGGGTATGGCACCTGACTTCCTGAAGACAGTTCTATTGGCCATACATGATGAATCGGTACGCCAGCAGATAGAAATAATAAATGACCGTACGGTATGAAGATCCTTATTCTCGGAGCCGGGAAGATGGGCTCATTTTTCACGGATCTGCTGTCCTTTGATCACGAAGTGGCGGTCTATGACCGTGACCCGCGCCGGCTGCGCTTCACATTCAATGCGCTGCGGTTTGCATCGCTTGATGAAGTGGATGATTTCAAGCCGGACATGGTAATCAATGCAGCCACTGTACGATACACCATAGAAGCCTTCCTGTCCGTACTGTCTCACATACCTGACCGATGCATAATATCCGACATAGCTTCCGTAAAGACGGGGCTGCCGGAGTTTTACAAAAACTGCGGACATCCATACGTGAGCACACATCCTATGTTCGGCCCCACATTCGCATCACTGAGCAATCTTGCTAATGAGAACGCTATAATAATCAAGGAGGGCGATCATCTCGGGCGCGTGTTTTTCCGCGATCTTTACAGCCGGCTGCATCTGCACATTGAGGAATACACCTTTGAGGAACATGACCTCACCATAGCCTATTCGCTGAGCACACCGTTTGCATCAACGCTCGTATTCGGATCCGTCATGAAACATCAGGATGCTCCGGGCACTACATTCAAACGCCACATGGCCATAGCTCGCGGACTTATGAGCGAAGATGACTATCTGCTGAGCGAAATCCTCTTCAACCCCAACACACCCGAACAGCTACGCCTCATACAGGAGCGACTCTCAGAACTCCAGGACATAGTGAACAGCCGCGATTCCGATGCCATGCGGCAGTATCTCGACCGCGTGCGCCATAATCTTGAATAGCGTTCCCGCACAGTTTTTCATTTTCATCCAATCATTGGGGAGAATTGAAAAAAATACATATCTTTGCACACGTCATGAACAGCCAAAGCCCTAATGCAGCTTCTGTACTGACGGAGTTGACACGATACATGGACACGCGCCGCCTGCGCAAGACGCCCGAGCGCCTTGCTGTGGCTCAAAAGGCAGTGACCATGGGTCCGCATTTCAGCGCCGACACGCTACATGCCGCAATGGAGGCTGATGGATATCATGTGAGCCGCGCCACGGTGTACAATACCATACTTCTGCTTGAAGAGGCCGGTATAGTGCGCCGTCGCAGCTTCAACATCCGTCCGGCATGTTATGAGTTTGCGTCACCGCCGTCGGCCGGGCTTGCAGGACATTTCCACCTTGTATGCTCCTCATGCGGAAAAGTGCGCGAAGTACGTGACCCTGACATAGAGTCGCTGCTGGCTCACCGCCGTTTTGGCACGTTCCAGCCCCGATATGCCGATGTGAGTATCTACGGGCTGTGTTCCCGGTGTGCAAGATCACGCCGCCGTACTGCCACCAAGCGCAAACAATGACACCAACATACAGATAATGAACCAACTCACACATAGATAGCTATGAAAAGTAAAGCTGATGTTCTCCTCGGGCTCCAGTGGGGCGATGAAGGCAAAGGAAAAGTAGTGGATGTACTAACCCCTCGCTACGATATAGTGGCCCGATTTCAGGGTGGCCCTAACGCCGGCCATACGCTTGAATTCTCAGGTCACAAATATGTGCTCCGCTCCATACCTTCAGGCATATTCCAGCAGGGACAGATCAACGTTATAGGCGGAGGCGTAGTGCTTGATCCCGTACTGTTTCGCGGCGAGGCCAAAGAGCTTGAGGCATCAGGCACTGACCTGCGCAGCCGCCTGAAGATATCACGCAAGGCTCACCTCATACTCCCCACCCACCGCCTTCTTGACGCAGCCCTTGAAAAAGCTAAAGGCGACACCAAGATAGGCACTACCGGAAAAGGCATAGGCCCGACATATACTGACAAGACAAGCCGCTCAGGCCTCCGCGTAGGTGATACCGAAGCTCCCGACTTCAAAGAACGCTATGCCGCTGCCCGCGCGCGTCATCTTGCCCGGCTTGAAGCTCTTGGAGCCACTCCTGACATGGATGCCCTAAATGCCCTCGAGGCCGAATGGATGGACGCCGTAAGCTATCTGCGCACCTATGACCTGATTAACTCCGAGCACTATATCAACACAGCTCTCAATGAAGGCCGCAAAGTGCTGTGCGAAGGTGCCCAAGGCACCATGCTTGATGTCGATTTCGGTTCATATCCATATGTAACCTCATCAAACACTGTCACTGCCGGAGCTTGTACCGGGCTCGGTGTAGCGCCACGCAATATAGGCGAGGTGTTCGGAATATTCAAGGCCTACTGCACACGTGTAGGTTCCGGACCGTTCCCCACGGAGCTTCATGATGAAACAGGCGCTAAAATCCGTGCCATAGGCCATGAATACGGAGCCGTAACAGGCCGTGAACGCCGCTGCGGATGGATCGATCTGGTGGCACTCCGGTATGCTATAATGATCAACGGTGTGACACAGCTTATAATGATGAAGTCAGATGTGCTTGACACCTTTGATTCAATAAAGGCATGCACCGCTTACCGTCTGGCCGACGGAAGCGTCACCACTGAAATGCCATTTGACATTGACCGCACTGAAATAGAGCCAGTGTATGACACCTTGCCGGGCTGGGACACGGATCTTACCGCACTTACGTCTGAAGAACAGCTCCCCGAGCGCTTCAAGGACTACATAGCTTACCTTGAGGACAAGCTTCAGACTCCTATCACCGTAATATCCATAGGCCCGGACCGCCGGCAGACCATAATCCGTCAGGGCTTTGCCAACTGACATACCACATGAACCTTAAAACAAAACCATAACCACAAAAACACCTACCATGGCTAAAGTAAAACCATTCAAAGGACTCCGTCCGCCGCGTGAAATGGTCACGGAAGTGGCATCACGCCCCTATGACGTACTAAATTCCGAAGAAGCCCGTGCAGAAGCCGAAGGCAATCCCAAGTCCTTATACCACATAATCAAGCCTGAGATTGACTTTGAGCCGGGCACCGACGAGCACGACCCTCGCGTATATGATAAGGCGCTCCAGAATTTCAATGCCTTCCAGAAAAACGGATGGTTAGTCCAGGATGACAAAGAGCACTACTATATATATGCTCAGACCATGGACGGACGCACGCAATACGGTATAGTCATAGCCGCCAATGTAGATGACTATATGAACCAGCGCATACGCAAGCATGAGCTGACTCGCCGTGACAAGGAAGAGGACCGCATGAAGCATGTGCGTGTCAACAACGCTAACGTTGAGCCCGTATTCTTTGCATTCCCTGACAACGCTGCTCTTCAGGAGATAATAGATACCGTAACAGCCGGCAAGCCGGAATATGACTTCACGGCACCCGACGGATTCGGACACCACTTCTGGGTAATAGACTCTCCCGAACTCATAAACCGGATAACCGAAGAGTTCGCCAAGATTCCGTACCTGTACATAGCCGACGGGCACCACCGTTCAGCGGCTGCCGCACTCGTAGGACACGAGAAAGCTCAGGCCAACCCCAATCACCGAGGCGATGAGGAGTACAATTATTTCCTTGCTGTAGCATTCCCGGCATCGCATCTTAAAATCATCGACTACAACCGTCTGGTACGCGACCTCAACGGCCTCACTCCCGAACAGTTCCTTGCCGCTTTGGAAAAGGACTTCACGGTAGAGGATCGCGGCACGGAGATATATCATCCGTCACAGCTGCACAACTTCTCACTGTATCTTGGCGGCCACTGGTATTCGCTCACCCCCCGCGAAGGACGCTATAATGACTCTGACCCGATAGGAGTCCTTGACGTGACCATATCAAGCGACCTCATACTCCGCGATATACTTGGCATAACCGATCTGCGCTCTGACAAGCGAATAGACTTTGTAGGCGGCATACGCGGCCTTGAAGAGCTGAAGAGGCGTGTAGACAGCGGCGAAATGGCCATGGCTCTCGCCTTATATCCGGTAAGCATGGATCAGCTTATGAACATAGCTGATACCGGAGCTATAATGCCACCCAAGACCACTTGGTTCGAACCGAAACTGCGCTCCGGACTGGTGATACATAAACTTGATGACTAAACAATGACCGCACTTGCGGGGCGACGCCCGAAACCTTCGGCATCGCCCCGCACTCATTTTATATATGACCTATACCACCGCCACATACCGCACTCCGGCCTATATATGCCTGCATACTGAGGCACAGCACTTGATAACGCCGCTATGCGTGTGTGCGTTCATAGCATTGGCTATTCCCGGGGCACTCGCCATAACATATGATGACTTGCGATGGGTCATAGTGGCGTTAATGGTGCTCCTCATCATAATACCCGGAGCACTGTTCACTCTGTATATGTCACGCATGCTTACTCCCTGTAACACTCGCGCCCTTCTGCCCCACCAAGTCACTATAACTCCGTGGCAGATGCTCACTGTGACATACATATCGGATGATGAGCATCCACGCACGCCGGCCCCCGAATCACACCCGTGGAGTGCCATAGCATCTGCCAGTCGCCGGTATAACGGTGTGCTGCTTAAATTCAAAGACTATGACGGATGGCTGCATATACCCTACGATGCCTGCCCACCGGATATGGACACCGACAAAATATTCCCCTACACATACCCCGAATAGACAAAAAATAAGTACATTTGCACAATAATTTAGCAATACCAAGCATGATAGCATTCTTCAAGCAGGGAGCATCGGCTGTAATAGCCGTTGAAACCGACCACAAACTGTCAGCCGAGGAAAAAGAAAAACTTTCATGGCTATTCTCAGGAGCCACCCCACTGGCATCCACATCAGTAAAAGGACGCTTCATAGGACCGCGCCGTGAAATGACTACTCCGTGGAGTACCAACGCAGTGGAAATAACCCAGAACATGGGGCTTAAAGGCATAACACGCATAGAGGAGTTCCACCGTGTTCCGGCCGGCAAAGAGCCTTCATATGACAAGATGCTCAGCCGCTTCTACCCTGACGGACTCAACTCTACGATATTCCGCATTGACCGCAAACCCGAGCCCGTAGTGCATATCAATGACATCACTGAATATAACCGCACCGAAGGGTTGGCTCTGAGCAAAGAAGAAGAAAGCTATCTTGCCGATCTGGCAAAACGAATAGGACGTCCGCTCACTGACAGTGAAGTATTCGGATTCTCACAGGTCAACTCCGAGCACTGCCGCCATAAGATATTCAACGGCACATTCATAATTGACGGCGAGCAGAAACCGTCATCTCTGTTCAAGCTCATAAAGCGCACATCGCAGCAGAATCCCGGCAAACTCGTATCGGCCTACAAGGATAATGTGGCATTCGTAAGCGGCCCGCGTGCACTCCAGTTTGCTCCGGATGCAGCTGACCGTGCCGGAATGTTCCGCGTCACGCCCATTGACACCGTAATATCACTCAAAGCTGAAACTCACAACTTCCCCACTACCGTTGAACCGTTCAACGGAGCTGCCACAGGTACAGGCGGCGAGATACGTGACCGTCTTGGCGGTGGCCGCGCTTCGCTCCCCATAGCCGGTACAGCCGTGTATATGACATCATATCCCCGTCTTGCCCCCGAACACCGTTGGGAATTGATGACCAATCCACGCGTATGGCTCTATCAGACGCCATCGGACATCCTTATCAAAGCCTCAAACGGGGCATCGGATTTCGGCAACAAATTCGGTCAGCCGCTCATATGCGGTTCGCTGCTAACGTTCGAGCATGATGAAAACGGCCGTCTGTACGCTTATGACAAGGTTATAATGCTGGCAGGCGGTGTAGGATTCGCAGCCGCTAAAGATGCCCTGAAGGGCACCCCTGTACCGGGGCAGAAAGTTGTGGTGATGGGTGGCGACAATTACCGTATAGGCATGGGCGGTGGCGCCGTATCATCGGTGGAAACCGGCCAATATGCCGGCGCTATAGAGCTTAACGCCATACAGCGCGCCAATCCCGAAATGCAGAAGCGTGTGTCGAACGTAATCCGCGCACTTGCCGAAAGTGAGGAAAATCCCATAGTTTCCATACACGACCATGGCGCCGGCGGCCACCTTAACGCCCTGTCGGAGCTTGTTGAATCCACAGGCGGCCATATTGACATTGATGCGCTGCCTATAGGCGACACCACACTATCAGATAAGGAAATAGTGGGCAACGAGAGTCAGGAGCGCATGGGTATGGTAGTGGATTCCGAAGATATTGAATACATAAAGCGCATAGCTGACCGTGAACGTGCCCCGATGTACGTTGTAGGCACCACCACCGATGACGAGCGCTTTACGTTCAGCCATAAGAACGGCGAGCGCCCCATAGACCTTGCCATGGCTGATATGTTCGGCAACTCACCCCGCACCGTGATGAATGACACCACGGTCAGCCTCACATACCGTGAGCCGGAGGTATCGGATACAGATATAGAATCGTACATACGTTCCGTACTCAGCCTTGAGGCAGTAGCATGTAAGGACTGGCTCACAAACAAAGTGGACCGTTCGGTTACCGGAAAGGTAGCACGGCAGCAATGCCAAGGCGAAATACAGCTTCCGCTCAGCGACTGCGGTGTTGTGGCTCTTGACTACACCGGCCGCTCCGGTATAGCCACGTCCATAGGCCACGCCCCGCAAGTGGCTCTCGCTGACTCTGCCAAGGGTTCAGTGATGTCAGTAGCCGAAGCCCTGACAAATATTGCGGCTGCACCATTGGCCGACGGCCTTTCATCGGTATCGCTGAGTGCCAACTGGATGTGGCCCTGCAAGAATCCCGGAGAGGACGCAGCTCTGTACCGTGCCGTGGAAGCTTGCAGCGATTTCGCATGCGCACTCGGCATAAACATACCTACCGGAAAGGACTCTCTGTCCATGACTCAGAAGTATGGGACTGACAAGGTATACGCTCCCGGCACGGTGATAATATCCGCTGCCGGTGAAACGTCCGATGTACGCCTTACGGTATCGCCCGTCATGCGCCGAGTCAAGTCATCGCTCTACTATATTGACTTCTCTGCCGATGCTCTCCGCCTCGGCGGGTCAGCATTGGCTCAGTCACTTGGCACGGTGGGCTCCGATGTGCCTACCGTAGCTGACCCGGCTGCATTTACAGCCGCATTCGATGCCGTACAGCAGCTTGTCAAGCGCCGCGCACTGCTTGCCGCTCACGATGTGTCAGCCGGAGGACTGATAACCACACTCCTGGAAATGAACTTTGCCAATACTCGCGGCGGCGTGACACTCCACACTGATGCATTTGCTGCTGCCGGCGAAACAGACCTTGTCAAGATTCTATTTGCAGAGAATCCTGCCATGGTCATTCAGATAGCTGACAGCAAGAGAGCTACGGCCGAAGCTCTTTTAGACAAACTTGGGGTAAAATATTTCCGTATAGCCGAACCTGCCACAGAGCGGACACTGACCATTGACCATATGGGCAAGGAACAGGCTCTTGACATTGACTCACTGCGCGATGTATGGTTCCACACATCCTACTTGCTGGATAGGCTTCAGAGCGGTGAGAAGTGCGCCGAACTGCGTATGCAGAATTATAAGAAACAGCCGCTTCGCTTTAACATCCCGGCCTCATTCTCAGGCTCACTATCCTCACGCGGCCTTGACGTGAAAGGACATGCACCTACAGGCATACGTGCGGCCATAATACGTGAAAAAGGCGTAAACGGTGACCGCGAGATGGCATATTCGCTATATCTGGCCGGATTTGATGTCAAGGACGTACACATGACTGACCTGATGAGTGGACGTGAGGATCTATCGGATGTGAACATGATAGTGTTCTGCGGCGGGTTCTCCAACTCCGACGTACTCGGCTCGGCCAAAGGTTGGGCCGGAGGCTTCCTATGGAACGACAATGCCCGGAAAGCACTTAAAGCCTATTACGAACGTGAGGATACACTGTCACTCGGTGTGTGCAACGGCTGCCAGCTCATGATGGAACTTGACCTAATAAATCCCGGGCGTGAGCGTAAAGCCACCATGGAACATAATATCAGCCACAAATTCGAGAGCCAGTTCGTGGGCGTGACCATACCCGAAAACCGGTCTGTAATGTTCGGGCCTATGGCCGGATTGAAGACAGGTATCTGGGTAGCCCACGGCGAGGGCCGGTTCAATCTGCCCATGTCCATGTCTGATTACAACGTGGTGCTGAAATATAACTATGCTTCATATCCCGGCAATCCCAATGGCTCCCGCGCCGCAGTGGCCGGATTATGCTCCGATGACGGACGCCACCTGGCCATGATGCCGCATCTTGAACGCGCTATATTCCCATGGCAGTGCGCCACATATCCTGACAGCCGCCTGCGTGACGACGTCACTCCGTGGATAGACGCGTTCATAAATGCACGCCGCTGGATAGGGTCGAAACTCGTAAACTCGTAAAAATGACCATTATTTTGGAACTTTAGCCCAAAAGGATTAAATTTGCACGAATAAATCGATTATTATTACAAAAATTATAATAAATCAAGTATGAGTCTAAACATCATTGTACTCGCAAAGCAGGTGCCTGACACCCGTAATGTGGGTAAAGATGCCATGAAAGCGGACGGTACCATAAACCGTGCCGCGCTTCCCGCCATCTTCAATCCGGAAGATCTCAACGCCCTTGAGCAGGCTCTCCGCCTCAAAGACGCAAATCCCGGCTCAACCGTAACACTGCTCACCATGGGTCTGCCCCGTGCAGCAGAAGTGATACGTGAAGCTATGTACCGTGGCGCCGACACCGGTATAGTGCTCACAGACCGCACCCTTGGAGGTGCAGATACATTGGCCACATCCTACTCTCTGGCTCAGACTGTAAAGAAATTCGGCAACTATGATATAATTCTTGGTGGCCGTCAGGCCATTGACGGTGACACCGCTCAGGTAGGCCCTCAGATAGCCGAAAAGCTCGGCATTCCTCAGGTTACGTACGCTGAAGAAATCATTGACCTTAAGGACGGATATGTTACCGTGAAGCGCCGCCTTGAAAACGGCGTGGAGACCGTAAAGGCTCCCCTGCCCTGCGTAGTGACCGTAAACGGTTCAGCTGCTGAATGCCGTCCGCGCAATGCCATGCGCCTGCAGAAGTACAAGCATGCCGCATCAGTAAGCGAGAAAAACTCCAAGGCTCCGGAAATACAGGAACTCATAGAAAAGCGTCCCTATCTGGTAATACCCGAATGGAGCGCCGCCTATGTAGAGGCTGATCCCGAACAGATAGGCCTCACCGGTTCGCCCACAAAGGTTAAAGCCATAGAAAATGTGGTATTCACAGCCAAAGAAAGCCGCCGTCTGGACAACGATGACACTCAGATAGAGGAACTCGTTAAAGAGCTTATAGCCAACCACACCATAAGCTGATACATGTTAACCAACACCAAGACTACCTAATCATGACCGATAAAAATAATCTGATAGTATACTGCGAGTTTGAGGACGGTCGAGTGGCCGATGTCAGCCTTGAACTTCTCACCAAAGGACGTGAGCTCGCCGACAAGCTCGGTGTAAAGCTTGAAGCCGTGGTAATAGGCGACAAACTTGACGACGTGGAGAAACATCTCTTCCCCTATGGCGCCGATGTAGTTTACAAGGTGGCTGACAAGCGCCTATATCCCTACACATCAAATCCTCATGCTGCCGTACTCATAAACCTGTTCCGTGAAATCAAGCCTCAAGTATGCCTTATGGGCGCCACCTGTATAGGCCGCGATCTCGGCCCCCGTGTATCATCGTGCCTTCACAGCGGCCTTACCGCTGACTGCACACAGCTTGAGATAGGCCCGCACAAGGATCCGAAGACAGGCAAGGAATATGAAAACCTCCTGTACCAGATACGTCCGGCATTCGGTGGCAATATAGTGGCTACCATAGTCAATCCTGAATGTCGCCCACAGATGGCCACCGTACGTGAAGGCGTGATGCGTAAGGAAATATACGATGCTGCCCATACCGGTACGGTAATAGACCTGGACCCCGCAAAATATGTAAGCGATGAGGACTTCGTGGTAGAGATAATAGACCGCCACATTGAAAAGTCAAAAGTCAACATCAAGAATTCCCCCATCATCATAGCCGGCGGTTATGGCATGGGAAGCCGTGAGAACTTCGACCTGCTCTACGAACTTGCCGACACTTTGGGAGGAGAAGTAGGCGCATCACGCGCAGCTGTCGATGCCGGATTCTCAGAACACGAGCGCCAGATAGGTCAGACCGGCGTAACCGTTCGCCCAAAACTGTATATAGCATGCGGTATTTCAGGACAGATACAGCACATAGCCGGTATGCAGGACAGCTCCATAATCATATCCATCAACAATGACCCGGACGCACCCATCAACACTATAGCCGACTATGTAATAACCGGCAATGTGGAAGATGTAGTGCCAAAACTCATCAAGTATTACAAGAAAAACTCCAAGTAATACTGATACTCCGGTAATAAAATCAGGAAAATAAAAAAACACCAATATCAATGGCTAACTTTTATACAGACAATCCCGAGCTGAAGCATCATCTGAATCATCCGTTGATGCAGAAGATTGTGGAACTCAAAGAACGGAATTTTGCCGATGCCGACAAGTTTGACTACGCTCCCATGAACTTCGAGGATGCCATGGACTCATATGACAAAGTACTCGAAGTGGTAGGTGAGATATGCGGAGGCAAAATTGCCGACAATGCCGAAGATGTGGACCATCAGGGTCCGCGTGTGGAAAACGGCCGCGTAATCTACGCTGACGGAACCAAGGAAAATCTTGAGCTGTGCCGCAAGGCCGGCCTGATGGGCATGTCCATGCCTCGCCGTTTAGGCGGGCTCAACTTCCCCATCACTCCTTATATAATGGCTGCTGACATAGTAAGCCGTGCCGACACAGGGTTTGAAAACCTGTGGGGACTGCAGGACTGTGCCGAAACCATATATGAATTTGCCGATGAGGATCAGAAGCAGCGCTACATACCTCGTGTGTGCAAAGGCGAAACCATGTCAATGGACCTTACCGAGCCTGATGCCGGCTCTGACCTCCAGTCCGTTATGCTCAAGGCTACCGAACAGCCTGACGGCACATGGCGCCTCAACGGAGTCAAGCGCTTCATAACCAACGGTGACAGCGACATCCACTTGGTACTGGCCCGTTCAGAGGAAGGCACTCACGATGGCCGCGGCCTGTCAATGTTTATATATGACAAGCGCGATGGCGGCGTGGATGTACGCCGCATAGAGAACAAGATGGGTATCAAGGGTTCACCCACATGTGAGCTCGTTTACAAGAATGCCAAAGCTGAACTTGTGGGTTCACGCCGTCTGGGACTTATCAAATATGTAATGGCTCTTATGAACGGCGCCCGTCTGGGCATTGCTGCCCAGTCAGTAGGCGTAAGTGAGCGCGCCTATCGCGAAGCTCTTGCCTATGCCAAGGATCGCAAGCAGTTCGGCAAAGCCATAATCGAGTTCCCAGCCGTATACGAGATGATAGCTGTGATGAAGGCCAAGCTTGACGCATCACGTGCACTTCTGTATGAAACATCACGTTTCGTGGACATATACAAGATATATGAGGACATAGCCAAGGAACGCTCACTCACCCCCGATGAACGCAAGGAGATGAAACAGTACAGCAAAATGGCTGATGCATGCACTCCCCTTGTCAAGGGTATGGGCAGCGAATATTGCAACCAGAACACCTATGACTGCATACAGGTACACGGCGGTTCCGGCTTCATGAAGGATTATGCATGTGAGCGCATATACCGTGACGCCCGCATAACATCCATATATGAAGGCACTACCCAGCTTCAGGTGGTGGCTGCAATACGCCACGTCACCACAGGCACATACCTCAATCTGATACGCGGATATGAGGCTCGCGAAGTAAAGCCCGAGCTCCAGTGGATACATGACAATCTTGTGGCCATGACCGCCAGCTACGAGCAGGCTGTAGCCACCGTGACCTCAGTAAAGGATCAGGCTTACGGCGACTTCATGGCACGCCGCCTCGTAGAGATGGCCGGCTGCATTATCATGAGCTATCTGCTCCTTGACGATGCTCAGCGCAATGACTCGTTTACCCGGTCAGCTGAAGTATACAACAAGCTTGCACAAGCTGAAGTAGCCAAGCACGCTGATTTCATAGCATCATTCACCCCTGAGCAAGTGGAGATGTACAAAGCCGAATAACACGATTCTTCATAGTTTTAACAACGCGCCGGCTCCGTAGAGTTGGCGCGCTGATTTTTTATTTGTACTTTTGTATGTCATGACAATTCCCGAAATCATATCCTCACGTCCGGCTCCCGGGTTCTCCATAGAGGTGCTTCCTCCGCTCAAAGGCAGAGGTATAGCCGGACTTTTTGCCGGAATAGACTCCGTAATGGAGTTTGGCCCGAGCTATGTCAACATCACCACTCACCGCAGCGAGCTGATATACAAGTCAACACCTGACGGCCTGTATCAGCGCGTAAGCGAGCGTGCTCGGCCGGGCACCGTGGCCGTAGCCGCAGCCATACAGCAGCGCTATGGCATACCCGCCGTACCGCATCTGATATGCAGCGGATTTTCAAAAATAGAAACGGAATACGCCCTTATTGACCTGAATTTCTTAGGCATAACCAACCTGCTTCTACTCCGGGGCGACAAAGCCAAGCATGAGAGCCGGTTCACACCGGTGGATGGTGGACATGCCCATGCATCGGAACTTCAAGCTCAGGTCAATGACTTTAACCGAGGCATGTTTCTTGACGGTACCATGATGGATATTATGGGTGACACTCCGCCATTCAGCTATGGTGTGGCCGGATATCCGGAGAAACATGATGAAGCCCCTAATCCCGAACTCGACATGATGTGGCTCAAACACAAGGTGGACTGCGGAGCATCCTACATCGTCACACAGATGTTTTTTGACAATGCCCGATACTTTGACTTCGTGGATCGTTGCCGTAAAGCCGGTATAGACGTGCCCATCATTCCGGGAGTAAAACCGGTGGTGACACGCGGTCAGCTCACCGTGCTACCGAAAGTGTTCCATGTGGACATACCATCCGATCTGGCCCGGGAGCTTATGGCATGCAAAGATGATGACGCAGCCAAGGACGTGGGCGTAGAGTGGTGTACCTCACAGCTCCGGGAGCTTTATGCCGCCGGAGTCCCCTCGGTACACATATATTCACTTAACGCCACCAAAAGCGTAAAACGAATACTTAAAAACATATACGGATGAGATTCTGTGACATACCCGGGCATAATGATGTAAAGGCACGTCTGCGCCACATGGCTGAAACGGATCGCATACCCCACGCCATATTGTTGGAAGGTCCCGAGGGTACAGGCAAGCTGTCATTGGCGCGCGCTTTCACACAGTATCTGCACTGCACTGCCCGCACTCCGGATGGCGAGCCCTGCGGCCGATGTCCTTCATGCCGCCAGCATCAGGCTTTCAATCACGTGGACACCTTCTTCGTGTATCCGGTGGTGAAGACCGACAAAATGACCGGTGCTCCCATATCAGAACAATTCATAGACCAGTGGCGCGAATTTATAAAGGACAATATATATCCTGACTTCCGCGTGTGGGCTGACATGTTCGGCAAAAAAAACGCCCGTCCGGTAACATACGTCACTGAAAGTGCCGAGGTGCTCAGAAAGCTCGCCTTGACCGCCGTGACATCACGTTATAAAGTGGTGCTGTGGTGGCTTCCGGAGCTTATGGTGCCCGAAGCGGCCAACAAGCTCCTGAAGATAATAGAAGAGCCATTCTCTGACACCGTTTTCGTAATGGTAAGCAACAGTCCGCGTGACATACTACTCACCATATATTCACGCTTGCAGCGATTGTCTTGCCGCAGGCTGCCTGATGACGTAGTGGCACATGAGCTGGTGCAGCGCCACGGTATCACCATGGAAAAAGCGGCCTCCGTAGCGCACCTTTCACTTGGCAGCATGCTCAAAGCCGAGCAAGTACTTAACGAAAGTGAATTTAATGATGCCGCCCTGGAACGCTTCAAACAGCTTATGCGCCTGGCCTACCAGCGCAAGGTGGCCGATTTGCGCCGATGGGCACATGATCTGGCCGATGAAGGACGGGAATACGAAATACGGTTCTATGAATACGCCATACGCATGATGCGTGAGAACTTCATGTTCCGATTCAATATCCCTGACCTTACATATCTCAGCTCCGGCGAGGAGGCGTTCAGTACCAATTTTGCCCGGTTTATAACTGAGCAAAACGTGGAAAAGCTGATATCCACATTTGAAAAAGCACGTACTGACATAGCCGGTAACGGCAATGGGAAGATGATTAACTTTGACACCGCCATAAAAGTGATAATGCTCCTTATACCATGAACGGTATCAGAACATCTTTTTTGGAGAGAGTGGCACGTGTGTATGCTTCAATACCTGCTGACACGCTTGCTGATACATGCTTCGTATTGCCCAACAAACGAAGCATATCATTCCTGCGCCAACATCTTAGCCGCATAAAGGGTAACGAGCCATTTATAGAGCCGGCCATGATGGACATATCGCATTTCGTGGCCGGCTTCACCCTATATGATGAAGCCTCAAGATATGAGATGCTTTTCACCCTATACAGCTGTTATGCCCGCCTTAACAAGGATGCGGAAACTCCGTTTGACAAGTTCCTGTTCTGGGGTGAAATGCTTGTAAACGACTTCAATGACGTGGACCGATATCTTGTAAATCCTGACAGCCTATTCACGAATCTGGAACGTCTGAAAGAAATAGGCAGTACGTATCTTACGGCTGAGCAGATAGAGATAATACGCCGCTACTGGGACATGGAAGATATAGAAGAGGAGACCGGACGGTTCTGGCGCCACATTGACAAGGACGCTAAAGGCTCGAAGGCCCGCTTCATTAAACTCTGGGAGGTACTCGGTCCGCTGTACCATGACTATATAGATTCACTCAATGCCATGGGGCTTACCACCCGTGGTGCCATGTACCGTGAAGCATCCGAGAAAATATCCCGTGAAGGAGCCTCAGCGCTCCATTACAACCGTTATGTATTCGTAGGGTTCAACGTGCTCACCACTTCGGAGCTGAAGATATTCCGATGTCTGAAAGCCATGGACAGGGCCGACTTTTTCTGGGATTTCAACTCCCCGGCGCTCCATGATCCTACCAACAAAGCCGGGCGTTTCATACGCAAGAACATGGAGGAGTTCCCGCCTCCAGCATCGTTTGATGATGAACCGGCCACATCGCTGCCGGACATTGACATCATTGGCGTACCCTCCAATACCGGCCAAGCCAAAGTGGCCGGTGAAATAGTATCAAAATGGGTAAAGGAAGGATTGGTAGGCACCAAGCGTGGCAACGTCAATACCGCCATAGTACTGCCCGATGAAGCGCTATTCCTGCCGCTCATCCACTCCATGCCCGCAGAAGTGGATGAGATGAACGTAACCATGGGCTTCCCCATGCGACTCTCGCCCATAGCAGCCTTGATAGGCAACATTTGGAGGCTCCAGCGCAACGCACGCCGCATATCGGGCCGCGTAGACTGCTACTACTTTGAAGATGTACGCAATCTGCTTGCAATGCCTACCGTTCGGGATCTTGACCCTGACGGTGCATCCGCTATTCTGAAGGCCATAAAAGAAGAACGGTTATTTACCGTACAGCCAAGTGTAATACAGAACCTTTCGTCTACCCTGTTCCAAATATTTATTCCACTTGACCGAAACACACCGCCCGATGGCGTGGCCGAGCATATAACCCGGCTCACTGATTTCCTTCTTGAAACCACCGACGCAGATTCAGACAAACTGCGCGTTTACTTTCTTGAGTCATACCGTACGGCAGTACAGAATCTGCGCGAGGCTGTACGTCACTTCAATATGGGGATGGATGCATTTACCTTCCTGCATATGATAGAACGGGCTGTAAGAGGTGATACTGTGAATTTTGTAGGCGAGCCTCTCAGCGGCCTCCAGATTATGGGCATGCTTGAAACGCGAGCATTGGACTTTGACAATTTAATAATCCTGTCCATGAACGAGCGGGTGTTTCCACGGCGCCAGATGTCACGGTCATTCATTCCCGATGTGCTTCGCCGAGGCTACGGCATGTCCACTACGGACTTTTCTGAGAGTATATTTGCATACTATTTCTACCGACTACTGTCACGGGCCAAGAGAGTGACACTGATGTACGATTCCCGTACCATAGGAGGGACTCGCAGCAGCGAGATGTCACGCTATCTGGTGCAACTATTGTATCTCTATCCCCACTCACGCATGCAGCATATATCGGCCGTATTCCGTCCGCCCCTGTTCCGGTATCCGGTAACAGAGATTACCAAGACACCGCGCATCATGGAGCTGCTACACCGATTTACACGTGACGGTAGTGGATTCTCGCTGTCAGCGAGCTCCATAAACACATACATCAACTGTCCGCTACAGTTCTACCTGCAATACGTGGAGCGGTTCATGCCCGATGATGATCCGGTGGACTATGTGGATTACAGCACGTACGGTCAGATAGTACACCAGACACTTGAAAATTTCTACAAAGCCCTTTCCGCCCCCGGAAAGGAAGCCCGTGTCACCCCGGAATTGGTACGACTGCTTACGCGCGATGACTATCCACTGATGGATCAGCTTCTTCTTGAAGCCATAAACAATAATTTCCACAATATCCACAATCCGTCACGCTACCGGAAGCTGGCGGGCGAAACCGCTATACTCGCCACAGTCATAAAGCGTAATATCCTCGACCTTTTTGCGGCTGAAAGTGAGTTAGGTGAGTTTTCGTTCAAAGCCGCCGAAAAGAAGCTCACAGGCCGCCTTGAACTGGCACCGGGCATAAATGTGAACATCAAGCAGGTGATAGACCGCATTGACTGTATAGACAACGTTGCAGAAGCTCCCGGCACAAGACTTATGCGCATAGTCGATTACAAGACCGGCAGCGATCCGCTTACGGCCAAATGCGTGGATGAGATGTTTGACTCCGCCTTGCCTGACAGGCCCAAAGCTATGATGCAGCTGTTCTTCTACTGCATGTTCTACTCTGCCATAACCGGTTATGATGATGCCATACAGCCCATTATCTACTCCATGCGCTCAGTGGTAAAGTCCGGGATAAAGCCACTTGAACTTGGCGGACAACCGCTTATGGATTACAGGACATATCTTGAGCCATTCGCCCGGCACCTTGCATCGGTTATTGAAGAGCTGTTCGATCCCACAATCCCATTCCGCCCGGCCAAACATGAGCACAGCTGCACATTCTGTAAATTCAAGACTCTGTGCTCACGAGGCGAAAAATCATGAGCGGCATATATATCCACATACCGTTCTGCGCGGCCAAATGCCTGTACTGCGACTTCTATTCCATGCCTCGCAAAGAGCGTCATGACCTGATAGATAAATACCCTGATGCCTTGATGCGTGAATACTCCGCCCGATGCGGCGAAATAGCCCATGAGCCCGTTACCACAGTTTACATAGGCGGAGGCACACCTACATCACTGCCTATAGATATGCTCGAGGGACTGATAAAGGTATTCAACCATGATTCGGTCAAGGAGCTTACCATAGAAGTAAACCCTGAGGATGTGACTGAGGACGTAGCCCGGAGGCTTATCAGCGCCGGTGTGACACGCATAAGCATGGGAGTCCAGTCATTAAACGACACCGAGCTCCGTACCGTAGGGCGCCGGCACAATTCGCAGCAAGCCATAGAGGCCTTCCATACGCTCCGGCATGCCGGAGCGTCAAACATAAGTCTTGACATCATATACGGGTTACCGCATCAGACCATAGAGAGCTGGACACATACACTTGACACTATTTTAGAGCTTGGGGCGGAGCATTTGTCAGCTTACGCATTGGCTTACGAACCCGGCACAAGGCTTCATGCCATGCTTAATGCCGGCAAGATATCGGAAGCCTCACAGGAACTGTATGAAAAAATGTACAACATACTATGTGAGCGCACACGCCAACACGGCATGGAGCACTATGAAATAGCCAACTTTGCACTCCCGGGGTTACATTCGCGTCATAATTCATCGTACTGGAACTTCACACCCTACTTGGGGCTTGGAGCAGGCGCCCACAGCTTTGACGGCACTGTACGCCGTTATAACCCCACCAACGTAGCCCAATACATATCCAATCCCACAAATTTTACACTCACCGAACAGGAAAGCCACAGAGAGCGGTATAATGACTACATAATGACCTCACTGCGCACATCGGCAGGTATAGATATAGACTTGACCAGCCGCCTATTCGGAGTCGATATGGCTGACATGACCTTGACTAAAGCCGAAGCTTTAACCCTCCATGGCAGCCTTAAGGTCACCGCTGCCGGACATTACGCCATACCGAAGGAGAAATGGTTGCTGGCCGATGCCATTACACTAAATTTCATAGAGGTCTAATCATGATGGTACGGCTCGCCTCGGAGTATAGTCATGGCCCTATACACCTGTTCGGCAAAGAACAGGCGTATCATCTCATGGCTGAAAGTCATGGCCGATAATGACAGCGTGGCATCAGCCCGGTCATATACAGCCTTGGAAAACCCGTACGGCCCCCCTATCACGAAAACCAATCGCTTCAATCCCTGCAACATACGCTGCTGTAATTCCTCGGCAAACCGGCGCGAGGTATATACGACCCCACGCTCATCCAAAAGCACCACTCTGTCCGCTGCCGATACCGATTCAAGAATAAGCGCACCTTCACGTTCTTTTTGTTGCTGTTCAGTCATACCCTTGCCCCCCTTTACATCGGCAAGCGTACGGAACTCCACCGGCATATAATGTGATATGCGCTTGACATAGTCATCAGTGGCCCGCTTTATATAATCAGTGGATGTGCGCCCTACGGCCAAAATCAGTATTTTCATAAAAAAATAGTATATTTGCACAAAAGTACAAAAAACGATGAAAACCAAGGACGAATTAATCGATGACCTGCTCACACTTGCCTTTGCCGAGGATGTAGGTGACGGTGACCACACCACACTTAGCACGATTCCCGAATCAGAAATGGGTAAGCAGCGCCTGATAGTAAAGGAAGAAGGTATACTTGCGGGAGTTGACATAGCACGTAAAGTATTCAACAAGTTTGACCCCGAGCTCAAAATGACGGTCTATATCCCTGACGGTGCGCACGTAAAGCCGGGCGACATTGCGTTTGAAGTGGAAGGTCGGGTACGCTCATTGCTTCAGACCGAACGTGTGATGCTCAACATAATGCAGCGCATGAGCGGCATCGCCACTACTACAGCCCGCTATCAGCAGCGTCTTGAAGGCTTGAAAACCAAGGTTCTTGACACCCGCAAGACAACTCCGGGTATGCGTATGCTTGAAAAAGAGGCCGTAAAGATAGGCGGAGGCATGAATCACCGCATAGGGCTCTTTGACATGATTCTGATAAAGGATAACCACGTGGACTTTGCCGGTGGTATACCGCAGGCAGTGGCAGCTGCCAAGGATTACTGCAAAAGTACCGGTCGTGACCTTAAGATAGAGCTTGAGGTACGCAATGAGGATGAAATCCGCCAGGCACTTGAGGCCGGGGTAGACAGGATAATGCTTGACAACTTTACCCCCGCACGCACCCGCGAAGCTGTAAAGCTGATAGACGGACGCTGCGAAATAGAATCATCAGGCGGCATAACCATAGACACGCTCCGTGACTACGGCGAATGTGGCGTGGATTTCATATCGGTAGGCGCCTTGACCCACTCTGTGAAAGGTCTTGACATGAGCTTTAAAGCCTGCTGATAATCCGAATATTACAGCATAAATATACCCCGATTCACAAATGAAGTGACCCCCAAAAGTTGGACAGGTTAAACATTAACCGGTTATTGAAAGAG
>JAMPBB010000017.1 GCA_023666885.1 Muribaculaceae bacterium | reverse complement strand
AGGTCCTGCTCTCGTACTACTTCTTCTGTCTATTGCAATTCGTTCAATGTGCTCTATGTCGCCCCGGCTTGAAAGCCGAAAGTTTTGCAAAGGTACGAACATTTTTCAATTCGCCAAAACTTTTTTGCGACTTTTTTTGTTTTGCCTCCTTTATCAAGGCTTGCGAGGCACTCCCCGCAAGTGAGAAGCATGTCCGTTTCTCAAAAGCGAGTGCAAAGGTACAGCTTTACAGCATTACCTCCAAATGTTTTTACGAATATTTTCAGCAAAATCACACCACCCAGCCACACGTTGCTATAAATCAACATATTACCATTGCGTTAAATTTTGTAAATACGATAAATATTCTTTGCGCTACAATTTTTATGGCACATTCAGTCATGATTGTGAAATAATAAGTATTTTTGTAGGGTATATATGTACGTACGCGCACGAGCGTACATGAATTCATCATTGTTATGACTTATCAGTATGATTATCTTGTGATAGGAGCAGGCATAGCCGGAATGAGCTTTGCCCTCAAGGTGGCCGGAAAAGGACGCGTGGCTCTAATATGCAAAACCACTTTAGAAGAGGCCAATACAGCCTTGGCTCAGGGTGGTGTGGCATCCGTCACGAACCTCAAGGTGGACAATTTTGAAAAGCATATAGAGGACACCATGATAGCTGGCGACTGGCTCAGCGATCCCGAGGCCGTGAAAAAAGTGGTGAGCGAGGCTCCGGGGCAGATACAGCAACTGCTCAGATGGGGCGTGGAGTTCGACCGCAAGGATGACGGCACGTTCGACCTGCACCGCGAAGGAGGCCACTCCGAATTTCGCATACTACACCATGCCGACAACACCGGCTTTGAGATACAGCGCGGCCTTATAGAAGCCGTGCGTGCCAATCCGGGGATAGACGTGTTCGAGAATCACTTTACCATAGAAATCATAACTCAGCATCATTTAGGCAGGATAGTGACACGCCGTACGCCCGATATAACATGTTACGGAGCTTACGTACTTGACACTGCTACCGGAAATGTGGACAAATTCCTGTCAAGAGTCACCCTAATGGCCACCGGCGGAGTGGGCGCCGTATATACCACCACCACTAATCCGCTTGTAGCCACCGGCGACGGCATAGCCATGGTGTACCGAGCCAAGGGCACGGTAAAAGATATGGAATTCATACAGTTCCATCCCACCGCGCTGTTCCATCCGGGCGACCGTCCGTCATTTCTCATAACTGAGGCCATGCGCGGCTACGGTGCAGTGCTGCGGAATATGCGCGGCGAAGAATTCATGCATAAATACGACAAGCGTCTGTCGCTGGCTCCTCGCGACATAGTGGCCCGCGCCATAGACAGCGAGATGAAGCTGTACGGCGATGACCACGTGTACCTTGACGTGACACATAAGGATCCGGAGGAAACCAAACGCCACTTCCCGAACATATATGCCAAATGCCTGTCGTTAGGCATAGACATAACGAAGGATTATATCCCGGTGGCCCCGGCGGCACATTATCTTTGTGGCGGCATAAAGGTGGACACCAACGGAGAGTCAAGCATAAAGAGGCTCTATGCCGTAGGCGAGTGTTCATGTACCGGACTGCATGGAGGCAACCGTCTGGCGTCAAACTCACTTATAGAGGCCGTGGTGTATGCCGATGCCGCCGCCCGTCACGCATCGGAACACGTGACAGGCTATGAGCTCCGCACCGATGTGCCTGACTGGAACGATGAAGGCACCCGTCACCCCGAGGAAATGGTGCTCATAACCCAAAGCATAAAAGAAGTGGGGCAGATAATGAGCACATATGTGGGAATAGTGAGGAGCAACCTCCGATTGGACCGCGCATGGAACCGCCTTGACATACTTTACGAGGAAACCGAGCGCCTGTTCAAATGCTCGAAAGCATCGCGCGAAATATGCGAGCTCCGCAACATTATAAATGTAGGATACCTGATAATGCGGCAGGCCAAAGAACGCAAGGAATCACGCGGGCTTCACTATACTCTTGACTATCCGCCTAAGCGATAGGGCAATATTTTTTGACTGCCGAGCGTTATATTAGTATGATTAGACACCTTATAGCATCCCTACTGCTGGCTGTCGGTGCCCTGACAGCATCAGCTCAGCAGCCTGACACCGACAGCGCCCTCAAGGAGCCGAGTGCCCGTGTGCGTCCGGTAAAGGGATACTATTACACCGAAATAGACGGCGACTCGGTGAAGATGATAGTGCTCAACGATGTGATAGTGTATCCTCCCATGAAGTTCAAGAACAAGAAGGAGGAGGAATTCTACTGGCGCACCGTGCGCGATGTGAAAAAGGCGCTTCCGTATGCAAAGCTCATATGCGAAACCCTTTTGGAAACATACGAGTATATAGAAACACTCCCCACCCAGAAAGAGCGCGAGGACTACCTGAAGCGGATGGAGGGTGCGGTATTCGAGCAGTACAAGCCCACGCTTAAGCGCTTTACAAAATCGCAGGCTCAGATGCTGTGCAAACTCATACGGCGCGAAACCGACCAGTCAGGCTACAGCATAATCAAAGCGTTTCTGGGCTCTTTCCGCGCAGGGTTCTGGCAGACCTTCGGACGCTTCTTCGGCGTGAACCTGAAAGTAGATTACAAGCCTGACAAGGACCGTAAGGACGGCATAGTGGAGCGAGTGGCATGCTACGTAGAGCTCGGACTGCTTTAGCTACATATAAGAATAGCGTGCCCTCGGCCTGATTACAGAGCCGGGGGCACGCTTCATTATGGCGTATCTGCCGAAATCGGATAGGTCAGAACGATATGATGCCGGGGCCCGAAAGCTTTGCGGCGTTTTTGTCCGACACGACAGTTGAGCCTGTATTTTTGAAGCGTTCCACTATTTTACGGTCACGATTGTTGGTAGGCGTGCGCTCCAGGAGCTCTATCACTTCATCATCATCCATCTGCTCAGGCGTGAGCAGAATGTACTTCGAGCTGAGCTCATCCATGGACTTACCGTACTGCTTCTTGATACGGTCGCCCGGATCGGAGGGATCCTTAACCTTGACAGGAGCCACCGCTTTCTGGCCATGGGTCTGTGATGATGTGTGACGTCCACCCTTGATGAACTCCTCTTCTTCCTCATCACGGATAGTTACGTCAAATCCTGATGCGAGGATAGTTATCTTGACCTTGTCACCAAGCTCATCATCGAATCCCACGCCCCATATAACCTCCACATCAGGTATGGAGCTGACAAATTCGCGGAATCCGGACACCTCGCTCATGGTAAACGGCGTCTTGGACTTGCGTGAGAAGTACAGGTTGAAGAGCAGACGCTTAGATCCGAACACATCACGATTCTTGAGGAGCGGCGAGTTAAGGGCATCCTCTATGGCCATGGTGACACGGTTCTCGCCCTCGCCGTAGCCGGTGGATATGATGGCAGCTCCGCCATTGCGCAGAGTGGTGTCTACGTCCTTGAAGTCAAGATTTATGTATCCGTCAGCATTGATTATCTCTGAAATGGAGCTGGCGGCCGTAGAGAGGGTTTCATCGGCCTTGCCAAACGCATTCATGAAGCTGAGGTCGCCGTATATCTCGGCCAGACGCTCATTGTTGATGACCAGAAGCGCATCCACATACTTGGCCATTTCATCGGCACCGTCAAGAGCCTTCAGAATCTTCTTATTGCCCTCAAACAAGAACGGTATCGTGACTATGCCTATGGTGAGCAGCCCCTTCTCACGCGCAAGCCGGGCTACTACCGGGCCGGCACCCGTGCCGGTACCGCCACCCATTCCGGCGGTAACGAACACCATTTCAGTCTTGTCATTGAATATGGCGTTGATTTTTTCTATATCGGCCTCGGCAGCCTCGCGAGCTACTTCAGGCTTGTCGCCGGCACCAAGGCCGGAACCTATCATAACTTTGGTGGGTACAGGCGATGTACGGAGTGCGGCAAGGTCAGTGTTGAGCACCACGAATGACACATCCTTAATCCCCTGACGGTACATGTGGTTTATGGCGTTGCTGCCACCGCCTCCCACACCTATCACCTTAATTATAGGAGCCGGCTTTTCCGTTAATTCGGCCGCATCGTTGAACTGTCCGGCCAACTTGTCTATTTCAGACTGGTCCATATATTATGTATTTCGAATAATTCAATAATTATATATAACGTGTACTGATAGCGTTCAGTCCTTGTCCTCACGCATTATGTCATCATCATAGTCATCCGGCTCTTCTATAAGACCGCGGAACTTGTCGCTGAGCTTGCGGAAAAGTCCGCCCTTCTCCTTCTTGGGCGTGCCGGGCAGAACACCTCCTGTAGGCACTACAGGATTTACAGGCTCGGGCTCCGACACTACGGTTACCGGCTCCGGACGGGGCTCAGGGTTGACCGGACGAGGTTCGGGCTTAGGCCGTACAGGCTCGGGAACAACCTCCTCTTCCACCACTGACAGACACTCAATGGGGCTATGCTTGGCGGCATAGTAGAGCGTGGCAATCACATCGACAGAATCGCCTACAGCTATACGGGAGTCGGCCAGACGCAGGTCGAGGCGTGCACTGTTGCCGGTACGCACTTTCATGCCGGTAGAGTCAGCCAGACGCTCGCTGAAGCCACGCAGACGCGCTCCACGGCCTACAAGAATGGCTCCACCCGGCAGATCGGTGGATTTGAAGCCTGCGTATTTCAGCTGCTCCTTAATGTTGGCTATTATCTCGCCGGCACGCGCCGACACATATTGCTGGACAGCCTGCATATTGATACCGGGAGCCGACGCTACGGCCTCAGGCTGGGGCGAGTTCTGGGCATTGCCGAAGCGCTGCTTTATATCCTCGGCCTGCTCTTCCACAAAATTGAGCGAGGTAAGGTCACGGGTTATGTTGCGCGACCCCATGGGCAGAGTGGAAAGATACTGGAGTGTGCCGTTCTTGTATATGGACACCGTAGTGGTTTCGGCTCCGCAATCCACAAGCATGCAGCCAAGGCGCTTCTCCTCAGGGTTAAGCACGAACTCGGCCTGGGCTGTCTGCCGCACTACGAAGCCATTGATGTTGAGCCCTAACTTTTCGTTGAGCAGACGGCAAAGGTTGCGCTTTATCTGCGGGCGGCATGTTATGACATTGGACAGCATACGGATATTGCGGCCAAATGTACCTATAGGCTTGGTGACACGGGCCTTGTCCACGATGTATTCGCGGGGCACGATGTCAAGGAGCTCGCGGTTATTGAACACCGTGGCCGATGTCTCGCCCATGAGCTGCTCTATGATGTCAGCGTTAATCTCGGTTTCATCCGGGAGTATCCGCTCGGCCTCACGTGAGTCAGACCGGAACGATCTGCCACCCATGGATACGTACACGCCCTCCACCACAAGGGGGCTTACGCGCTGCTCAAGCCGTTCTATGAGGTTGACGGCAAGGGAGGCCACTTCCTCTACATTGCTTACTATACCGTACCGTACCCAGTCCTGATGCGGCTCCTCTTCTACGGCCTTGACCGTGATTGCACCGGAGGCGTCTATCACACCTACAGCCCCTTTTATCTTGGAACTGCCTATTTCCAATGCCACAATATTAGTTTCTTTCATATCTATTCTGTCCTGTTGTTATTTTTTCTTTTTGATAGTTTCTTTGGAGGGGTTCTTTTCGGTTCCGTCAGCCGCCTTATCCTTTGGCGGAGCGGCGGAGCGCACCTCGGCAGAATCCGACGCGGCCTTCACCGGCATGGGTTTCGCGCCGGGAACAGGCTTCTCGGAGTTGGCCTTACGTCCCGGCAGACTCTGACCGGGAGCCACATTGGCTCCGGCTGTCATAGTGGACACGTCCACCTGCTCATCATCCTCCTCTATGACGGTTTCGGTACGGGGGCGGAACTTGTCAGATCGTGTAGCCACTATCTGTCCGGCCCATTTTACCGAAATAGTATCGTAATACGCCCATCCTTTCTGCGGAATCACTTCCGATATCATCCTGTCAAGGCGAGCAAATTTTGAATTGAACCCATCAGGAGTACCTAAGTTGAATACCAACCGCCTCATGGCCGGTATGAGCAGAACATCGCGCGGCGAGTCAGCCTTTATCAGGCTCACCACATTATTCCAGCGCTCATTTGACTCCACATATTCCACAAGCGGAAGCAATGACAGCGGCGTGAACAAGGTATCGCCGTCACGGAAATGCCCCTGTATTACCGGTACGTCCACGAAGTAACGGGCTTCAGCCGATATGCGCTTGCCATCCTTATTTATATAATAGGAGGTGTTACCGTCAAATATTCTGGCTACAGGGCGCATAGGCTCCACGGTGATCCGGATAGTGCCGTCTGTAAGCCGCTCCACACGGGCATTCTCTATCTTGTCAATGACTCTGAGCATGCGCTGGAGGCTGTCAGTATCGATGCTTGCCAACGGAACTTTACCCACCAACGCCGGAAGGCGCCCCAGTTCATGGCGCAATTCCGTTTCGGTAACGAAATGCTGGCTGGTGCTGTCCACCACCACTATGTCAATACCCTCACACACACGCTCTGCACGCAGATGCGAGCACACCACAGCCATCACCACCAGATAGGCAATGATAGCAACAGAGGCAATAGCCAGAATCAGTGTCCGCGTCTTAGGAGTCATCACTTATTTGTCTTTCAGCTGTTTCACTATTTCCGGAAGGAGATCCACTATATTGCCGGCGCCTGCCGTAAGCAGCAGCTCCGGACGTTCACGCCCTATAATACCGGGCAGCGACTCCATAGTCACCAATCGCGCCGGAGCAGTGATACGATCAAGGATTATCTGAGAGGTCACTCCCGGGATAGGCTCCTCACGCGCCGGGTATATATCAAGCAGCAGCACTTCATGGGCCAGCGATAAGGCTTCGGCAAACTCCGGGGCAAAATCACGGGTGCGGCTGAACAGGTGCGGCTGGAAAGCCACTGTCAGCTTACGGCCGGGATACAGTGCCTTGACCGACATTATGGACTGGCGCAGCTCATCAGGGTGATGTGCGTAGTCATCTATGAGTGTGCAGCCCGGCTCGCGCAGCCAGAACTCAAAGCGCCGTTTCGGTCCCATGAAGGAGGACATGGCTCGTCTGGCAGTATCCTCATCAAGCTCCCCTACAGCCCATACGGCTGCCATAGCAGCTATGGCATTCTCAATGTTTATCTCCACCGGTACGCCGAGCGATATGTCAGTAACGGTGCCGGTGGGGGTAACCAAGTCAAACGTTATGGTGCCGTCTGCATGGCGTATGTTTGCGGCATGAAAGTCGCCCTCCGAGCGTGAATACGTGTATAGCTTTACGTCAGGTGTCTGACGCGGAGTCATCTTAAGGCCGGTATGCATTATCAGTGTACCGCCGGGGCGTATGAGCTCGGTAAAGTGGCTGAAGCTTTCAAGATAAGCCTCCTCGGTGCCGTATATGTCCAAATGATCAGCATCCGTGGAAGTTATCACTGCCACTGACGGCGTAAGCCGGTGAAACGAACGGTCATACTCATCGGCCTCCACCACACTGTATGCTGATGTGTCATCAAGCAGGTAATTGGTACCGTAATTGCGGAGTATACCTCCAAGAAAAGCATTGCATCCGCACGGACGGTTATGGAGCAGATGTGCTGCCATGGATGATGTAGTGGTCTTGCCATGTGTACCGGCAAAACAGAGAGCTGTGGTGCCTCGGGTTACAAGGCCAAGCACAGCCGAGCGCTTCAGTACCTCAAAACCGTTGTCACGGAAGAAACGCAGTCCGCGGTGGCTGTCAGGTACAGCCGGAGTATACACCACCATAGTTTCCTCAGGGTTTCTGAACCCTTGCGGTATCAGCTCCGGGTCATCATCGTAACTTATGGCTATCCCTTCCGCCTCAAGAGCGCGAGTGAGTTCCGAAGGCGTACGGTCATATCCTGCCACACTATAACCGTGCTGCAGGAAATACCGTTCAAGCGCGGCCATGCCTATTCCGCCGGCACCTACAAAGTATATATTTTTCTTTTCAGGATTTACGTTCATGTGGCTCCACTATCTCTAAAATCTTATCCACTATTTTTTCATCAGCTCCGGGGAGTGCCATTTGCAGAGCAGCCTCGGCAAGGGCTGCGCGGCGCGGACCGTCGGTCAGCAGAGCTGTCACTGTATCGGCCAATGATGCCACGGCCTCCGAATCTGGAATCATAACCGCTGCACCACGGCGCACAAGAGCCTCGGCATTCTTACGCTGATGATCCTCAGCCACGTTAGGCGACGGTATAAGGACGGCAGCCTTACCAAGTATCTGAATCTCTGATATTGTGGCGGCACCGGCGCGTGACACTATCAGATCCGCAGCCTTGTATGCCACATCCATCTCCGATATGAATGGCTTTACCGTGACGCCCTTATATTTGGCACCCACAGCCATGCACTTGTCCACATACAGCTTGCCTGACTGCCAAAGGACATTAGCCCCCGTAGCTGTTATAGCCGGCAGTGCTGCCGCTACAGCCTCATTCACGGTGCGCGCCCCAAGGCTTCCACCCACTACGAGCACAAGCGGGGCTGACGGATCCATACCTAAGGCTTCCTTGGCCTGTGCCTGGGTGAGGAAACAATCCAGCAGATTGGCCCGCACGGGATTACCCGTAAGCATTATAGAACCGGCGGGGAAGAAACGCTCCATGCCCTCGTATGCCACGCATATGGCCTTAGCCTTGTCCGCCAAAAGTTTGTTTGTGACGCCTGCGTATGAGTTCTGCTCCTGAATGAGTGTGGGCACGCCATGTTTCTGCGCCTGCTTCAGCATGGGGCCGCTTGCATAGCCGCCTACTCCTACTGCTATATCCGGACTGAACTCACGCAGTATCTTGCGGGCACGCCGCAGACTCTTCATCAGCTTTATAATAACACCGGCATTGCGCCACAAACGCTTGCGGTCAAATCCGGCCACCGGCAGCCCTTCTATGGCGTATCCGGCGGCAGGTACACGCTCCATTTCCATACGCCCCTCGGCTCCAACAAACAGGAGCTCCGTATCGGGACGCCGACGCCGCAATGCATTGGCTATGGATATGGCCGGGAATATGTGGCCGCCCGTTCCACCACCGCTTATCAGTACACGTAGCGGACGCGAGCTATGTTGAATCTGGTTAATCTGTTCCATCATTATTCTATTTTCACACGAGCTGAGAGGGGTTTTCGGCACGAGCTTCCTCTGGGAGCGCTTCCAGTTCGGCTTTTATCTCCTTGCGCCGTCCGGAGCGAACCGCATATCGGCTCACACTCAGCATAACCCCGAAGGCTATGGACGTTACAAGTATGGAAGTACCGCCTTTGGAAATGAGCGGCAATGGCTGTCCGGATACAGGTGAGAAACCGGTAACTATGGCTATGTGGCAGAAGGCCTGATAGGCTATGGTAAGAGCCATACCTATGACCAGCAGAGCCGGGAATGCACGGGAGCAGCGTGAGGCTATGGCACTCGCACGCCCTAACAGCCACACGTACAGCATCATTACAAACACGCCGCCTACCATACCGAGGTCCTCCACTATTATAGCGTAGATATAATCGGAAAAGGCCAGCGGCAGTCGGGCCGTTTCGCGTGAATTGCCGGGCAATACTCCCGTCACGCCGCCGTGGGCCTGCGCCATATAGCTATACATTTCCTGCGCGTTACTGCTGTCAATAGCCATATCATACATAGGGACATCGCCTCCTGCATGCTGGGTAAAACGTGCTACCCACACCCCCATTCGGCCAAGGATCTCACCTCCGCACGCTGCATCAACCAACAAAAACACGGCTGCGCCTACTATGTATATCAAACCCACTATGCCAAGATCCTTCCATTTGGCGGCGCCTACTATCATCATGCTCACGCTTATGGCCATGAGCAGAACGGTATTGGTGAGGCCTTGCGGCAACAGCATCCCGGCAAATATGAGTACCATAAAAGCGCTTACCCCCACTCCGCTACGCTTGGCTGCACCCTGCATCTGCGAAACGGAAAGCACGAGCGCTATCATAGCGGCAGCCGATATCTTTATGAACTCCGACGGCTGCATGGTAATACCGAGCAGACGGAACGAACGGCGCGCCCCGTTGACGACATCGCCGAAAAATATAACGTATACCATCATTACCACGCTAATCATGGCAAACGCGGGTATCCATACAAGAAACTTCCTGTAATGTATTCGCTGGAGGAACAATATTATTCCGAGGCCGGCAAGGAGCATGACCCCATGACGCAGCAGCGGCCCGTAAACGCCTATGGCCGATGATGCCACTTCGCGTGATGACGCACTGTACAGCTCCACCAATGAGAGGATGCACAGCACTATGTATATGCCCCAGATATGTCGGTCAGGACGTGCCACAGGTATAGCGTCGAGCGCGCTGTCAGTGCGCCGGCCTTCATACCGGGCTTCCATTTCTTGATTAGCCGTGATGGTATCCATAGTATTTACTCGTATTGTGTGTATGTGTTATTTTTAGTGTTTCATATCTATCACCGCCTTCTTGAAGAGCTCACCACGATGTTCATAGCTGTTGAACAGGTCAAAGCTGGCGCAGCAGGGTGACAGCAGCACGGTATCGCCCTCCTCAGCCGCCTCACGGCATGCGTGTACGGCATCATCTATAGAGTGGGTGTCAATTATTTCAGCCACCTTGCCGGTAAAGAAGTCAAGCAGCTTGGTATTGTCCTTACCCATGCATACCACCGTCTTTACCTTTTCACGTACAAGCGGCTCTATCTCGGTATAGTCATTGCCCTTGTCCTTGCCCCCGAGTATGAGCACCACTGAAGGCTTTTTGCCCAAGGGCATGCTTTCAAGAGCATACCAGCAGGAATTGACGTTAGTGGCCTTGGAGTCATTGACGTAACGTACGCCGTCAATATCGGCAACGAATTCAAGCCGGTGCTCTACGCCCTCGAAATTACCGAGCGCCTTGCGTATGTCATCCTTACGTATGTCAAGCAGGCATGCCGACAGGCCGGCCGCCATGGAGTTGTACAGATTGTGCAGACCGCACAGCGACAGTTCGGCACGGGGCATACGGAGAGCGGTGCCGGGGGTATCGAACACAAGCTCGCTGCCGTCACGGTCCACGTAGGCATGCACACCCTCCTCATGACGCTCCGAGAAGGGGAACATCTGTGCCTCTACGCTGATACGGCTCAACTGGCGGCGTATCACCGGGTCATCGTTCCAGTAAATGAAAGCGTCCTGCGGAGTCAGATTCTGAAGTATACGGAACTTGGCATTGACATAGTTCTGCATGTCATAATCATAACGGTCCATATGGTCAGGAGTGATATTAAGCATCACCGCTATGTTAGTACGGAACTCATACATGTTTTCAAGCTGAAAACTTGACAGCTCTATCACATATATGTCATGCGGCTCGCGCACCACCTGTAAGGCCAAGCTGCGGCCCACATTGCCGGCCAAGCCTACATCAAGCCCGGCATCGCGCAGTATATGATATGTGAGCAGCGTAGTGGTGGTCTTGCCGTTTGATCCGGTAATGCATACCATACGGGCATCAGTGTAACGTCCGGCAAGCTCTATCTCCGATATTACGGGTATACCGCGCTCCATTATAGCCTTTACCACAGGAGCCGTAGGAGGTATGCCGGGACTCTTCACCACCTCATCGGCAGCAAGTATGCGCTCCATGGTATGCTGCCCTTCCTCCCAGTCTATGCCTTCACTGTCAAGGATAGCCCGGTAGTGAGCCGACACCTTACCCATGTCCGACAGGAATACATCCATTCCCTCATCCTTGCCGAGTATGGCGGCCCCAACACCGCTTTCGCCTCCGCCTAATATTACAAGACGTTTCTTTTCCATATAGCTTGTTATCGGATTTTAAGAGTTACAAATGTTAATGCAGCCAAGAAAATGCTCACTATCCAGAAGCGGGTCACAATCTTGGATTCGGGTATGGCCCTCAGGGGGAACTGGAGCAGGGCATCGATACCTGAGTTACCCGGTTTCTGGAAGTGGTGGTGCAGCGGAGCCATCTTGAACATGCGCCGTCCGGTACCGTACTTGCGCTTGGTAATCTTGAAATATGCCACTTGAAGCATTACCGAAAGGTCCTCTATAAAGAATACGGCACACAGTATAGGTATGAGCAGCTCCTTACGTATAAGTATGGCGAATACAGCTATGATACCACCCAAAGTAAGACTGCCGGTATCGCCCATAAATACCTGTGCCGGATAGGTGTTATACCACAGGAACCCTATGAGCGCCCCTATGAAGGCCGACATGAATACCACCAATTCCGAGCTTCCGGGTATGAACATTATATCCAGATATGAAGCGTATATGGTATTGCCCCCGAGATATGCCATTATGGCAAGTGCCACGCCTATTATGGCCGATGTTCCGGTACAGAGTCCGTCAAGGCCGTCGGTCAGATTGGCACCGTTGGATGTGGCTGTTACCACTATTATGGTTATAAGCACGAACACCACCCATCCGGCGGCGGCTGCATTCTTGCCCATCCAACCGGTGAGCCATGAATAGTCAAAGTTATTGTTCTTGACAAAGGGTATGGTGGTCTGCGGAACCTTTAGATTCTGATTCTGAAAGGTGACCACGCGCTCATTGCGCTGAACCACGGAGTGCTCCACGTTCTCGCTCATAACAATATCCGGACTGGCATACATGGTCACGCCCACTATAAGTCCGAGGCCTACCTGCCCCACTATCTTGAACTTGCCTTTCATCCCTTCCTTGTTATGACGCTTCATCTTCAGATAGTCATCAAGGAACCCGATGGTGCCGAGCCACAGTGTGGCCACAATCATGAGCTGCATGTATATGCTGTGCAGATTGCCCAACAGCAGGCACGGGATAAGTATGGACATGATTATTATGACACCGCCCATGGTGGGTGTACCCTTCTTCTCCAGCTGTCCTTCCACGCCAAGGTCACGCACTATCTCGCCCACCTGCATAAGCTGCAAGCGGTCAATAATCTTACGTCCGAACACAAGAGCTATGAAAAGAGCCAGAATCATGGCGGCTCCCGACCTGAACGATATGAAATCCATCAGCCGGGCTCCGGGAAACCCTATCTGTTCAAGATAATTAAAGAGGTATATAAGCATGGCCGAGGCTGTATTATCTGATTAACGAGTCAATGGCCTCACGCACCACTTCACGGTCATCAAAGTGATGCTTCACGCCTTTCACTTCCTGATAGTCCTCATGACCCTTACCGGCTATGAGCACTACATCGCCCGGCTTTGACATCATTATGGCCGTACGTATAGCCTCGCGGCGGTCAGTGATGCTGAGCGTCTTTGGCCGCATCTCATCGGACAGGCCTGTCTCCATCTCCTGTATTATGGCAGCAGGCTCCTCATCGCGCGGATTGTCAGAGGTAAGAATCAGACGGTTGCTGCGCAGAGCTGCCTCCCGGGCCATAATGGGGCGCTTGCCACGGTCACGATTGCCGCCCGCACCCACCACGGTGCAAATGGTGCCGTCAGGCCCTACCACCTCGCGTATGGTGTCAAGCACATTGACAAGCGCGTCAGGCGTATGGGCATAGTCCACTATGGCAGTCATACCGTTAGGGGCATGTATGGTCTGGAATCGGCCGGATACCGGCACGAGGCGGCTCATATTGACAAGCACTTCCTCCGCATCAAAGCCCAAAAGGATGGATGCTCCATATACGGCGGTAAGATTATAGGCGTTGAAACGTCCTGTAAAGAGCGTTTCCACCTCATGGCCGTTAAAGCTCATAAGGGTGCCGTCCAAGCGCGGTTCGATAACCCTACCCACAAAGTCGGCCTGACGGCGCAGTGAATATGAATAGCGGTGAGCCGCCGTGTTCTGGAGCATCACCTCGCCGCACTTGTCATCAATATTGGTGAGGGCAAAGGCATCGGCCGACAGATTGTCAAAAAATGACTTCTTGGCAGCGATGTAGGCATCTACCGTCTTATGGTAGTCAAGATGATCACGTGTAAGATTAGAGAACACGGCCCCGGCAAACTTCAGCCCGGCTATACGGTGCTGATGTGCGGCATGGGAGCTGACCTCCATGGCTGCATACGTACATCCGGCCACTACCATACGGTGAAGCAGCTCATTGAGCGTAAGCGGATCCGGAGTGGTCTGATTGGTGGGGTACGGTGTGCCGTCCACATAGTTACATACGGTGGAGAGCAGACCTGCCTTATATCCGGCCAGACGTGCCATTTCATATATAAGCGTGGCGGTAGTGGTCTTGCCGTTGGTCCCCGTCACACCTACCAGCTTCAGCTTACGTGACGGATTGCCCCACCACTGCGATGCCAAAAATCCGAGTGCCACAGCCGTGTCGGGCACCTTTATATATGTAACGGTGCTCTCAAGCCGCTCGGGCAGCTCCTCGCACACTATGGCAGCAGCGCCGGCCAGCGTGACAAGCGGAATGAACTTGTGGCCGTCAACGTTATAGCCGCGCACAGCCACAAAGAGGGAGCCGCGCTGTATGCGCCGGGAGTCACACTCAAGCGATGTTATTTCCTTATCCTCGCTTCCTATAATTTCTATGGCGGAAATGGCCGTAAGCAGATCAGCTAATCTTTTCATATGGTATGGTGGTTATGGAGATATTTCTTAATTAGACAATGTGAGGAGTACACGTGAGCCGGTGCGCAATTTAGTTCCTGCCACAGGTTCCTGTGCTGTGACACAGCCGGAACCCTTGATGCGGACGTTGTAACCGGCACGTTCGAGCATGGCTATGGCATCGCGCACACCGTAGCCCACTACCGATGGAAGCGCTCCGGAGGGAACATCATCGGCCGATGTATCTGTGGTCCTATGCTCGGAAGTCATGCCCAGACTCTGACGGAACGCCCGCGTACGTGACGGATCGGAGGCCGCATACAGCTCCGGGAGTTCCTTAGAGTTGCCTCCAGTCTTGTAGTCAGAATGATTGTTAAGCATACCGCGCGAGTACAGCTTAAGGGCTATATTCTTGAGCACCATGCCGCTTGTGGACGAGGCTCCGGCCTTGAGGCGGGGATTGCTCACAAGCACTATGCATGAATACTGAGGCTTGTCGGCCGGGAAGAATCCGCAGAAGGCCAGACGCTTCTTATCCGTATTATACCGGCCTTTCTCTATCACGAAGGCAGTACCCGTCTTTCCGGCTATGGCCACATCATCGCTGCGCAGAAGCTTGGCGGTACCATGCTCGCCCCACACCACTCGGCGCAGCATTTCACGCAACTTTGCCGCATTGGCTTCGCTGCACACCTGCTTACGTATGTAGGTTACATCCATCACCGAGTCAATTCCGTCGCCGAATATACGCTGCACCAGGCGCGGACGCACAAAGCGGCCACCATTGGCTATGGCATTGTACAGAGCCAACGTGTGAAGCGGCGGAATCTCAGTAGCGTAGCCGTAACACTGGCGTGACAGCGCTATACGGGCGCCGTTGTTATTGCCTAACGAGTCGATACGCGGGCGGCGTTCTCCGCCTATGCCCACATTAAGCGGCTCAAGGAATCCGGTGCGCTTTATAGCCGAGTAGAATTCACCGGGATTGGAGCCGTATTTACGTGTTATGATGCGGGTCATGCCTATATTCGAGGAGCGCTCGAGCACTTCACCCACTTGTATCGAGGCTTTCGGGCTACAGTCACGTATGGCCGGCCCGTCAGCATACTTGTAGTTCTGTCCGGTGGTGATAAGTTCGCCGGGATTTCCGGCGGCGCCGTTCTCAAGCGCTATCATCATGGAGAGCGTCTTGACCACGGAGCCGGGCTCGAATCCGAGCACAGCCCGGTTCTGACCCTCTATGAATCCGTGCGAATCAGCATCGGCCTCCAGATTTGATATGGCCTTTATGTCGCCGGTGGCCACATCCATCAGCACGGCCACGCCCCAGTCGGCATCGGCCGCCTCAAGCATATTGTTGAGCTCATTCTCCACTATATCCTGAAGCTTGATGTCAATGGTGGTCTGTATATTATAGCCGTGTACAGGCGGTACATCAGTCCAGTTGACTATGCCACGGGTGAGCGGCACCTTCTTGGCCAGCCCCACCTGTCCGTACAGAAGCGAGTCAAGAGCCATTTCAAGGCCGGAGCGGCCATGAATTTCGCGGCTTTCCTTAGTGGCGCCCACGCGCCCTATGCTTCGGAGCGCCATAGAGCCGTAAGGATTGGCTCTGCGCACTACGGTTTCCTTCACTACACCGTTATAATTGGTGTTCTTAAGGCTGAAGAACGGCAGCTTACGGAGCAGCAGATAATCAGCATATGATATATTGGCCAGGATCTTGTAGCTGCGCGGACGCAAGGTATCGGGCTTGGCAAGGGGAGCCAGCAGAAACTTGCGCCATCCGGCGGCTGTGCGCTGCGGGAAGTGCACGGCCATACTGTCAGCAAGCACATCGATAGTGTCCGTGAGGAGCTTCTCGGCAAATTTTGATGCCCGGTAATCGATACGCACGTTATAATACCGCAGATTGGTAGCCAATACGCTCCCGTCGGCAGCAAGGATATTGCCGCGCTCAGGCTGTATGGTATCCATACGCGTAAGGTGCTTCATGGCCTTATCGTTCCACTTGTCGGCCGATATTACGGTGGTGTCCACCAGATGCCATACCGAGCCTATGCATATCACGGCTATGAATGCAAGCACCAGCAGGTAGCGGTTAAGAATGTGTTGGCGGTTTTCCTTTTTCATTTTGATAAGCTTAGTCTAAAGGGTGGGCGTTCCTGAATGCTGAGCCCGAGGTGCATGGAGTCGGCAAGATGCTGCATGGATGACTCGCGTATACGCCCCATGTATATGCTGCGCATACGCACACGCTCGGTTTTCACTATCTCTAACCTCTCGGACAGCCGCTTCTCTTCCTCCATAAGGGTCTGGCAGCTGTACTTGTTGGTAATATAGGCCAATGCCAGAACCACCATCACGGCTATTACAAGCCAGTTTTTGGCAAAGAACTCGCCGTCAAGCAGATGTCCGCGTAGCAGTATGCCCGACAGGCTGCGTACTGCGTGCCGCTTATCGGACTGTTCTTTGTTTTTTGATTGGTTACCGCTCATTGCTGAAATAGTGAAATATGATAATGGTCAGTGTGTGTCACAGTTTTACCGCCACTCGGAGCTTGGCGCTGCGTGACCGCGGATTGTCGGCCACCTCTTGCTCCGAAGGTGTTATGGGTTTTGACGTGAGCAATTTCAGCTCAGCCGTACGGTGCCCGAAGAAATCGGTTTCCACCTTGCCGTCCATATTGCCGCTTCGCATAAAGTTCTTTACTAAGCGGTCCTCAAGCGAGTGATAGGTTATGATGGCAAGGCGCCCGCCGGGCTTGAGCACGCGCGCCGCCGAGAGCAGGAACTGCTCGAGGGCTTGCAGCTCACCGTTGACTTCTATACGGAGTGCCTGAAATATCATGGCCAGCTCTTTCTTTTCCTGACGCGGGTTTATCAACGGCCGGGCCAGCTCCAGCAGCTCTCCCACCATGGTTACAGGACGGCCCGATTCACGAGCCGACACTATGGCATCGGCCAATCGGCGTGCCTGACGGAACTCGCCATAGAGCTTGAATATGCGGGCAAGATCCTCGGTGCTATAGTTCTGTAGCACCCATGCCGCCGAATGAGCCGCCCTGCGATTCATACGCATGTCAATAACCCCGTCATCATACCTGAACGAGAACCCGCGGGTGGAGTCATCGAAATGATGGAATGACACTCCGAGGTCAGCCATGATACCGTCAACGGCATCCACACGGTAATAACGCAGAAAATTTGAGAGAAAGCGGAAATTGCCGTGTATGATTGTAAACCGGTCATCGGAAAACGCACGCTCCACAGCCTCCTCATCCTGGTCAAAGGAATACAGGTGCCCTGAGGGGGAAAGGCGCTCCACTATGGCATGAGAGTGCCCGCCACCACCGAATGTGGCGTCCACATACACCCCATCGGGCTTTATGTCAAGCGCTTCGATGGTCTGCGGAAGGAGTGCCGGTATGTGATATGCGTTCATGCTCATTTGCCGTGTTTTAGGCACGCGCCTTTGCGTGCAAATTATTAGGGTGTAAAGTTAGAAATTTTTACCCATAATTTACATATGGAAACTGAAAATTATTTTTGAAAATCCTGCGGAAGTTTTCTACATTGTGGTAAATCGCTGATACCCAACATACGAACGCCGAAGCCCTGAAGAGCCTCGGCGTTTGCAAATGTAAATCTATGTTATAGGGGCTACTATGGCTTGAGCAGCTCTATAAGGCGCGCCACACCCTGCGTAGATGTCATGCGTAGCACTGTTACTCCGGAGGGTACCGGAGCCGGATTAGGGTCGATATAATACACCGGTATGCCTCGGCGCACATAGTGGAGCAACGATGCCGCCGGATATACGGCAAGAGAAGTGCCTATCACCACAAAAACATCGGCCTCCAATGCAAGCTCTATGGCCGGCTCTATGTTAGGCACGGCCTCCTGAAAGAACACTATGTGCGGGCGCACGGGGTCGCCATAGGCATCGCGCGTGTCAGGGGAAGTGTCCAGATGGCCCTCATCAAGCTCATAGATGCGCTCCGGATGGGTGAGCGAACGCACCTTCATAAGCTCGCCGTGCAGATGCAGCACATTGAGGCTTCCGGCCCGTTCATGCAGATTGTCTACATTCTGAGTTATCACGTAAGTATCATACCATTTTTCAAGCTCTACAAGCCCCAGATGGGCAGCGTTAGGCTTGGCGGCAAGCAATTCGTGGCGCCGCTTGTTGTAAAAGCTGTGCACAAGTGCCGGATTGCGGGCAAACCCGTCGGCACTGGCCACGTCCATTACCGGATATTTGTCCCAGAGCCCTCCGCTGTCACGGAAGGTGGATATACCGCTCTCGGCGCTTATACCGGCACCGGTAGAGATGACAAGTTTCGGTTTTTTCATACAGAAATCATTTATGGTATAACAGAATACGGCACAAATATACCTCATTTACCGGGTATTTTTATATTTTTGCCCCAAATTTGACGTATCTTTGGAATCATGAAGATAGGTTTTGACGCCAAGCGTGCCATACTCAACGATACCGGATTAGGCAATTACAGCCGCCGTGTGATAGAGGAGCTGTCAGAATCCATGCCTGACAGCGAGCTTATCCTTTACACCCCGTATACCCGAGCTGACAAGCCCATGATAGACTCACGCACCAACGTATCCATACATCTGCCTGACAGTACTGTATGGCGAAAGGCATCTGCCATATGGCGCATAGGCCGGGGGCTCACCGGCCAGCTGAAGCGTGACGGCATAGACCTGTATCACGGGCTGAGCAACGAGCTGCCGCTTGACATACACCGGTCCGGCATACCGTCAGTGGTGACTATACATGACGTGATATTCCGCCGATGTCCTGACAACTACAACGCTCCGGACCGTCTGATATACGACTACAAGTTCAGCCGCGCAGCCCGAAACGCCACACGTGTCATAGCTATCAGCGAATGTACCAAGCGTGATATTGTGAGCCTGTACGGCGTGAATCCGGACAAGATAGACGTGATATACCAGTCATGCGACCCTTCATTTGCCGCCCCCCTCAGTGAGGCTGACATACAGCGCGTAAAGCAAGCCTACTCGCTGCCTGACAGATTCATAGCCATGGTGGGCACTTTGGAACCCCGCAAGAATCAGATGCTTGCCGTAAGGGCTCTTAGGCATATAGACCCCGAGGTGCATCTGGTGATAGCCGGACGCCCACGGCGCGACTATGGCTCGCAAATAGAACGCGAGATACTGCGGCAAGGGGTAAGCGATCGCGTGCACCTGCTGAGCGGCATCCCGTTCAAGGATCTGCCCGCCATGTACCGATGTGCGGAGATTACGGCCTACACCTCTCGCTACGAGGGCTTCGGCCTTCCGGTGGTGGAGGCTATCAGCGCCGGGACTCCGGTGATAGCCGCCACGGGCTCATGCTTGGAGGAGGCCGGAGGCGCGGGAGGCGTATATGTGGATCCGGATGACTATATGGGATTTGCCGAGGCGGCCAACCGACTGCTTCAGTCCGTAACGCTGCGCGATGACATGGTAAGGCACGGGCGCGAGCATATAGCCCGCATCTCCTCCACTCCCATGCACCAAGCCATAATGCACACCTACCATAAGGCTATGGAAGCTTTCGGATGAGCGTAAGCCCATCGCGCACAGGCAGCATCACCACCTCCACCCTCGGGTCACGGGCTATCATATCATTGAACTCGGCTATGGCCACCGTCTGCGCATCAGTGGGCATAGGCGTCTGTAGCACCTTACCGTCCCACAAGGTATTGTCAGCAAGGATGAATCCACCCGGACGCACACGCGGGAGCACCATCTCATAATAGTCGGTGTACCGGCGCTTGTTGGCGTCAATGAATACCATATCCCACACCACATCAATCGTGGGCACTATATCGAACGCATCGCCTATGTGCAGGGTTATGTCCGTACCATGACCGGCCTCGCTGAAGGTGCGGAGCAGCTCATCCTCCCACTCATCATCAATCTCCACCGTGTGTATTGACGCCCCCGGAGGCATACCTTCGGCCAGGCACAGAGTGGAGTAGCCGGTAAAGGTACCAAGCTCGAGTATACGGCCCGGGCGTATCATGGCGGTAAGCATTTTCAGCAACCGTCCCTGCACATGCCCTGAACACATACGGCCATATACATGGCGCAGATTGGTGCGCCGGTACAGCCGGTACAGCCGGTCGGGCTCACGGGAGGTGTGAGCGGCTATGTAATCCTCGGTCAGATTATGCATCGGAGTGAGGCATTTTCGGCAGCTTCAATAGTGAGCCGCATCATCTCCACCGCTTCGCACGGATAGCGGCCTTGGGCCGTTTCGCCGGTAAGCAGAAGCGTGTCGGCCCCCTCCATGACGGCAAGAGCTATATCACTGACCTCGGCACGTGTAGGTGAGGGCTTTTCAATCATGGAGTGAAGCATCTGAGTAGACACTATAGACCCTTTCCCTGCAAGGCGACACAGGCGCAGTATGCGCAGCTGTATTTCGGGGAGCTGCTGCAGCGGCACTGCCGTTCCGAGATCCCCGCGAGCCACAAGCAGGCCGTCCGATTCACGCAGTATCTCCTCCATATTTTCTACGGCCTGCACACACTCTATCTTCGAGTAGACCTTGATGTCAGAACCCTCAAGCTCAGCACGCAGAGCCCTTACGTCGGCCGCATCCCTGACAAAAGAGTGAGCTATCATGTCAATGCCTGCGCGGCGTGCAGCGGCTATGTTCACGCGGTCACGCTCCGACACAGCCGGGAGCGGCGGCAGCTCCACTCCGGGTATGGCCACCGTCTTACGTGAGCCGAGAGTGCCGGTACGAATGGCCGTAGTCATGACACAATCATCGGTCACCTCATCGACACGGAATTCAAGGTCGCCATCGTCAACGAGCACCATCATGCCCGGAGTGAGGTACCGATGTATGCCCTCCACGGCCACATATATCATGCCCTCACGGGTCAAGACGGTAGCCGATGAGCCTATGCGCCATCTGCTCCCCTCCACTACCGGCAGTCCCTCGCCGCGGTCATCGCAGAGCGAGGTGGTGCGAATCTCAGGCCCCTTGGTGTCCATAAGTATCTTCACCTCCGGAGCCACCGCATGGATTATGCCTACTATGAGTTCTATGGACTCGGGGGTGACGTGGGCTGAATTGATGCGCACGGAGTCCATACCGGCATCACGCAGCATCTGCACGAAAGCCGGCGTGCAGCGGTCATCGGCCACTGTGGCCATTATCTTGGTACTTCTCATATAAGCGATTCTATGCCCAGACGGTACGATTCAAGTCCGAACCCGGCTATCACTCCGCGGCATACGGGCGATATGAGCGAGGTACGGCGTATGGCCTCACGCGCATGTACATTGGATATATGTACCTCTACCACAGGCACATCAATGGCTGCTATAGCGTCGGCTATGGCCAGCGACGTGTGAGTGTAGGCTCCGGCATTGAGCACCACACCCGCATACTCCGCATCATAGCCCACGGCATGAAGGCGGTCAATTATAGCACCCTCAGAGTTGCTCTGGAAATATTCTATCTCCACCTGCGGATACCGCACACGAAGATTTTCAAGGCATGATTCCATGGTGGCGCTCCCGTACACACCGGGTTCGCGACGCCCGAGCAGATTCAGGTTCGGGCCATTGAGTATAAGTATCTTTGCTGTTTTCATATCAAACGGTAAACGGGCATGGTGACCAGCATCCAAATGGCCACATGCATCAGAGCCATGAGCACTATCATAATCCAAGACATTACGCGCCTTTCAGGCCAACATATCCATGCTAACCACGCCCCCATCAGTACAAATGCGGGATATATCAGCACCATGCCGCCCATGCCGGGAGAACTCATGGCTATAAGCGCCGGCAGGCTGAACACCGGCAGGGCGTCAATAATTATGAGCATCTTAACCCATAAAGGCACCGGGTATCTCATGAGTCCTTGCCGGCTGAGGTTTTCGAAGCGGACTCACGGTAGGCCTTTACGGTGGCACGCACGCCGTCCTCAAGCGAGAAACGCGTGCGGAACCCGAAGTCACGCTGCGCGTCGCTGACATCGCACGTCCAGTTACGCTGCTTCATTATCTTGAACTTGTCACGGTTAAGAGTGCTGGGCTTCATCTTGGCCACGCCGTACTTCTCGGCCACCACAGAAGCCACATAGGCCATCCATAGCGGCAGTTTGACGGGTATCACCCACTTGCCGCCGAGCTCGCTCGACACTATGGCACGAAATTCTTTCTGGCTGTAGGCCCGCTCCTCACTTATGATGTACTTCCTGCGGAGTGTGGCCGGGACGGCGAGCGCATCATACATGGCGCGCACCAGGTCCTCCACATATATAAAGGTGAGCATCTGGCGCCGGTAACCCACTCCGAAGTCAAAGTGGCTGTCAATGCTCTTGATCATCATAAGGTAGTCCTGTTCATGAGGGCCATAGACCCCGGTAGGACGGAATATGGTCCAGGGCACGTCAGGGCACGCCTCAAGGAAAGTTTCAGCCTTTATCTTGGATACACCGTAGCGGGTATTGGGCTGCGGTATGGTGCGTGATGTAAGGGGTGAGTAGCCTTTTTCATCGCCGGGTCCGAGTGCGCTGAGCGAGCTCATGAACAGGAACCGTTCAGGCATCATATGGGCACAGCGCAGTGCCTCAACGAATGTACGCAGATACAGATAGTTGATTCTGTTGAAGTCAAGGAAGTTCACACACTTCGTGGCTCCAAGGTTATATATTATGTAATCCCACCGCTCGCCTTCGGGGAGCGATGCCCGGAGCACGGCTGCCATATCTTGAGCCGTGGCATCATAATCAAGCGTAACGTACGATACAGGCAATCCCTCAAGGTAACACCTTGACGTACTCTCTCTTACGCCGGCATACACCTGCATGCCGCGCTTTATACCCTCGGCCGCTATATGCCCTCCTATGAAGCCTCCGGCGCCCACTATGAGCACTTTCTTCACACCGGATTTGCTGTTAGTGTCATTCATCTTGCCACAAAATTAGGAATTGTTATTATATTTGTAGAAAAATAAGAGTGAAAAAATGGGAAAGAACAAACTGAAGAAGTTTCGGGAGATGGAGGACATAGAATTTGTCCACCAATACCCGTTTGCCCGGCTACAGTCCGAGGGATTTCCTCTGCGCGGACGGTGGCACTCCGAATTTTTCCATAATGACCGCCCCATAGTACTGGAGCTCGGCTGCGGAAAGGGAGAATACACCGTGGGGCTGGCCACGCGCTTCCCTGACAAGAACTTCATAGGCATAGACATAAAAGGCGCCCGCATGTGGACAGGCGCTACCGAGGCACGCCGCCGAGGGCTTGCCAACGTAGCGTTCATACGCACGGACATAGAACTGCTGCCCTACTTCTTTGCCACCGGCGAGGTGTCGGAAATATGGATCACCTTCCCAGACCCGCAGATGAAGAAAGTGCGCAAGCGGCTCACATCTACGCGCTTCATGGAGCTGTACCGCAAGGTGATGACCGACGGTGGCCTGGTACACCTCAAATCGGACAGCCCATTCCTGTACACCTACACCAAGGCCATGGCTGAGCTGAACAGGCTGCCCGTGGCCGATGACACGGACAATCTTTATGCCAGCCCTTTGCCGCCGGACAGCGTGCTGCTGATACGCACCTACTACGAGAGCCAGTGGATAGACCGCGGCCTCACCATAAAGTACTTCGCCTTCAAGCTCCCGCACAGCGGCGAGCTCACGGAGCCTGACATTGACATACCTTTCGATACTTACCGCAGCTTTTCACGCGGCATGCTCCAATGCCCTGAACTGTGCGCTGACAAACAAACTATATTATAACACTCTGCATATGGAACGTCTGTATCCAAAACTCATACTTTCAGCACTTGAAAATGTGCGATACCCCGGCAACGGCAAGAACATAGTGGAGCTGGGCATGGTAGCCGACGACATCCGCATTGACGGCTCACACGTAAGCTTCTCACTCATATTCGCCAAGAGCACTGACCCATTCATGAAGAGCCTTGTAAAGGCATCGGAAGCGGCCATACACACTTACATATCGCCTGAGGTTGAGGTAAGCATAGCCACCGTGGCGCCTGAAGCTCCTGCCGCCGACAAGCGCCCGATACTCCCCGGAGTCAAGAACATAGTGGGCGTGTCATCAGGCAAGGGCGGCGTGGGCAAGAGCACCGTAGCCTCCAACCTTGCCGTGGCACTGGCCCGAGAGGGATACAAGGTGGGTCTGCTCGATGCCGACATATTCGGTCCTTCCGTGCCCAAGATGTTCGGTGTGGAGGACGCCGAGCTGTACATGCATGAAGTGGACGGAAGGCAGCTCATAATACCCGTGGAGCGATTCGGAGTGAAGTTGCTCTCCATAGGATTCCTCGTGGACCGCAACCAGCCGGTGCTTTGGCGCGGCAGCATGGCATCAAACGCCCTGCGCCAGCTCATAGAGGAGGCCGACTGGGGCGAGCTCGACTACTTCCTTATAGACATGCCTCCTGGCACCAGCGACATACATCTTACCCTCGTGCAGACTCTGGCACTGACCGGAGTGGTGATAGTGAGCACCCCGCAGCAGGTGGCGCTTGCCGATGCCCGCAAGGGCATAGCCATGTTCACGGGCGACAAGGTCAACGTACCCATCCTCGGGCTGGTGGAGAACATGGCATGGTTCACCCCCGAGAAGCATCCTGATGAGCGGTACTACATATTCGGGCGTGAAGGCGGCGTGGAGCTTGCCCGGGAGCTCGGGGTGACACTGTTGGCACAGCTGCCGCTCGTGGCCGATGTGTGCACTCATGCTGACTGCGGCACCCCCATAGCGGCCAAGGACACCGTGATGGGACATGCCTACCTGCATCTGGCCCACGAAGTGACCGAGGCCGTAGAGCGCCGTAACCGTACCGCGCCCCCTACAGTGAAAGTGGAACTAAAGCATTGACAACCGCCTGACTATGATAAAGAATCTGCTCTTTGACCTTGGAGGGGTCATAATGAACATACGCCGCGAGAACTGTGCCGAGGCATTCCGACAGCTCGGCATGGCCGACCCTGATAAATTTCTCGGCGAGTACGCCCAGGCCGGAGCCTTTGCCGGCATAGAGAACGGCTCGCTGTCAATAGAGGAATTCCATGATGAGATACGCCGTATCATAGGCCGCCCTGACCTTACCGCCGGGCAGATAGACACGGCTTTCGGTAAGTTCCTGCTCGGGATTCCACGCCACAGGCTTGAAGAGCTTCGTGAGCTCCGCAAGCACTACAAGGTATACATGCTCAGCAACACCAATCCTATAATGTGGCGTGATGGCATAGCCGAAGCGTTCCGACAGGAAGGGCACGATGTCAATTATTACTTTGACGGGATAGTGCGTAGCTATGAGGCCCACAGTATGAAACCTGATGAAGCCATATTCCGCTATACCGTGGACAAGCTCGGCATCACTCCGGAGGAAACGCTCTTCATAGATGACTCGCAGAAAAACCTTGACGCTGCGGCAGCACTCGGGTTCCACACCCTGCTTGCAGCGCCGGGCAGCGAATTCTACACACTCATAAAGAATTATGAGCATAATTCCGAGACAAACGGGTGAACTGCTGGCCATAACCGGTATGTTTGACGGCGTGCACTCAGGGCATAGAGCCATGATAACAGAGGCTGCCATACAAGCTGCATTTCACGGCTTGACACCGGTGGCCGTGACCTTTGCCGCTCATCCCATGCATACGTTATGCCCTGAAAAGTGTCCGCCTCTGATCATGCCGCCTCAGGAACGCTACGCTGAATTACGCAGGACTATGGCCAAGAATACCATTATACTGGATTTTGACCGGGACATGAGCCGCCTCACAGCCCGCGAATTCATGCTCATGCTGCGTGACCGCTACCATGTGCGCGCCATATTCATGGGTTACAACCACCACTTCGGCAGCGACAGGCTGAGCCGTGTGGATGACTACCGGCGCATAGCCGCCGAGATAGGCATGGAGATAATACAAGGGCATGAACACCGTGAGGACACACTTAAGGTAAGCTCATCGGAAATAAGGAAAGCTCTCACAGAGGGCGATGTGAGCCGTGCCGCATCCATGCTCGGCCGTCCGTTTGCCCTTACCGGAACCGTAGTGCCCGGCAAGCAGTTAGGGCGTACCATAGGGTTCCCTACAGCCAACATAACTCCTGCCTGTGCCGAGCAGATAATTCCGGCACCGGGCGTGTATGCCTGTACGGCCACCATCCTGAGCCAAGATTCACCTCAGCCCTTACCGGCTATGGTAAATATAGGCTCACGTCCCACCGTAGATGCGCCCGGAGCGGCTGTAAGCGTGGAGGCCCATATACTTGACTTAAGCCGTGACCTGTACGGCAACACCATCCGGATAGAATTTATAAGCCGCCTGCGCGATGAAATAAAATTCCCCTCCCTCACAGCCTTGCGCTCACAGCTTGAACATGATGCTGAAGAAACCAGAAAACATATTTCAAAAATAAAATAACCCATGAAACGCATTATTCTTTTAGCAGCCTTAGCCCTGCTCTTAGGCTCAGTGCAAATGTCGGCGCAGCAGCGCCAGCGCCTCGGAGTGGCGTTCTACAATCTGGAGAACCTCTTTGACACCATCAACAACAATGGCACCTACGACCTTGAATTCTCACCGCAAGGCGCCAAGCAGTGGACCGGAAAGCGCTACTGGTCAAAGATAGGCAATCTGGCCCGCTGCATAGCCGAAATGAAAGGCGCCAACGGCGGCACCGTGCCTGCCATAATAGGCGTAAGCGAAATCGAGAACCAGTCAGTGCTCGACGATCTGGTGAAGGCAGCTCCCATAGCCGACTGGAATCTGAAAGTGGTACACCATGACTCGCCTGACCGCCGCGGCGTGGACGTAGGTCTGCTCTATAACCCCACCTACTTCCGCGTACTCAACGTTACGAACCACCGCCTTGTGATACCCGGCTACGAATCATTCCGCACACGTGACCAGATGTGCGTAACCGGCCTGCTCGGCAAGACCAAGGTGAGCGTGATAGTAAACCACTGGCCCTCGCGTCTGGGCGGACAGGAACAGTCAAGCTACCTGCGCGAAGCAGCCGCAGCCCTGAGCAAGCATATAGCCGACTCTCTCTGGGCTATAGACCCCTATCAGGGCGTGATAATAATGGGCGACCTCAACGATGACCCTCAGGACAAATCGTGCGCCAAGGTGCTCGGAGCCAAGAAGGACGCCAAGGATGTGGAGCTGCACGGATTCTACAACCCCTGGTGGAAGATGCTTGACAACGGCATAGGCACTTTGGCCTACAAAGGATCTTGGAACCTCTTTGATCAGATAATAGTGAGCGGCACGCTGCTCAAGGAGCACGCCAAAGGACGCATGCACTATCTTGGATGCAAGGTCAACAATTTTGACTTCCTCTATGATACCGAAGGTGCCCGTCAGGGCTATCCCCTGCGCACATACGCAAGCGGCGTATGGCTTGACGGCTACTCGGACCACTTCCCCACCGAGATATTCCTCGGATTCTGACCCCAAAGCTGACGCATAAAAAAGCTGCGCTCCAACGATAATGTATGGAGCGCAGTTTTTCTTTTTTCCAATCTATTACTTACTCGCCCTGTATGGGGATATTGCGGTGTATGCTGTGGTCAAGCGATATCAGCGTTTCGGTGCCGCTCACGCCCGGTATGTTCTGTATCTTGTCATTGAGCAGCTCCATCAGGTGCTCATTGTCGCGGGCAAAGAGCTTTATCAGCATGGTGTACTGCCCCGTGGTGTAATGGCACTCCACTATCTCCGGTATCTTCTCAAGCTCCGGCACCACATTGCGATACATGGCACCACGCTCCAGATTCACACCTATAAACGTACATGTCCTGTAGCCCAACAGCTTAGGATTCACGTTATAGCTTGACCCTGTAATGACATCAAGCTCCATCATGCGCTGCAATCGCTGATGTATGGCAGCGCGCGACACCCCACATTCAGCCGCTACATCCTTAGAGGGTATGCGGGCATTGTTCATCACTATCTTAAGTATCTTTCTGTCAAGATTGTCTATTTTCCCCATGGGTATTAGCTGTATTTTCTTACAAAATTAGGCATTTCCCAATAAAATCCAAACATTATGACACATTTTGCATCCACCGCCCACGGCTCTTTCATTTAAAAAACCTTGATTACATCTCCCCAAAGATATATTTTA
>JAMPBB010000016.1 GCA_023666885.1 Muribaculaceae bacterium | reverse complement strand
TCAATCTGTTGCAGGGTCAATATCGCTTGTCGATTTTAAATGAAAGAGCCGTGCACCTACGCACGCTTAAGGTGAGGCTGCTAAAATACATGGCCTTCGGCCAAACCGGTTAGAGAATATGCTCCGGATTCCATTCAAAGCCCGCTGCCGCATATAGCCCCTCAAGCTCCTCCTCGTACGATACAACATTGTGATGCATCTCCTGATTCATGATATAATCCACCAATGGATCCACTTGGCTACGGTCCTTCGAGTCGGCGTAATATTCCTTACCCCATCCTTCAAAGGAGGCAAAGTCACTATTTCGTTTCATCCATAAGTTACTCGATTGCTTTATGGACTGGACTGTGCTTGCCAATGACAATGATTGATGCAGGTTCATTAGAATGTGTATGTGATTACCGGTGCCGTTTATCCGGTATAAAAGGCAACCCTTGTTCTTTAATATTCCGTATATGTACCTGTACAAGTGACGCTTCTTCTCTTCCGGTATGGTCATCCGGCGCCTGTACGTGCTTATCACTATATGATAAATGGAGTTGACCTTGCTCATAGCAATAACTTTCCTCAAATATAAACATTGTTTCACCGGTGGAGTGCTACATATCGGCGAGGGTGAGCAGATGTGACTCTATGTTTATATTGTGTAATATCTTGTCTTTCAGATGACGGACCTTATTCTCAAATAGTTCCGGCTTGAAATTCTTGGCTTGGCGCTTCACTTCGGCTACATATGCCGTTCCATCCTTATCTATAGGTAGCGCTACAATATCTATTTCATCCTGAGGCGAATCCGGAGCCTTGGCCGTGTTCCACCACGAGCCTACCGTGCGGTAGCGCCCACTCTCGGCAAGCTTGCTTCTGAACCAGCGCTCAAGGGTAAACCCTGAATAGGTGGGATAGTCAGCCATCATTATCTCATAGAGCCTTTGGTTCTGGCCTATTTGTATAATATCTTGATTACGCGCTACGTATCGGAACCATAGTCGGAGAAAGTTGTCGGATATCTCATATCTTACGTTCTGGCTCCGCTCCTTGGCCATTACGGGACGGCGCCGGGCTATCAGCTCATAATCATCCTCCAGGCGGCTCAGCATTCCGCCCACACTGGCGTCGCCTATGGCCTGAGTTATCTCTGCGGCCGTGTTCCTGCCTGAGGCTATGGCCGACAGGATGGAATAATAATTACCGTAACGCTTGCCGAATTCCTGAGAGAGCAGAATGGTTCCCTCTTCAAGGAATATGGAATTTTCCTCGCATACGCTTCTCATCATATCGCTTACCGTAAATGCTCCGCGGTCCATAAGAAGCTCCACATATTTGGGTACTCCGCCGGTTATGGTGTAGAGGGTCAGCAGGTCATCGTTAGTATGCGCTGGTGCGTAGTCGGTGAGTATCTCACGGAGCACGCCGGTGGTGAAGGGGCGCAGACGCATCACGGTGTCGCACCGTCCGTAAAGAGGCTCGCTGTAGTCAAGGAATATCTTGTGCATCAGAGAGTGGACCGAGCCTGATGCTATGAAGTTTATTCGGGTTATGTCTTTGTTGCGGTCCCATATATCCTGTATGCGGCTGAATATTGATGAGTTCATCACGTAAAGCTCTTGGATCTCATCAATTACAAGGTTGAACAGCTTGAGGCGCCCCAACATCATGATGTGGGCAAACAGGTCGGGGAATGAGCGTATGCCCTCGGGCACCGGTTCGCCGAGCGCGGCGCGTACCGTATCGGCAAACTGGCTGCAAAGCGTGGCCTCATTGCTCCGGCTCACAAACAAATACACCGTGGGGGTGTCCTCACAGCTTTTTAGTATGAGCTTGGTCTTGCCTATACGTCTGCGTCCGGTCACAACGGTGAGCTGTGAGTGTGCCGTAAAAGCCCGCTGCCTGATTTCGTTAAGCCGGGCAAGCTCTTTCTCGCGATTGTAGAATCTCATATCGGTGCCTCGTTTTCTGCAAAAGTAACCTTTGAGGGCGACAAATCCAAATTTCGCAGTGGCGAAATTCGCGGCGGCGGAATTTCAATTTAATTTCGCTGTTTGGAAATATTAGGTTAAATTTGCGTATTGACTTAAAATGACTTCGGAAGATGGAAAATTTCACATATTGTACGCCTACGCGCTACGTGTTCGGGCGCGGAGCCGAGCTTCAGGCCGGTGAGCAACTGACCGGCATAGGCGCCAGCAGGGTGCTGGTGGTATACGGCGGCGGTTCGGCTGTGCGCAGCGGACTGCTCGGGCGTGTACTCGCATCGCTTGGCAGTGCCGGGCTGGCTCATGTGGAGCTTGGCGGCATAGAGCCGAATCCTACCGACCCCAAGGTGCGCGAGGGTATAAAGATGTGTCGCGAGCAGCAGCTTGACGCTTTATTGGCTGTGGGTGGCGGTTCGGTCATAGATACGGCCAAGGCCATAGCCGCCGGGGTGCCATACGAGGGCGATTTCTGGGACTTCTGGGCAGGGCGCAGCGTGATAGAGCGTGCGCTCCCCGTAGGAGTAGTGCTCACCATACCGGCCGCCGGTAGCGAGGGCTCGGGCAACTCTGTGATAACTTTCCTTGACGGCATGCACAAGATAAGCCTGCGCACCGACTACTGGCTGCGCCCCAAGTTTGCGCTTATGAACCCGGAGCTTACGTTTACGCTGCCGCCTTACCAGACGGCTGCGGGCATCGTGGACATGATGGCGCACATATTGGAGCGCTATTTCTCGCCCACTACCGATGTGGAGATAACCGACCGCGTGTCAGAGGGCGTGCTGAAGGCCATAATGGAGGAGGCGCCCAAGGTAATGGCGCGTCCGGACGACTATGAGGCGCGTGCCAACATTATGTGGAGCGGTACGCTGGCCCACAACGGCATATGCGGCACCGGCCGACGCGAGGACTGGACAAGCCACGGACTCGAGCATGAGCTGAGCGCCCTTTACGGCGTGACTCACGGAGCAGGGCTGGCCGTGGTGTTCCCCGCATGGCTCACGTTTATGGCGCAGCACCGTCCCGCCAAGGTGGCGCAGCTGGCTCGCCGTGTTTTAGGCGTGGATTCTGCCGGTACTGACGCTGAGGTGGCCATGGAAGGTATCTTGCGGCTGAAGGCGTTCTTCCGTTCGCTCGGTATGCCCGTCACGCTTTCGGATCTTGGTGTGGCCGAACCTGACTTTGCACTGCTGGTAAAGAAATTCCACGAGGACAAGGGCCAAGTGGTAGGGGCATACTTCCCGATCAAGGCTGCTGAAACGGAGCAGATATACCGCCTGATGCTATGAGCGGCGTCAGCCTGCGGCCATACACACCGGAGCTGAGCGGCGAGTGGGACAAGTTCGTGCGCCGATCCAAGAACGGCACTTTCCTGTTCATGCGCGGCTATATGGACTATCACGCCGCCCGGTTTCCTGACAGCTCGCTTATGATATATGAGGATGATGCGCTTGTGGCTTTGCTGCCCGCCACGCGGCAAGGCGCAGTGCTGTCATCGCACGCGGGACTTACCTATGGCGGCTTTGTGATGGCTGACCACAGCGCACCGGGTGCGCCTATACGGTGGCTTGACGCCGTGGCGCAGTATTGCCGCAGGGAGGGAATTACACATATTATATATAAGGCCATACCGTATATATATCACCGCCGCCCGGCGCAGGAGGATCTGTATGCCCTGTGGCGTGCCGGTGCGCGCCTGAGTGTGCGTAATCTGTCCATGTGCATGGCGCTTGACGGCAGCCGGTTCAACGACCGCCTTGGCCGGGCTGCCCGCCGCGCTGCCGAGCGGTGGGGTATACGCGTGGAGCGGGAGCGGGACTGCGGCGAGGCATATCGCCTCATAGCTGCCAATCTTATGGAACGTCACGGGGCAGTGCCCGTACACACCGAAGCCGAGCTCCGGCTGCTTCAGAGCCGCTTCCCTGACAATATCCTTGTCTTTGCGGCCCGTGACATCGCCGGGTCGCTTTTAGGCGCTGCCGTGATATATGCTGCCGGGCCGGTGCTGCACTTGCAGTATACCGGCGCCAACGCTGGAGGGCGCCGGTGTCAGGCCACGGATGTGATATATAACCGGGTGCTCACCGACTTCTGCGGCGGCATCCGATATTTCGACATGGGTACGTGTAATGAAAATGCCGGCCTGACACTCAATGAGGGCCTGGCCGGACATAAAATGCATTTAGGATGCAGCCCGGTGGTGTATGACACCTACGAACTTAGCCTCTGACGTAAGCGTGTTATTCCTCCTTTTCAAGGATTTCGCGGGTCTTGCCCACGGCTATCTGCACGGCTTCAAGCAGGCGCAGAGCCTTTTCGGTGCGGATGCGGTTGAGGCGCATCTCCACCAATTCCTTTATCACATGTTCTATCTCCTTGATGGAGTATTCGGTCAGGTTCACTTCCTCGCGTTCGAGTACGCGCTCAAGCAGCGGCTTTTTCTGATTCTTCTTTGACATAGTAAATAGACGTTTTCCTATACAAACACCCTACATTTGCCAAATGTTCAGCTATTGCGCTCTTTCAGAGCTTATGTATTTGATCTCCGATATCCCGGCGTTTCACACCGGGCTAACATAGCTCAGCGCTTTCAGCGCAAAGTTTGATTGCAGGCTGGCATGGAAGCGCCGCAATCGTGTGCTATCCCGGAGTTAAGCCGGGCTAAGATGGCTTAGCGCTTTCAGCGCAAAGTTAGCCGTTGTGGAAGCGCCGCAGGCGCGTAATATTTTAGCCCGGTGTGAAACGCCGGGACTGGTGAGGACGTGTAGAATTAAGCTCTGAAAGAGCGCTCTGTCAGTCAATCAATGGATAATCATCATTGGGCTTTACCCCATACCGTGCGCAAAACATGCGCAATTCATCCTCGTAGCTCCTGCCGCGATGATGCTCATGCTGATTGTTAATATATTTTATGGTGGCATCAACCACGGATGAACTTGCTGAGAAGGCTCCATATCCGTTCTGCCAGTGAAATAGGCGGTACTCTTTGGCTTTTCCCTTAATCCATTGGCTGGTTGAAGTCTTAACCTTCTTTACGAGATCTGCAACGCAAAGATTGGTGGGTAATGAGCAAAGCATATGCATATGGTCAGAAAGACAGTTGATGCGTACATATGTGCATCCAAGATTCCTGCAAATGGTGCTTGCATAGCGAATTAGCTCGGAGGCTATTGGCGGCGTTATGTCCGGTGCATCATATTGTCTGTGAAAGCAGATATGTACGTATAACTGTGATAATGTCTGTGCCATAGATATTATGATGTATGTTCAACAGTCGGGCGGGAGGCCGGCGGCTGTGAGGGCTTCGCGGCGCTCCACGCACGTGCCGCAGCGGCCGCAGTGGTGCTCGCCCCCCTTGTAGCATGAATAGGTGAGCGAGTAATCAACCCCCAGATTGCGTCCGCGCCGGGCTATGTCGGCCTTGCTGAGCCCTGTATAGGGTGCGCGCAGTTCTATATGCTCATATGTGCCTGCGGCTATGGCCGCCCCCATGCCGGCAATGAACTCCGGGCGACAGTCGGGGTATATGGCGTGGTCGCCCCCATGATTGGCTATCATCACGGCTTTCAGCCCGCGGCTCTCGGCCAGCCCGGCGGCCACGGCGAGCATTATACCGTTGCGGAACGGCACCACCGTAGAGCGCATGTTGGCATCCTCGTAGTGCCCCTCCGGTATGGCATCGGCTCCGCTCAGCAGCGAGCTTTCAAACAGGCGTCCTATAAATGCCAGGTCAATCTCCACCAGTTCTATGCCAAGACGGCGGCAGTTGATGCGGGCATACTCGGCCTCGCGAGCGTTGTGATTGGCTCCGTAGCTGAAATTTACGGCTACGGCTATGCTCTCGGCATACTCATAGAGCATGGTGGTGGAATCCATGCCCCCCGACAATACTAATAAGGCGTCCTTCATAATCAGAGTGAGGTGGGAAATGCGGCGAGCATGCGTTGGCGCACCATGTCCTGATGCTCTGAGTCGCCATAGTTGGCAAACGGATATATGGAGATGCCTCCGCGCGGCGTGAAGATGCCCTTCACCTCTATGTATCGCGGATCCATCAGGCGTATCAGGTCCTTCATGATTATATTCACGCAGTCCTCATGGAAGTCGCCATGATTGCGGAAGCTGAACAGGTACAGTTTCAGACTCTTGCTCTCCACCATGCGGCGGCGCGGTATATAGTTGATTATTATGCGGGCAAAGTCAGGCTGACCCGTTTTGGGGCATAGCGATGTAAACTCCGGACACAGAAACGTTACCAGATATTCATTTTCAGGATGCTTGTTCTCGAACGCCTCAAGCAGTGAGGGGTCATAATCGGTGGGATATTTCACGTGGGTGTCACCTAAGAGGGTCACTCCGCCAAGTTCTTGTTCAGTGCGCATAAATAATAGCTGCTATTTATTTGGTGCGCAAAAATACAAATAAAAATCAGAAATTGCTCATCTGATTGAAGAGCTTCAGTATGCGCTCGGAGTACTTGTCGTTGGCGGCCCATCGGCAGTTGAGGCCGTCCCATGTGGGAGCTACGCCACGGCTTACCAACTTGAAGCGCGGGTCTATCAGCTTTTCGCCGTCGGGCAGGTCAAACTTGCAGGCATAGGCGTACAGGTGCTGTATCTGGGCCGTTACGCCAAGCTCCACGGTGTCAAATGTGGCACCCTTCATGCCGCCTTTGGTCACACCGAGTCCGCAGTAATTGTGCTGCTCGGGCTTCACGGCGGTGCCATCGGCAAATTTGAACCATCCCGTTTCGAGTATGGCCTGACACAGCGCTATGTCGCCGCGTATGCCGTAGCGCATGCCTATATTGTAATATGCTTCGGCTATCTCTCGGGTAAATTCGGAATTATACTGCTTCACGAACTCGAACATACGGTCGGCGTCCACCACGGGCTCGCCAAGTATGGCTACCTCTTTCATGTCCTGTATGATTACGCGCTCCGGCACTATGGTGTCGGCCGGAACTGTCGGCTCATCCTTCGGGAGCACTTTTACTGCAATCGTGTCAGGAAATACGGGCGCTTTCAGTGGGGGCAGATGTGGTGAATCGGCATACACTACTGTGGTACGGCGCTGTATGTGGCGGCGTGCTATGCGGGTACGTGCATCGGCTTCCGATGCCAGTGATGCTATTGCGAGCAGTATGAATATAGTCCGTGTTAAGAAACGCATGGCGATATTGTGTAAGTGCAAAATTAGATAATATTATTCTTTCAAAGGGCAAAATCGCTATAATTGTTCAGTATGAATGTTAAAATGGCACGTTAAAAAATGCTCCATGTTGACGGAATTTCCCTTTAAATGTTGTAAGCATGGTTAATTTCCACTAATTTTGCGGTTAATACCGAACCATGTCAACATCAATCATTACAAATATCTAACTAAAAATTCCTAACATCTATGTGGTTAACTAACTCATCGATAGGACGCAAGCTGGTGATGGCTGTCACCGGCGTATGTCTTGTCCTATTTGTCACATTCCACTGCCTGATGAACGCTGTGGCCCTCATATGGCCTGACGCTTACAATGCAGTGTGTGCTTTCCTCGGAGCCAACTGGTATGCGCTCATAGCTTCTATGGGCCTTGCCGCGCTCTTCATCATCCACATCATCTATGCCCTCTGCCTTACCGTGCAGAATCGCAAGGCTCGCGGCAATGACCGCTACAATGTGGTGCGCAAGCCCGCTCAGGTAGAATGGTCAAGCCAGAACATGCTTGTGCTCGGCATAGTGGTGCTCGCTTTCCTCGTGCTTCACCTTATCCAGTTCTGGGCTCGCATGCAGTGGCGCGAAATAGTGGCCGCTTCTCCCTCCGACTGGTACACCGTTGACGGCGCTCCTATCCCTCCCCATTCAGGTACTATCTTCCTTCAGATAGCCTTCCAGAACTGGTGGACTCCGGTGGTTTACATCATAGGGTTCGTGGCTCTCTGGTTCCACATGAACCACGGCTTCTGGTCAATGTTCCAGAGCGCCGGTTGGAACGGTGACCACTGGCTCTGCCGTCTGCGCACCATCGGTTGCTGGTGGAGCTCCATAGTTATAGCCCTCTTCGTGGCTCAGGCCATAGTGTTTACCGTACAGGCTAATTCCAAGGGCTATGTCAACAATGAAAAGCTTGAAGAGCAGTATGTAGAGGCTTGGCAGACCGGTGCCATGGAGAGCCGTCCCTCACAGGAAGACCTTCCTCAGATACAGGAGCAGATGATGAAATTTGCCGAAGAATACTGCCCCGAGCTCATGCGCAAGCAGCGCGAGGCTCAGGAAGCCCAGATGATGCAGTATCAGCAGATGATGCAGGCTCAGGGCGGCGAAGAGGAAATGCCCGCCGCACCCGAAATGGAAGCAGAACCTAATGTTGAACCGTAATAGCAAACCCTACTCAAGTCATGGAACATAATAATAAGAACCTCGAGGGTATGATTGACTCAACCCCGATAATGAAGGATTATGCCGACATGGAGTCGGGTAAGCTTCCTGAATATACTATTGACTCCAAAATACCTGAAGGCCCTCTGGCTCAGAAATGGACCAACTACAAGGCTCATCAGAAACTGGTGAATCCCGCCAACAAGCGTAACCTTGACATAATAGTGGTAGGTACGGGACTGGCAGGTGCATCAGCCGCTTCCACGCTGGCCGAATTAGGCTTCAATGTATGGAACTTCTGCATCCAGGACAGCCCTCGCCGCGCTCACTCTATAGCCGCTCAGGGTGGTATCAACGCTGCCAAGGACTATCAGAACGACGGCGACTCGATATATCGCCTGTTCTACGACACCGTTAAGGGTGGCGACTTCCGCTCACGTGAAGCCAACGTATACCGTCTGGCCGAAGTGTCAAACAATATCATTGACCAGTGCGTGCAGCAGGGTGTGCCTTTCGCACGTGAATACGGCGGTCTCCTGGCCAACCGTTCATTCGGCGGTGCACAGGTGTCACGTACTTTCTATGCTAAAGGTCAGACCGGTCAGCAGCTCCTTCTAGGTGCATATGCCTCGCTCAACCGTCAGATAGAGAAAGGCCAGGTGCGCTCATTCAACCGCCGCGAAATGCTTGACCTCGTTATAATCGACGGCCGTGCACGCGGTATCATAGTACGTAACCTCATAACCGGCGAGATAGAGCGCTACGCCGCTCACGCCGTAGTGTTGGCCACCGGCGGATACGGACGTACATTCTTCCTGTCCACCAACGCCATGGGCTGTAACGGTTCTGCTGCCATTCAGGCATTCAAGAAAGGCGCTTACCTTTCTAACCTTGCCTTCACGCAGATTCACCCCACATGTATCCCCGTGCACGGCGAGGACCAGAGCAAGCTCACCCTTATGAGCGAATCGCTCCGTAACGATGGCCGTATATGGGTGCCCAAGAAGAAAGAGGATGCCGAGGCCATCCGTGCCGGCAAGAAGCGTCCTACCGACATACCCGATGAGGATCGCGATTTCTATCTTGAACGCCGCTATCCCGCATTCGGCAACCTTTGTCCCCGCGACATAGCCAGCCGCGCCGCCAAGGAACGCTGCGATGCCGGTTACGGTGTAGGTACGGGCAATGCCGTTTACCTTGACTTCAAGTACGCCATAGACCGTTTGGGCGAGGATGTGGTTCGTGACCGCTACGGCAACCTATTCGACATGTATCAGATGATATCTGATGACAACCCTTACGAAACTCCTATGATGATATTCCCGGCATCGCACTACACCATGGGCGGTATATGGGTTGACTACGAGCTCCAGACTTCTATCAAGGGACTCTTCGCCATAGGTGAATGTAACTTCTCTGACCACGGTGCCAACCGCCTCGGTGCGTCAGCCCTCATGCAGGGTCTGGCCGACGGCTACTTCGTGCTTCCCTACACCATGCAGAACTATCTGAGCGATCAGATCAAGGTACCTCACTTCACTACTGACACTCCTGAGTTTGATGCAGCTGAAAAGGGCGTGCGTGAACGCATAGAGAAGCTTATGAACATCAAGGGTACAAAGAGCCCTGATGAGATACACAAGCGTCTGGGTCATGTGATGTGGAACCTCGTAGGCATGGGTCGCACGCTCCAGAGCCTTGTCAAGGCCATTGATGAACTTGAGGACGTACGCAAGGAATTCTATACGGACCTCCGCATAGTAGGTGCAGCTGATGATCTCAACACCGAGCTTGAAAAGGCTCTCCGTCTGGAAGACTTCTTGGTTATGGCCAAGATGATGGCTATAGACGCCCTGCACCGCAACGAATCATGCGGCGCTCACTTCCGCGAAGAGTACCAGACCGCCGACGGCGAAGCTGCCCGCGATGATGAGCACTACATGTACGTGAGCTGCTGGAAGTATACCGGCGATGATGAGAAGCCCATCCTCATACGTGAGCCCCTCAACTATGAGGCCATAAAGGTTCAGACACGTAACTACAAGTCCTAATAAATTACCACGTGAAAATCAGAAAATTAAAATGGAAACTACAATAAGCGTAAACCTGAAAATTTGGCGTCAACGTGGTCCCAAAGAAAAAGGACAGTTCGTCAACTATCATCTTGACAATGTGTCTACCGGTAGCAGCTTCCTTGAAATGCTTGACATGCTTAATCAGCAGCTTGTAGAGCAGAACGAGGAGCCGGTAGTGTTCGACAGCGACTGCCGCGAAGGCATATGCGGTATGTGCTCGCTGTATATCAACGGACACCCTCACGGTCCCGTACAGGGCATAACCACATGCCAGCTCCATATGCGTAAGTTCAATGACGGCGATACCATCACTATCGAGCCCTGGCGCTCGGCTGCATTCCCAGTAATACGTGACCTTATGGTAAACCGTAACGCTTTTGACCAGATTCAGCAGGCCGGCGGTTACGTATCGTTCAACTGCGGCGGTGCTCCCGATGCCAATGCTACTCCCATATCCAAGGAAGTGGCTGACGTGGCCATGGACTCTGCTACTTGCATAGGCTGCGGCGCTTGCGTAGCTGCATGTAAGAACGGTTCTGCCATGCTCTTCGTATCGGCCAAGGTAAGCCAGTTTGCCCTACTGCCTCAGGGTCAGGTAGAGCGCGCTCGCCGTGCCCGCGCCATGGTGCGCAAGATGGATGAGCTCGGATTCGGCAACTGCACCAACACCGGTGCTTGTTCAGCCGAGTGCCCCAAGAACATTTCGCTCAGCAACATCGCCCGCCTGAACCGTGAGTTCATCAAGGCTAAGTGCTCCGAATAATCCCATGACATAAGTACTGTCTAAGTACTCTTACATTAACGAATTGCACCCCAAAAGTCACAGAAATTTGACTTTTGGGGTGCAGTTCGTTTATGAAGCCCTTTAGGCTATGTAATGTAATTCAGACTCTCTATGGCCGGTTAGAATTCATCTCCGAAGGCCATCACGTTACCGTTGGAAGTATGTAATGAATCATTGCCGGAATAAATTACGGTTCTTCTGTTTTCAGGGGTTCCTGACAATTCGCCCCACTTTTTTAGCCCGTTGAAGAATGTCGGGGAGAAAGTGCTTCCCGATTTGATTTCGTACCCATGCTGTTCCAATCCTATGGTTTCAATCAAATCTACCTCAAGCCCGGTGCTATCGCGCCAGAATGTCAAGTCGGGATTTATGCCTTTGTTCAGCCAATTCTTAAAAAACTGGTTTATGACCATGTTTTCAAACAATGCGCCTCGCAGGAAATGCGTGTCAAGTTGCTCAGCATATCTTATCCCGAGGAGGTTGCAAGCCAAACCGGTGTCATAGAAAAATAACTTTGGAGTCTTTACGATACGCTTGTTGTAGTTATTAAAATTTGGTTCCAGCCTATATAGAATATAGCTTGCTTCAAGAACCGATAGCCATGATTCTACCGTTGGGATGGTTACACCGGCTTCTGTAGCCAGATTTGACTTGTTCAGCAGCTGGCCAATTCTACCTGCGCACAGTCGGATGAAACGGGTGAATCTGCCCAAATCACCAATATTCTGCATCGCTCTGACATCTCGCTCCACGTACGTGGCTATATATGACTGATAATAGTCAGTTGGTGCTATGTCTTTGTCATATATTCGAGGATAAAAACCTGTAAAAATCTGTTCATTTATGGTAGGCGGCAATGCACCGGCTTCATGGAGTTCATGTCGTGAAAATGGAAGTAGCTTCAATATGGCGGTACGTCCGGCCAATGATTGGTCAATGGCGGCCATAAGGTGAAAGTTTAGTGAACCGGCAAGCATGTACATACCTGATTGGTTCACACTATCGATATGTGTCTGTATATATGAAAACAGAGAGGGAACTCGCTCCGCTTCATCTATAATGACATGGTTGTCAAACGTCTTGATAAAGCCATTCGGATCCTCAGAGGCAAACAGCCTCATATCAGGGTTTTCCAAAGATACGTATTTGTACTCAGGAAAGGTATTTTTGAGCAGAGTTGACTTTCCTGATTGTCGAGGACCGGTGACCGTTACAATCGGGAATTTTTCGCTCAGTTGTTTTATTTTTGCAGTTAGATCTCTCTCTATCATTTATTTGCAATTCTAAAGTGTGACTTTATAATTGCAAAGATAGTATAAATGCCATAAAATTCATTCATGTAAGCTAAAAATTATTGAGGCTGTATAAGGTGGGCGGTCGTGGCTGTTGTAAAACAGGCTTTTAAATTTTGATTACTGCGGGATATTGCCTATGTTTGTGATATGGCTACCGAATACACATATCTTGACCCAGAATCTGATGCCCGCATAGTGGAAAGCGAGTATCAGGACTTGCTTGACGGCTATCTGAGAAGCAATCACCGCAAGAAAGTGGAGATAATAGAGCGTGCATTTCGCTTTGCCCGCAAGGCGCATGCCGGTATACGCCGTCGCAGCGGTGAGCCATACATACTGCATCCCATAGCCGTGGCCAAGATTGTGAGTCAGGAGATGGGGCTTGGCTCCACGTCCATATGTGCAGCGCTTCTTCATGATGTGGTGGAGGACACGGAGTACACCGTTGAGGATATTCAGCAGCAGTTCGGTGCCAAGATAGCACAGCTCGTGGCCGGCCTTACCAAGATATCCGGCGGCATATTCGGCGACCGTGCATCGGCTCAGGCCGAGAATTTCCGTAAACTCCTTCTCACCATGAGTGAGGACATTCGCGTGGTGCTTATCAAGATGGCTGACCGCCTGCATAACATGCGTACGCTCGGCTCCATGGCGGTAAACAAGCAATACAAGATAGCCGGTGAAACTCTATACATATATGCCCCGCTGGCTCACCGCTTAGGGCTATATGCCATAAAGACGGAGCTTGAGGATCTCAGCTTCAAGTATGAACATCCCGATGCATACGCTGAAATATCGCGTAACATTGCCGATACGGAGGAGCATCGCCTGAGCGTGTTCCATGACTTTATAGCCCCTATTGAAGAAAAGCTCATCGCTGAGGGAATTAAATATGAGGCGAAGGCCCGTGTGAAATCTGTTTATTCCATATGGCGCAAGATGCAGACCAAGCACGTAACCTTTGATGAAGTGTATGACCTGTATGCCGTGCGCATAATTTTTGACTGCGATGACCGTGCCGAAGAGAAGCGCCTCTGCTGGGCCATATATGGAGCCATTACTGACCTGTATCGCCTTCATCCCGACCGTGTGCGTGACTGGGTGGTAAATCCTAAGGCCAATGGCTATCAGGCGCTGCATCTTACTGTGATGGGGCCTGACGGCAACTGGGTGGAGGTGCAGATACGTTCCCGCCGCATGGATGAGATAGCCGAGAAGGGTTTTGCCGCCCACTGGCGCTATAAGATAGGTGAGGGCGATGAGGAGAGTGAGCTCACGGTATGGCTCCGTACTATCAAGGATATACTTGAGGATCCTACGCCCAACGCCATTGACTTCCTTGACACGCTTAAGCTCAATTTGTTTGCCTCAGAGATAGTGGTGTTTACGCCCAAAGGCGAGCTTATGACGCTGCCTAACGGTGCCACTGTACTTGATATGGCTTATGAACTGCATTCACAGATAGGTTCCAAATGTATAGCCGGAAAGGTCAACCATAAGCTTGTGCCGCTGTCATACAAGCTTCAGAGCGGCGATCAAGTGGAAGTGCTCACATCACAGTCACAGAAGCCAAAGGAAGAGTGGCTCAACATAGTCACATCGGCCAAAGCGTTGACATCGCTCCGGCAGGCTTTACGGCGTGAGCAGCAGCCGGTCATAGAGAAGGGTCGTGACATACTTCGCTGCTTTCTTGAGGAGGGCGAGGTAGAGCCATCAAACCGTATAGTAACCAAAATTACCGGATATTTCAAGCTGGCAAATCCTGAACAACTTTACATTAAGTTGGGGCAAGGGGAGATAACGTTAGACAACTATGTGCTTAAGGACTCCCCCAAGACATCGCCCGGGCTACTGAAAAAGATATTCCGGATAGGAACCGGGAAGAAAGCCCTTCCCGTCAAGGAGGAGCAGGCTCTGCTTCCGGCACCGGTCAATACTAAGGAAGTGTATATGCTCCGTTATAGCGAGGCGGGCCGTAACTTTGAATTGTGCGACTGCTGTAATCCCGTACCGGGCGATGACGTGATGGGGTTTGTCAATGACCGGGGCGTAGTGGAGGTTCACTCCCTTTCATGTCCGCGGGCCTCTGTGCTGAAAGCCGGATTCGGTCCCCGTATAGTGGCCACCAAGTGGGAGAAGGTAGAGGGTAATTTTCCTGCCACGGTCAAGATAACCGGAATTGACCGCCACGGCATACTGCAAGAAATCACCTACCTCCTTGCCACTACCCCTGATTTGGATTTGCGGAGCCTGCATATTGATACTGACAGTGAGGTGTTTACTTGCGATTTACGCGTGCTGGTGCCTAATAGTGGAGCTGTTACGTCACTCTGCTCCCGTATCAAAAAAATCAGCGGCGTGAAGAGTGCCGTGCGCCTTCAGGAGTAGTTTTTTGATATTTCCGGAATTTGGCGTAATTTTATGGCATGAAATACCATATATCGAATTCGGCTATTACCCGTTGGCTCATATTTATCGGTGCGGTGGCTGTGGTGTACATGCTGCTGCCACGTGAAGAAAGCAGCAAATACACGTATGAAGTCAACCGTCCGTGGGCCGATCAGCTGCTCACGGCTCCGTTTGATATCCCGGTGTATTTGGATACCGTGCGTGCTCAGGCTATCAAGGACAGTATAGACAGTAATTTTGAGCCGGTGTTTTATCGTGATGCCGTTCTGGAGCGAGCCCGTCTGGACACGTTCTCCATTCGCCTGCGTGAAGGTGTGCCCGGATTGTCGCAAGGGTCACGCCTGGCTCTTGTAGCTGAGGTGAAGTCGATATTTGACAATGGCCTTGTGGACTCCGAAACATATTCCGCCATACGTCAGGGCGCCCTGAAGCGGGTGCGTATCCTCTCGGACAATGTGGCGGTAAGCGTACCGGCATCGCAGTTCAAATCTGTTCGTACGGCATATGTGATTATTGACAGCGTGGCTCGCGACATACTGCATAATGATGCTGCCATAGCACCTATGATTACCGAGGCCTTGGCGCCAAATATCTGCCCCGACTCCACAGAAACTGAACGCTTCCGCAATGAAGCCTATCAGAGCGCACTGGCACCGGTGGGAGTGGTCCAGCAGGGTGAGCGTATAATAGACCGTGGCGATATAGTCACCCCCCAGCTCTATACCATATTGCGTACATATGAAAAACTGGCGGCTGACCGTGGTGCTGCCGTGAGCAGTGACCGTTATTACTTCGCTACAGGGCGCGTGCTGTATATAGTGCTCCTGTTTGCTGCCATGTATGTGTATCTGTGGTTCTACAGGCGCGATTACTATTATGACATAAAGCGGGTGCTCTTTCTCATGCTGTGTGTCACAGCTTTCGGTGCGGCAGCTCTGCTTACGGCGTCATCATCATTGGGCCTCTATGTAGTGCCGTTTACCATAGTGCCCATTACGGTGCTCGTGTTCCTTGATTCGCGTACCGCCTTCTTTGCGTATATGGTTACTATTCTGCTGTCAGTGCTCGTGGCCAATTTCCCGCTTGAGTTTATGGTGCTTGAATTTGCGGCCGGACTTACGGCCACCGTATCTATCAAGGACCTCACACGCCGCTCTCAGCTGCTCCTGTCGGCAGTATTGGTGTTTGCCGTAAGCTCACTCAGCTATATTGTAATCGAACTTATGCAGACGGGCACCTTGCAGCGCCTCTCGCCGGCCACATTCGGCGGCTTTGCCATTAATGCCGTGCTGATATCCTTTGCCTACGTACTCATATTCATATTTGAAAAGATATTCGGCTTTACCTCAAGGGTAACGCTCGTGGAACTGTCCGATATAAACAATCCCGTGCTACGTGAGCTGTCGGAGGAATGTCCGGGTACGTTCCAGCATTCTATGGCCGTAAGCACGCTGGCCACTGCTGCTGCCCGCAAGATAGGCGCCAATGTGCAGCTTGTGCGTGCCGGCGCGCTCTATCATGATATAGGCAAGCTCAGCAATCCGGCCTTCTTTACTGAAAATCAGCATGGCGTGAATCCGCATGACGGGCTTGACCCACGCCAGAGCGCCGCTATTGTCATAGGACATGTGCCCGAAGGGCTGCGCCGTGCCGAGAAGGCTAAGCTGCCGGAGCGGCTGCGTGACTTCATAGCCGAACACCACGGAGCCGGTAAGGCGCGGTATTTCTACACCACGTACTGCAATGCTCATCCTGATGAAGATGTGGATCCGGCACCGTTCACCTATCCCGGCCCGAATCCTCGTTCGCGTGAAACGTCCATACTCATGATGGCCGATGCCGTAGAAGCCGCCTCGCGTTCGCTCAAAGATTATTCGCCCGAGTCCATAAAGGCTCTTGTGGACAGGCTAATTGACTCGCAGATAGCTGACGGGTTGCATAACGACTCCTCTATATCGTTCCGCGATGTGCAGGATATCAAGGAATCATTTGTGTCCCGACTGCGAACATTGTATCACTCCCGTGTGTCATATCCTGAGGATACACGACCTAAAAAGGCAGAATGAATACACTTCTCATCATTATAGCATGCATATGTGCCGGAGCCGCCGTGTCGGGGATGCTTATGTCACGTCCGTGGTGTGCGGCAGTGGCTTTTATAGGCATGGTGTGCGTGGGCCTTATAGGCCACACCGATGTGTCTCAGCTGATATATTGGGGCGTGGCCTCGGCCTTGGTATGGGGTGCGGGCTCCATGCTCCCTCCCGCTCTGTCACGTAGCCGGGCGGGGAATATGTATATAGTCATTGGCACGGTGGCCGGTGCGCTTATAGGCGTATTGGTACCCGCCGGCAGTCTGCTCTGTGTCATGGCCGGTTCTTTTCTGGGAGCGTTGGCTTACGCGCGTACTCCGCGCGGCTCCGTACTTCCGCAGTTCCCGTCAGTGGCGTTCGTGCGTTACCTCTGCGCGAGCTGTCTGCCGGCGGTGGTGACGGTGAGCATAGTGGCATTTATAGCATTTCGCATTTATGGCTTTTACGTATCATGAACAGGATTGTAGCACTAATATTGTTTGCGCTCACGTTCGTGGGGCTGTCGGCACAGGAGATACTGCCGCAGCTTAAGCGTGAGCGTCCGGATATGGACCGTATACGTCAGGAAGTTACTGACCATAACTCGCCGTATTATTATCCTCGGCTCATGGAGGAATTTCAGCGTAATGACACCCTTATGAAGCTTGACAAGTATAGGCGCCTCTATCTGGGATATATGTTTCAGGAGGATTACTACCCATACCGCATATCCAATGCTGCCAACCATATTCAGGATGTGTATGCCAAGCATAATCTTAATCGTCAGGACTGTGACTCGGTAATAAAGTATGCCGAGATAGTGCTTAAGGACAATCCCTTTGACCTGCAACAGATGATGGGGCTGATACAGGCCTTGCGCATGAAAGGGAAGAAAAATCTGGCCGACATATGGCAGTACAAGCTTAATTATCTGCTTATGGCCATTGTGTCCACAGGTACGGGAATGGATGAGGACAATGCATGGTATGTGATAGAACCGGCTCACGAGTATGCCCTGCTTAACATGATGGGCTATACGGTGACCAATCATCTGTTCTATGACCCCTACTATGAATTTCTGAAAGTGCTTACGCCCTCAGGTACCAATTCCGGTGGCTTTTATTTCAATATCAAGACTATACTTGATGAATTTTACCGGAAGTTTCCTGAAGAGCTTGCGGAATGATTGGGTGTCTATTCACTGTCAGCTTTGCTTGACGGAGCTATACGGATAAGCTCAAGGCGTGTGGCCGTACGCCTCTTTATGGTAAATGTATACTGTCCTATCTCCATCTCGGCGCCTTCGGGTGGTATCGTTCCGGTGCTGAACAGGATGTATCCGGCCAGAGTCTGATATTCATCATCCTCGGGTATGTCTATGTGGTACGTTTCGCGCAGTGTTTCCACCTCTACGCGCCCGGGGCACTCGTATATGCCCGGCTCCACAACGCGTACCTGAGCGCCGGCTTGGTCATGTTCATCGCGGATGTCACCGAATATTTCCTCTACAAGGTCCTCGAGGGTTACCAGTCCGGCGGTACCTCCGAATTCATCCACCACTATGGCCATGGAGCGTTTCTCAGCCAGTAAGCGGCGCATGAGCTTGTTGGCAAGCAGCGTTTCCGGGCAGAATATTACCGGCTTGATATGCTCCTTCCAGTCCGATTCCGGATTGAACAGCTCACTTACATGTATGTAGCCTAATACGTTGTCAATATCTTCGCGGTACACCACTATCTTGCTTCGGCCTGACTTGGTGAAGAGCTCCGAAAGCTCATCGCGGCTCACGGTGTCAATGTTTACTGCCACAAGCTCATTGCGCGGCAGCATGCAGTCGCGCAGGTGGGTAGTGGAAAAGTCAAGTGCGTTATGAAATATCTTCACTTCGTTTTCCACTTGTTTCTTGCCGGGATTCACTTCATCTATGGTGTGCTCGAGGTAGCGGTTGAGGTCGCCTACAGAGAGCATACCCATGCGCTGACTCTCAGGCTTTATGCCACACATGCGCATAAGCATTCTTGACAGCCACGCCGTGAAGAGCGATATGGGGAACAGCACCATATAGAACAGAAAGAGCGGTATGGCAAACAGCTTGAGTGATATGTTTGGGTTAACTCTGAATATGGTCTTGGGGAAGAACTCTCCCACCAAAAGTATTACACCTGTAGATATGAGAGTGGATATGAGCAGTACTAATGCTTCGTTAAGATGATAGGCCGCAAGCCATTGCTTCTCTATCAGGAATGCCGCCCCCATACCGTACACTACAAGCATTACATTGTTGCCTACCAGCAGGGTGGTTATAAACAGGTCCGGATTAGCATAGAATCGGTTTATTATGCGGCTTATCATGCCGCCGCGCTTTACATCGAGCTCCACGCGCACGCGGTTGGCTGTAATGTAGGCTATCTCCGAGCCTGAAAACAGAGCGGAGAATAGCAGCGATACGGCTGCGAGTATTATCCAGGTAGTGAGTTCCATATCATTCGTTTTCGTTGGGGGCTGCGGATGCCGGTGTTGCAGTGATAGTGTCAGCGGCCACAGGCTGCGGCATAGGTGCGGTGCTTTGGGTGCTGTCAGCTCCACCATTATTATTTCGGAAGCGGTCCACAGGAAATATGCCTGACACGTTAAGCACCTTATAGTTGGTAAGCTTGTCGTTCGATTCAAATCCGTAGCCCTCTATTATGCGGTCAGTCTTTTCTATATGTATGAATGAGTCAGAGTATATCTTCTGCCCCCTCTGATCCCAGAACAGCTGTGGGGTGAGGAATTTCTCATTTGCCACATTGGCTATACGCACGTAGCCGTCCAGGCGCCATATCTGTTGGTTCTTGAAGTAGGTGGCTGAATCACATTCTACGGTAGCCTCTATGCGGAAAAAGTCATCGTACTTCTCCAGATGCAGCCCTTTGGGAAACTTCCATACCGGTGTCTTGGCCTGGTCAAACATGTACCATATGGGCGATGTGATTTTGTATCGCGTGACGCCCGAATCGGATATGAGCGTGCTAACGTTAAGCGTCTTCATGGTGGGGAAGGTTTCAGGGTCAGTATTTCCTGAAAGTAGCGGTTGCTTATCCTCCTTACATGAAGTCACGGCGCTCATGGCCATAAACAGTGCTGCGGCCACAGGGAGCAGCCGCATATACACAGGTTTGCCTTTTCCTGTAATAGATGTCATATCCGTACAGGGTGTATGGCGTCAGTCAATCTTGTTCTTGAAGAACCACAGCTCATTAAAGTTCAGGCCAAGGCGTATGTTGAAGTAGTTCTCTTTGAGCATGGGGTTAGGATGAGCCTGACGGTGACGGTATTCGAAGCCTAAATTGATTATGGTCTTGGCTGTGGCTGTAGGGAGTCCGAAACCGAATGACACGCCGTATTCACGTACACGGTTGTCGCCCACCATCATGTAGTCATTGTTGAAGAATCCGCCCAGGCGGTAAGTGGTGCGTCCGAGGTAACCTCCACGCGGGTTAGGGGTGAACTGACCGCCTAAGCTCGCCTGCCAGCGGTCAGCAAACTTGTGAGCCTCGAATCCTTCAAGATTTACTATCTTGACTTTACTCCAAGGCTGGTAAGTGAAGTCAGCTTCCACCATCAAGCGGCGGCGCCACTCATAGTTGATACCCGCGCCCCATGTTTCAGGAAGCCCGGCATTGTTTTTCAGGCTTATGCGCTGATGCTCATTGGGCTCAGTGTCAGCGTTTATGTCATATTGGGTTACCCAAGCATGGCCTAAAAGCGTTTTCTTGGGGGTATATACCACGCCTACTGTAAGGCGGTCAGCCAGACCTAACTTCTGTGAGTACTGAACACCGGCTTGGAGGTGCCAGTCGCGCACCGATATTACCTGCTCGAACAGTGATTCGCTGGCGGTATTGGTAGTAGTGTATATGTCATTTATGATATTTCCGAACAAATATGACATATTTACACCCACGCTGAGTCCGCCCATAATCTTTGCCCCGAGGCCGGCATAGAGCTGATTGAGTCCGCCTGAGCCCTGTCGGGAGTTGACGCCGTTTTGAATCTCCGAGCCGAACGAGTATCCTACCGATGAATAAGGTACAAGACCGAAGCTCAGGCCCAAGCGCTTGCTCAGGGGCAGCTGCATGGTTATATAGTCAAGTCCGCCGCCATAGTTCTTGCCTGATGCAGCGGGATTGGAGCCTGATGCTATGTCTGACTGGTGTATGGCGGTGAAGTCCACACCCATGTCAAAGAGGAATGTGAGTGAATCAATGAAAGCATATGATGCCGGATTCATTACATTTATCTGTCGGCCTGAATTCATGGCGTAACCTATGCCGCCCATCTGGCGCTGTGAGGCTGTGGCATTGTCGTTGAGCAGTCCGTAACCGAATTTGGAGTAGGGGCTGTTCACTCCTTGAGCCGAGGCTCCGGCAGCGGCAATGACGGCCGTGATTACTGTGGCCGCTAAAATGATGTGTCTATCTATTCTCATTTCTGTTTCAGAGCTGATATGTTGTATGTTAAAATTCTGTTTAGGCCTCGGCTCACCAGATGCGGATCCACGGTTACTTCAAAGTCGCACAGGCGGCCGAGCTCGCTTGCCCATCCTCCGGTCATTACAGTGCGTGTGTCAGCCGGCAGATGATTGCGGTAATATGATATGGCTCCCACTATCCCATATACGGCTCCGAGTATCATGGCCGAGGGCGTGTCCGTGCCCATGAATCCGGTGTAATTGATGTCACGCGGCACCTCCACGCGGGGCAGTCGGGCAGTGAAGCGGTGCAAAGCCTCAAGGCGCATGCGCATACCCGGGGCTATGTTGCCTCCCATATAGTGACCTTGGGCACTCACGTAGTCATATGTCACAGCTGTCCCGGCATCTACTACTAAGAGCGGACAGCCTGAGAATGAGTCCCATGCTCCTACCGCAGCGGCTACGCGGTCAGCACCGAGCGTGGCCGGCGTGGCGTAATCGTTGGCTATGGGCAGCGGGGTGTCACTATTGAGCCGCATCACGCAGGGGGTGAGGGCGTTAAGGTATTCCATTATCTCATGTCCCAATGAGGCCACTGAGCAATATATGGCTGCATCCGGACGGGGATGCCCCTCCAGAAAGCGGTCAATCACGGCCGGTATCACAGCCGGCTCTATGCTGATATCCACCAGCTCATTGTCATGCCAAAGTGCCAGTTTGGCTGCTGAGTTGCCTTGGTCTATGGTAAGGTTGAATGCCATAAGTTTACAAAATTACTAATTCCTGCATAATTTCATGGTGCTATTACGCATTTTTTACTTTTTGGCATCATCTTTCATGGCTTTCGGTATCATGATGGAAGTGTACACCTGTACCGCACCTCCGGCCAGTGTGAACGCTATCCAGTCCATGCGGCCTTGCGATGCGGCGTTGTAAAACATGAAGAAACCTCCGGCACAAAACATCAGTGCACTCCATATTTCTATACGTGACAAGCGGCGTGCCCGCATCGGTGCCGATGACGGAAGCGATGGCTGCAATATCCTGCCCACAAGGGTGAGTATGGCACCGGCGCAGTATACATATGGATACCATCCGGCTCCTATGCGGAGCAGCGGGAGGGCGGTGCCCGTCATTATCAGCAGCAGGCCTATGTTTACGGCCCACATGGACAGTGTGCTGAATCGTGTGGTTTTGAGTGTCATGGTTCTACTATATAAACATCCTCGCCCGGACGCTGCATGTGGTAGCGTTCGCGTACTATCTGCTCCATGGTGCCGGGGTCGGTGCTCAGCTGATGATTGAGTCGGGTGTAGAATGCCAGGGAGTCCTCCTCCATGGCTATCTCTACGCGTAGGCTGTCATTTTTCCGTTCCTGGACATAGCTGGCAGCTACTGAATTGTCGGTAAAAAACAGGAGGTAGGTAAGTATGCCCACCGTGGCCACAAGGCTGAAGCTTATGTAGCGGCGGCACCAGGGTATGAATCCGCGTGAATGTCGTTGTGTCATCAGAATATGTCTATGTTATCAATGGTGGGATCACCCTGAGCCTCATTGAATACTACTTTTACGTAGCGGCCTTTTGCGGCACGGCTGAAGTGTACTGTGCGGCGTGTAGGGCCATTTATCAGATTTCCGAGCTCGAAGCTTTCGGCTTTCTTCCATTTGCGTCCGTTGTCGCTTACATATACGGTGCCGCTTACGGTACCTGTCTTTGCACCTGAAAGTACAGGTATGTAGGCTATACCGTTGACAGCACGCTTGGCGCCGAGATCTACGGCCACGCTCTTGTCAGCATCGGTATTGTCAAGCATCTTAAGCAGATTCTTGTCTATGCCTAACTGTTCGGAAGTCACTGAGCCGGTCATGCCGTTAAGGTAGGCCACGGCCTTGACCAGAGGAGCATCAGCCTTAAACGGACCGGTATATAGGGTGGAGTTTTCATCCGGTTCCGAGCCGTCAGTGGTGTAGCGTACGGTATATCCGGCCGCAAGGCGCTCGGCGGAGTTGCTGCCGTCAGTTTTCCATCCGAATGCCTGGCGAGCAGCCTCGATGTTTACATTGCCGTCTTTGCCGCGCATTATGCTGAGTTGTGGCGGCCGGGCCTCGTAGTGATGAGCTGACACCTTGCTTATGGCGGGCGTGAGTCGCGAGGCGGTAACGCGTATGCGCAGGCGGTCAGTAGTCACGTCAGGGAAGCGGAGTATGCGCTTGTAACCAACATTGGTAGCGGAGGCCACTTGCTTCCATGCGCCGTCAACCCATACGTCAAGTTCTATGGACTCGATGCGTTCACCACGCAGCTGTATGGGCTCCTGTATCATGAGGCGGTTTATGGTCTGCGGTTGCTTGAGGGTGATGGTCACGGGTTCGGTCACGTCAATGTAGCTGTCCTTGTCATTGTCAAGTATTTCAGCCGGGCCTTCGGCTCCGGCGGTGAGATCGGTGCCGTAGGTCTGACGTATGCGCCGGCCCACTTCCTGAAGCACGTCCACGTCGCGCTGGCTGAATCGGCCTTCGCGGTTGGGAGGTATGTTGAGCAGGAAAGTGGCGTTGCCGCCGGTGGAACGTTCGAATATGTCAAATATGTCATCGGCGCTGCGCGTGCGTTGGTGCTCTTCATCGCGGTAGAACCAGCCTTCGCGTATGGAAGTGTCGGTTTCGGGCTGCTGATAGTGTAGGTAGTTGGCTCCCATGAGTTTTGCGCGGCTACCTAAATCCTGAGCAGTCTTGTCGGGAAACACATTGGCAGTGTCAGGGTTTTGTGAGTAGGGTATCACGTTCCATTCGGTATCACGTGTGGCTCCGGCTTCGTTGCCGCACCAGCGTATGTCCTCGCGTCCGAATATCACGGCCTGCGGAGCCAGTGTGTGTATCAGTTCCTTCCATGCGGCATAGTTGTATGTCTGTCCGCCTTTCTGCTTGGGGTGCGCACCGTCGAACCATACTTCGTGTATGGGGCCGTACTCGGTGAGGAGTTCGAATAGCTGATTGAGAAAGTATTCGTTGTAGTCATCAACGGTGAAAGTAAACGTGCGCTTGTCGGCAAACGGACGGCCGGGCACTTCGCGCGGAATGGTGCGCTCCGTCTTCGGACTCAGATTGCCGTAAAGGCCATCAGGGCTTTCTATCTGATACAGATCGGCCGGGGAGAGGTACACACCGAGCTTCATGCCGTACTTTTCACATGACTTGGCCAGTTCGCGCAGTATGTCGCCCTTGCCGTCCTCGAATCCTGTTGACATTATGCCGTGGTCAGTGTATCGGCTTTGCCATAGCACGAATCCGTCATGATGTTTCACCGTGAGGAGCGCCATTCGCATACCGGCATCCTTCATGGCCTTCACCCACTGGTCTGTATCGAGTGTGCGCAGGTCAAATATCTTGGGATCCTCCATGCCGGTACCCCATTCGCGGCGGGTGAATGTGTTGGGACCTATATGTATGAAGGCTATGAATTCATTTTCAAGGGCGCTGAGCTGATTGGGCGTGGGCACCACGTGGGCAGCCTTGGCCACTATGGTAGCTTCATCATCGGATGGATATACCCTGATGGTGTTGGCAAACGGTATGGAGTCCGGCTCAGCGGCGGATATGGCCGGAATCATAGCTGCGACTGTCAGCAGTGAAATGAGCAGTTTCTTCATGATTGGTATCTGTGTATGGGGCGTTTATTAATGTCGTTTGGTGCTGAAAAATGCTTTCATGAGTGCGGCACATTCCTCGGCCATTACGCCTGATGTGACGGTGGCCTTGGGATGAAACGGCGCTGATGTATAGGCGGAATACCCTCTCTTGGGATCTGAAGCCCCGTACACTATACGGCTTATCTGGCTCCAAGCTATAGCCCCGGCGCACATAAGGCACGGCTCTACGGTGACATAAAGTGTACAGTCCGTAAGGTATTTGCCTCCTAATGTCTGCGCGGCTGCGGTTATGGCTTGCATCTCAGCGTGGGCAGTCACATCGCAGAGCGTTTCCGTAAGGTTGTGTCCGCGGCCTACTACGCGTCCGCCACACACCACTACCGCACCTATGGGCACTTCATCGTGGCTTCCTGCGTGGAGGGCTTCATCAAGCGCCATGCTCATGAAGCGTTCATCATCGGACGGGTTGATTACGTCGTTGGTCATAGCAAGTCTATTTTCAGTCCTTCATTGGCGGCTATGGTAGCCTCGAATTCGGCACGGGCTTCGTTGAGCAGTACGGTCAGATCCATATAACGCTTTGAGTAGTGGCCTATGATGAGTTTTTTCACTCCGGCCATACGTGCTATGCGTCCGGCCTCGGCGGCTGTGGAGTGGCCGCGCTCGGCTGCAGTAGCAGCCTTGTCCGAGGCATAGGTGGCTTCATGGTACAGCACGTCAACACCCTTCACGGCTTCTGCTACGCGGACATCAAACATGGTGTCCGAGCAGTAGGCGTAGCTTACGGACGGCTCGGCCGGGGAGGTTAGCCGTTCGTTGGGTATGACTTCGCCTGTGGGCGATGTCCAGTCGGCTCCGGCCTTTATGGCGGGCATAGCGCTCACGGGTATGTCAAGGTAGCGTACCATGTCGCCTTTGAGGTGTCTTGGCTTGGGCTTTTCCCTGAATATAAACCCTGTGCAGGGCACCCTATGGTGTAGCGGGAATGCTTCTACTGACAGTGCATGCGTGTCCAGCAGCATGCCGCCTGTCTCAGGTGTCGGATTCCAAACTATGTCAAAAGTAGTGGGGGCTGCGAATGCTTCTATAAACGGGCGCATCACGTCTATGCCTTTCTGCTGCATGTGTATGGTGAGTGTGCCGGTACGCTGATGCAGTGACAGCGTACCTATCAGCCCGGGCAGACCGAAGAAGTGATCACCGTGCAGATGCGATATGAATATATGGTTCAGCCGGGCGAATTTCAGTCCCATAAGCCTCATTGCTTTTTGGGCGCCTTCGCCGCAGTCTATCATGAGCAGATTGTCGCGGAAGTCCAGCACCTGACATGACGGATTATGCCGAGCCGTAGGGGTGGCGGAGCCGCAGCCCAATATATTTAATTGAAATTTAGCCATGACTGAGTGCAAAGATACATATTATTTTCTTTGACTTGCCGTTGTTGGGATTTTTTAGTACTTTCGTGTTATGGAAAGTATAAAATCATATCCTGCAAAGTTTCACGGCAAGCCTGTGAAGCGCTATTGCCGCACGCTCACGTTGCGGCCGGATTCTAAGCTCATAGCCGAGTACCGTCAGCGGCATTCCAAGGAGTCGATATGGCCCGAGGTGCTTGAAGGCATCCGTCAGGTGGGTATTCTTGAGATGGAGATATACATACGTGACACCACTCTGTTCATGATAGTGGAGACGGCTCCTGACTTTGACTGGGACTCGGCCATGGAGCGGCTCGGCACACTGCCGAGGCAGCAGGAATGGGAGGACTATATGGCGGTGTTCCAACAGGCTGAGGAGGGTACATCTCCGGCTGAGAAGTGGCGGCCCATGGAGCGGATGTTTCATCTGTATGACTGATGGGAGTCCCTGTTCTTGACACTACGCTTATAGCTCAACCTGAGCTGTGGCGTCTGGTGATGCTGTTGGGCACTGACCGGCTTGATGTGGCGCTACTGCCGCCTGTGGATTCGGAGGAAGCCATATATCGCGCTTATATGCTCGATGGCGAGCGTGGCACGCTTAAGGCAGCTGAGGATGTTATATATTCTAATCCGCTGCTGCTGTCGGACTTTAAGAGCATAGAATGTGTGGCCGATATGCCCCATATGCTTATGGTGCCTTCGGAGGTGGCTCCTGCTGACTATGAATGCATCATGGACAAGGCATTTGGTGAGCAGACCGGAGATGATGCCATGACGGTGTCGGCTATCGGTGCTGACGGAGCCGTGGCAGTAACGAGTATGGACACCTCGCTCAAGGCTTTCCTTACGCGTACGTTTTTCAATATACGGTTTGACTCCGCTTTGGCTCGTTTGTGCCGCCGGTTTGCAGCCTTGCAGAGCGGCAATGAGCAGCACCGTGACGTGTTCGTGTGCTTCCGAGGCGGTAAGGTTGACATAGTGGTGCTTGAAGGAAGGAGGCTTGTCACGGCCAATTCCATTCCGGTACTTCACGCTGCCGATGCGGCATTTTTCATAGCGGCCACCCGTAGCGAATACAATGCCGAAGAGAGCATGTCGGTGCACGTGTGCGGTGACATGGAGCTGGCGGCTCAGGTGGGCGCATTGCTTGCTCCTGACGGTATCTCGCTTGTGGAGCTTCCGGCTTCGGCCATGCGTTTCCGCCCGTCGGAGCAGACGGCAAAGATGCCCCCTCAACTTGTGTGGGAATGATTAGATAATACTGATATGAGGATAATAAGAGGCAAATACGGGCGTCGGCGTTTTGACGTGCCGTCCAATATCACGGCCCGTCCCACCACGGACTTTGCACGTGAAAATATATTCAACGTTATAGAGAATATAATAGATATAGAAGGCATTAGGGCACTTGACCTTTTTGCCGGTACGGGGGCTGTGACTTTTGAGCTGCTTTCGCGAGGGGCGGCATCGGTTACGGCGGTGGAGAAGGCTTCTACGCAATTTCGGTTTATAGAGAAGGTGGCCACCATGCTGCATGAGGAAAATCTGCATCTGGTGCGTGGCGATGTGTTTAAGTACGTGGCCACATCTTGCGCTAAGTACGATTTCATATTTGCTGACCCTCCGTATGACCATCCGCGCTTTGCAGAGATTCCGGGTATGATATTAGAGTCAGATATGCTTAAACCCGGCACGCTTGTGGTGATAGAGCATTCGCGTAATCATGACTTTTCCGGCCTGCCTCATTTCGTGGATCACAGAACCTACGGCAGTGTTAACTTCTCCATCTTCAAGATAGCTGACCGAGCTTGTCTTAGCATGCCGTTATGAACCATAACACGCATAGACATAGGGCCGCCAGGAACAAGACTCTCACTGTGACGCAGGAGGAGATGCCATTGCTTGAACAGCAGATATCTTCACCGGATGATCTGTTGGCGGATTTTCATGATGACATGATAGTGAACGGTAATCTGCTTGACTGTCTTGACGGCATTCCTGACCGTTATTTTGACCTGATAATCATAGATCCGCCTTATAACCTTGACAAGGACTTCCACGGCGAGAAGTTTGCGGCCATGACGCGGGATGCATATGAGGATTATTTGCGCAGCTGGTTTTATAAGGTGTGTGACAAGCTTAAGGATAACGGGTCGCTGTACATGTGCGGTGACTGGCGGTGCTCATCTTCAATGCAGAGGGTGATAGAGGAGAGGCTTGCGGTAATAAACCGGATTTCATGGCAGCGTGAGAAAGGGCGCGGGGCAAAGTCTAATTGGAAAAACGTGACGGAGGATATATGGTATGCCGTCAAGAATCCCCGCAACTATTACTTTGATGTGGACTCGGTGATGATGAAGCGACGGGTCATTGCTCCGTATAGAGTGGATGGCAAGCCCAAGGATTGGGAAGAAACAGAGGCGGGGAACTTCCGGATTACTTATCCGTCAAATTTTTGGGATGACATAAGCATACCCTTTTGGTCAATGCCGGAAAATACCGATCATCCTACTCAGAAACCCGAGAAGCTTTATGCAAAGCTGATGCTTGCATCCACTAAGCCGGGTGACAGGATATTTGATCCGTTTCTTGGCAGCGGGACTGCGGCGGTAGTGGCCCGGAAGCTGGGTCGCCGATACTTAGGTATAGAACTGAATCTGGAATATTGTATTTGGACGGCCAAGCGGCTCCTTACCGCAAAGACGGCCACCGCCATTCAGGGCTATGCTGACGGCGTGTTCTGGGAACGTAACTCCAACCCCTCCCGACCAACCCCACCCCGCCAACCCAAGCATTAGCTTGCCCATGTATATGAATCCCCATAGATTTAAGATACCTGTCAGGATTGACATTGTGTGAGAATTCTAACTTTCTCACAATTTACAAGTTTAAGGATCCTCACACAACTTCTTTTTCCCGAAAAAAAGTGTATCTTTGTCTATAGCTACCTAAATTAAATACACTATGTCAACACTAAGCGAATTGTATATAACGATGGAGAATCTGCGAAAGCTTAATCTCCCCATAGATGAGCGGCTAAAGCAAGAGGCTGCTAAACTTGAGGAAGATCTTATTCGAACCGAGATTCTCCCGACTCTCACTGAGAAAATTGAACCGGCCTTAGCGCAGGTTCAGCGGGAACTTGTCTTAGTCGTTGATTATGTTCCCGGCGAGCCATTGAAGGTTAGTCTCTCCCGCAAACGCAACATCGCAGACGTGCTTACCGATGCTGTTGAGATTTCCCCAAAACGCCCTCATGTGGTTACGGCTGCTGACATTATCCGTTCTCCCAACATTGATTTCAGAGTGCGCTTTGAAGATGGCACCGTGTGCGAGGGAAATGGCAAAACTGTTTTCATTGAGGCATTGAAGCACATGGCTCTTCCACGCGTTGCTACTTTTGATGGCCGAACATTCGCCGGATTTCCCCTTGTAGGTCGCAAGCAGAGAATTACCGAGGATAGATACAAGTGGCAAGAGAAAGTTGACGGATGGTGGGTTTATATTAATTAAAGAATCGCCCGCTTCGCCCCCTATACATTTCGGCTTATAAGCCATAGAAA
>JAMPBB010000015.1 GCA_023666885.1 Muribaculaceae bacterium | reverse complement strand
CCGGGTAAGGGCATTATACGGTTATTTAATTTCTAAATGAAAGAGCCGTGACCCTGATATAAGAAACTCCTCAAGCATGCGGCAGTCAAGCTCATCGAGCAGATTACGTGCGGCCACCTCCTCGGGTACACTGTCAGGTGTAGCCATAGGCAGGGAGCTGTCATGCAAGCGCGAGCGGAAATTGCCGGTGACGCACTTTATTAGCTGGCGAATCATATTGTTGGTGAGCGGTCGCCGCCCCGACTCGGAAGCGAGCTCACCCTCGGTTATCACGCGCCCATCGGGCGACGTTACGGGATCGTTCCACTGGTGGCCGTAAGTGTAACGTTTGTAGCGGTCACGCCGTGCCCTGAGTTCGGCACCGGCACACCATGCCTCCATGGCGGTGTCAAGGACAGTATCAGTACGAAAATTCATAGCAAAAGATATTATGAAGGTTTACGCGGCAAAGATATTAAGCGCCGGCCTCTCCCCGGTGTATAATCCGCACATTTGAGCGCGGGAATTTTATGCGGTGCAGTGAAAAATATCTATATTTGTGACAAATATACATTCAAAGGTATACACCATATACCTTCAGACGTAAAAATGCCCAAATGGATAAATTAGACCGGCTGTATAAGAAGTGGAAGGAGTTATTTCCTATAAGCGATAGGAAACGATATCTGTTGGGACGACGGTTCTCAGTGGACTATAACTTCAATAGCAATCATATTGAGGGTAATACTCTCACATACGGGCAGACTGAGCTTTTGCTCATGTTCGGAAAGGTGTCCGGGGAGGGTGATCTGAAAGATTATGTGGAAATGAAAGCAAGCGAGGCCGGGATGGCTATGATGCAAGAAGAGGCTGACCTGAGAGAGCGACCATTGACACAAAATTTTATCCGCCAGTTGCATAAAACTCTTTTGCGTGAAGATTACACCGTATATCGTAACCTTCCCGGTGGTGCTACGACAAGCTATGTAATCCACGCCGGGCAATACAAAACACGCCCTAACAGCGTCATAACCCGCTATGGGGAGCGCTTTGAATATGCCTCGCCGGAGGAAACGCCGGCTCTAATGACGGATCTTGTAGAGTGGTATAACGAAGCTGAGGCATCCGGAGGGTACTCACCCGTGGAACTTGCGGCATTATTTCATTACCGCTATATTCGTATCCATCCGTTTGAGGACGGTAATGGAAGAATTGCGCGCTTGATGGTCAACTACATTTTGGCACGCCACGGTTGGCCTATGATTGTAGTCCGTAGCCGCATAAAGCAAGATTATTTGGAAGCTTTACATCAGTCAGATATTGAGGTAGGTGACATACCGGCACATGGTGCCAATGCAACTATGCCGCAGATAGGGAAATTTTTGAGGTTCTTCAAAAAGATTGTAGCTGAGGAGCTGGAATACAACATTGGTTTCCTATCAGAGTACTCAGAAAAAGTATGGTGGTATGATGGCCGGAAGATAGTATTCCGCAGTGAATCTACGCCGCTGTTGCTCACAGAAATGAAGGAGAATCCGGATGTGACAATAGAAGGGTTGGCCGAGAGGGCATCAATTTCAGTAGCTGCCGTCAATAAGCAACTGCGTCAGCTGGTAAAGCACGGATATATACAGCGCAGTGAAAAGGATGGTAGCTGGCATGTGTTTGCCTCCCAATCAATCTAAAATCTGACATCACAGCAGCTACGCAGCTCTATCACGTTTGCCGCCCGTACCACAGCTGCGGACGGCTTCGCCGCCCTTGCAGTGGCCTATTATATTGTTGCTCCTACGGAGCTTCGCATAAATCTGCGTAACTGCGGACACTATTGATGGATGTAACCGTAATGTTTGGTAATTATAAAAAAAAACGGGTCCGCGCGGTAAGGTGCGGACCCGTTATAATATGATTTTAAGGCGGGTTATGGTCAGTCAATGCGGGAGCGGATGGCTGCAGTGGCTTCCTCGTAGCCGGGCTTTTCGAGGAGGGCAAACATGTTGCGCTTGTAGTCCTCCACGCCGGGCTGATTGAAGGGATTCACACCGAGCATGTATCCGCTTATGCCGCAAGCCTTCTCGAAGAAGTAGATGAGCTGCCCAAGATAGCGCTCCGTGAGGGCGGGTATGGTGATGCGCAGGTTAGGCACGCCGCCGTCCACATGGGCTATGCGTGTGCCCAGTTCGGCCATCTTGTTCACCTCATCCACGCGCTTGCCGGCTATGTAATTGAGTCCGTCAAGATTGTCGGCATCGGTGGGGATGACGGTGGTGTGCTGCGGGGCCTCAACTGAGATGACGGTCTCGAATATGGTGCGCTCGCCGTCCTGAATCCACTGCCCCATGGAGTGAAGGTCAGTAGAATTGTCGACTGATGCAGGGAATATGCCTTTGTGATCCTTTCCCTCGCTCTCACCGTAGAGCTGCTTCCACCATTCGCCGAAGTAGTGCAGCTTAGGGTTATAGTTTACCAGAATCTCTATCTTCTTGCCGGCGCGGTATAGGGCGTTGCGGGTGGCGGCGTACAGCAGTGCGGGATTGTCAGCATAGTCAGTGGCGCGTGTGGCAGCTTCCATCTCGGCGGCTCCTTTCAGAAGAGCCTTGATGTCATATCCGGCCACGGCTATGGGCAGCAGGCCTACGGGGGTGAGCACGGAGAAGCGTCCGCCTACATTGTCGGCTATTACAAATGTCTTGTAGCCCTCCTCGGTGGCGAGCTTGCGCAGCGCGCCACGGTGAGCATCGGTTATGGCCACTATGCGGCGGGCGGCAGTGGCTTTGCCTTCCTGACGCTCAAGTATTTCCTTGAGCAGACGGAATGCTATGGCCGGCTCGGTGGTGGTGCCTGACTTGGATATAACTATAATGCCGAATTTCTTGCCGGCAAGGTAGTCCATGAGTTCATGCAGATAATCCTCGCCTATGTTCTGTCCGGCAAAGAGGAGCTTGGTGCCGCCGTCGGTGCGGTATGCGGCGAAGGTATCGTTCAGTGCCTCTACTACGGCTTTGGCGCCGAGGTAGGAGCCGCCTATGCCTATGGCCACTACTACCTCGCACTCCGAGCGGAGAGCCTCGGCGGTGGCGCATATGTCAGCAGTGAGCTGCGAGGTGGTGGTGGAGGGGAGGTTGACCCATCCGAGGAAGTCGTTGCCGGCGCCTGTGGCGCTGTCCACGGTGTCAAGGCACTTGTCAGCTTCAGGCAGCAGGGCCTTTATCTGAGCCTCGGTGACCTGACCGAGGGCATGGCGGATGTCAATGCTTATATTTTCCATATGGTAGTTATTATTCGTTTAAATAACAAACTCTAAATAAAAGTGTTGCCGAGGGCGCGCATAGTCTTGGCCGGGCGGCCGCGCTCATAGAGTATGGCATATACGCCTTGGAGTATGGGCATGTCCACGCCGTAACGGGCATTGATTTCCTCCATGCACTTGGTGCCATAGTAGCCTTCGGCGGTCTGGTTCATCTCCATGCGGGCGGCTGTCACGGAGTAGCCCTTGCCTATCATGGCGCCGAAATTGTGGTTGCGGCTGAACTGCGAGTAGGAAGTCACGAGCAGGTCGCCGAGGTACACGGAGTCGCATATCTGGCGGGTACACGGCGCTGCGGCATTGAGGAAGCGCTCCATTTCACGGATGGCGTTGCACACGAGCATGGCGGCGAAGTTGTCGCCGTACTTCAGGCCGTGGACTATTCCGGATGCTATGGAGTAGACGTTCTTGAGCACGGCGGCATATTCTATGCCGTCCACATCGGTGGAGGTGATGGTGCGCATGGCCTTGCCCCGCAGGCAGCGGGCAAACTTTTCGGCAAGGGCTATGTCGCCACCGGCCACGGTGAGGGTGCTCTGGCGTCCGAGCGCCACCTCTTCGGCATGGCACGGGCCGCCTATCACCAACAGCCGTTCAGCCGGTATGCCGTATTGGCGCTTCATGAAGTCGGTAACTATTTCGTTGACCTCGGGTACAATGCCTTTTACGGCGGTGACTATGTACTTGCTGCTGAGGTCCACCGTGATTTTCTCCATGTGGGCGCGGAAGTAGGGCGATGGCATGGCCAGCAGCAGAGTGTCGGCATTGCTGCATACTTCGTTGATGTCACTGGAGAAGAATATGCGCTCCACATCGAATATGGCATCCGTAAGGTACGCGGGGTTATGGCGCAGACGCCGGAACTCGTCGATGCGGTCATCGCGGCGCATGTACCAGTATATAGAGTCGCAGTTCTCAAGCAGAAGCTTGGCCAGAGCCGTGGCCCAGCTGCCTCCGCCCATCACTGCTATTTTACCGGGGAAATCCATAAGGGTTATGAGGTGGTAAGAAGTGGTTTATCAAAGGGCTTTGGCGGCCTCAATCCATGCGGCTATGTCCTGATCAGAGGGATTGGTAAGGCCGAGCTTGAACTTCTTGTTGAGCCCGCACAGATCCTGACGGAGCTTGCCGGCTGAGGCCGTGGCTGCGAGCTGCTGAAGTGTGAGCACGCCATCCTTGTGGAGCACGGGCACCCATTCGGCGGGTACTCCGGCGCGTCCGAAGGCTTCCTCGCCATCGCGCTGCTGCACCTTTTCGGGGCGCATCTGCGGGAAGAAGAGCACTTCCTGGATGGTGGTCTGCCCGGTCATGAGCATAACCAGGCGGTCCATGCCTATGCCCATGCCCGATGTGGGGGGCATGCCGTACTCAAGGGCGCGGATGAAGTCCTTGTCAATGATCATGGCCTCGTCATCGCCCTTCTCGCTCAGGCGCATCTGCTCCACGAAGCGCTCATACTGATCTATGGGGTCGTTAAGCTCGGAATAGGCGTTGGCCAGCTCCTTGCCGTTGACCATAAGCTCGAAGCGCTCGGTGAGTTCGGGATTGGAGCGGTGGCGCTTGGTGAGGGGTGACATCTCTATGGGGTAGTCAATGATAAATGTGGGCTGGATGTAGCGGCCTTCACATTTCTCGCCGAATATCTCGTCGATGAGCTTGCCCTTGCCCATGGTGGGATCCACTTCTATATCCAGACGGCGGCATACGTCGCGCAGCTGCTCCTCGTCCATGCCGGTTATGTCTATTCCGGTGTGTTCGCGTATGGCGTCGATCATGGTAACGCGCTTGTACGGAGCCTTGAAGTCGATTTCGTTGTCGCCCACGCGCACACGGGTGGTGCCGTTGACAGCCACGCATATCTTCTCAAGCATGCGTTCGGTGAATGACATCATCCAGTTGTAGTCCTTGTAGGCCACGTATATCTCCATGCAGGTAAACTCGGGGTTGTGCGTGCGGTCCATGCCTTCGTTGCGGAAGTTCTTGGAAAACTCGTACACGCCCTCGAATCCGCCCACAATGAGGCGCTTGAGGTACAGCTCATCGGCTATGCGCAGGTACAGCGGAATGTCGAGAGCGTTGTGGTGGGTTATGAACGGACGTGCTGACGCTCCGCCGGGTATGGACTGGAGTATAGGCGTCTCCACCTCCATGTAGCCGTGGGAGTTGAAGTACTCGCGCATGGTATTGTACACCTTGGTGCGCTTTATGAATATCTCCTTCACGCCATCGTTTACCACCAGGTCCACGTAGCGGCGGCGGTAACGCAGCTCGGGGTCATCGAATGCATCGTAGGTCACGCCGTCCTTCACCTTTACTATGGGCAGGGGGCGCAGGCTCTTGCTCAGCACGGTTATACGCTCGGCATGTACGGATATTTCGCCTGTCTGGGTGCGGAACACGTAGCCGTCCACGCCTATATAGTCGCCTATGTCAAGAAGTTTCTTGAACACTACGTTGTAGAAGTCCTTGTCATCGCCGGGACAGAGGTCGTCGCGGCTTACATATACCTGTATACGGCCTTCGCTGTCCTGAAGCTCAAGGAAGGATGCCTTGCCCATTATGCGGCGGCTCATTATGCGTCCGGCCACGCTTACCTGCCGGCGGGGAGCGTCGTCGCTGAAGGTGTCCTTGATTTCACGTGTATAGCCGGTGACCTTAAATTCGGCTGCGGGATAGGGGTCGATGCCTCGGCGTCGCATCTCATCGAGTGAGCCTCGGCGCACTATTTCTTGTTCGCTGAGTTCAAGTAGGTTTGTTGCCATGAATCGCTATTGTAGTATAGTATTAATCAAATTTCTGCAAAAATAACGAATTTAACCGTAAGGCGGCTAACGGGCGGCCGTTTTTTAATGAATTTTGACGCTGAACTTTATGTGTGGTACAGGCGTTGGTAAATTACTGAACAAAGTATTCTAACTTCAAACATAAATTCATACGTCATGACTACAACGAAGAAAAGCATCAAGGGTACGCAGACGGAGAAGCTGCTTACCGCATCGTACATGAACGAGAATCAGGCATATGCCCGCTATACATTCTATGCCACACAGGCTGACAAGGAAAATTATTTCCCTATAGGCGAAGTGTTCCGTGAAACGGCGGCCAACGAGCTGCGCCATGCCAAGGTGTTCTTCAAATTCCTTGAAGGCGGAAAGGTGCCCGTGGAGCTTGACGTGGATTCAGGCGTGATAGGCGATACCGCATCGAATCTTCAGATTTCCATAGAGGAAGAGAGCGAGGAAGGCGTGGACGCCTACATCAAGGCCGCACAGGTGGCCCGTGAGGAAGGCTTTGATGTGATAGCCGATCATTTTGCCGCCATAGCGGAGATAGAGCGCCATCACCGTGACCGCTTCCAGAAATATCTTAAGCAGGTGCAGGACGGCACAGTATGGAAGCGTGACACCCCCATAAAATGGGAATGCATGGTGTGTGGCTACATATTCGAAGGCACTGAGCCTCCTAAAGTATGCCCCGGCTGCGACCATCCTTACCAGCACTACCGTGCACTTGATATGGAATAACCTCCTGTGAACGATACTTAACGGCGGGCACCTCCATTGCGGGGGTGCCCGCGTTTGTATTGTATGGGGATGTAAAGCCTTCTTGTTTTTTTACCTATGGGTTAAACTATTTGGGGGGGATATTTGTAATATAGGTAATGATGGGTTATCTTTGCAGTATGAGTTAACCTTTGAGATAAAATGGATATTAGAGAGATATATAAAGGCTGCTTGTATAGCATAAAGTTTGATGAAGCTGACACGGATGAATATAGTCGTGTGATTGGTCTTTGGAAAGACCTTGATTATCTGGTAAATTTCTTTAGGGTTAACGCTAAGGAAGTTGACCAACCATTCTGGCGCGAAGTGGGGCTGAATCCGAACACGCCGATGGCTTCAGCCGAAAGAGTGGCAAGCGAGGCTATAATATTGGCTGCCCATATCCGAGATTTGGCACAGAATGCATCGGAGGGCGAATTGCCTGACTTTGAGGATTTTTTCATCCTCTTGGCGGCAAATACTCTTATGTCAGGGAGCTTGAACCGCACAAATCGTATGGGACATTCCAGCCGTCGCTACTCCGCCTGTATGCCATAAAATTAGATAAGAATGTGTACCTGATAGTGTTTGGCGGAATAAAACTTGGGCGTACTATACAAAATTCCCCCGGATTAAAAGAGCAGGTATTCAATAGAATAGATAATGTAATCACATTCCTTAAAGCCAATGGCATATGTGAGGGTGATGATATTTAAAGACTACAGCTATGAAATTTAATCGTGAAAAGCTGCAACAACTCGCAGAGCCGATGCCTGACAGTGACCGACAGCAAATGGGGTATCAGATAGAGAATAGGGACTGGCTTCTACTGTCGGTGAAACTGGCCTTGAAGATACGTAGCCTCATGGATGCGGAAGGAATCACCCAATCTGAGCTTGCACGGCGCATGGGTGTCAGTCCGGCACAGGTTACAAAAATTCTCAGCGGTCAAGAGAATCTCGGATTGAAGACTATAGCCAAAGTCAGTGCTGCATTGGGTAAACCGTTATTCATAGTTGACATTGAAGAGAATACCCATGCGGCGTCAATGCATGCCACGGCCGGATATGACACATTCCCGATTTTTATAAAGAGTGAGCCCGTGGACAAGAACATTTCTTCGGCTTATGCATCCTATAACATTGTAAAAAAGATAGCTTATAGCTGATATGGAAGCTCCAATACTTTTTAAGTTCGTGAAGATGGATTTGGCGCAGTTTGCCACCCTTGCAGATGACCCGGTTATTGAAGGGGAGCCATTGGATGTTTTCAATCGTTTCCAATTCGCTTATAACTTTGAGGAACATCTGGTGCTCTGCAAGACCATTATTGAGGTTTCTCAGTGCGCAAAAAAGCGGTTAAAAGCTGAGCTTGACTGTGTATTCAAGATTGACTCAGAAAGCGCATCGGTGATTGAGTCACAAACCGAGGCTGTTATACCGCCCGGCGTGCTGGCGCAGTTTGCCTCGCTTGCATACGGCTCTATGCGTGGGGTGGTATATGTCAAGGCCGCGGATACTCCGCTGAATAACTTTATTCTGCCCCCAAATGATGTAGGTTCGGTATTCAATGAACCACAAAGATTCCACAGAATCGGGTGATTTAACAAATTTTAAATGGGGGGGGGTAAAAGTGAACATTTGTTGAGGATTATGTGGGGTAAAATGGCTTACTTTGCAGCATAAAATTACTGCAAGATGCTCAAATACATAGTAACAACGTCACTCATGGTTCTGGCAGCCTCGGCTATTGCCCAAGTGCCTGCCGACAGCATAAAGGAAAACGCCGATTCCATTGACACCCGTGTGCTCAATGAGGTGGTAATAGAAGCCCGGACTCAACGTGTAATAAGGAACGGTGTCGAGTATATCCCGGCCAAGAAAACAAAGAAAACCGCCCTTGATGCCACCGGTCTGCTGCTGAACATGCAGATACCGCAACTCGTGGTTACTCCCGGCTCGACCGAAGTCAAGACCAACACGGGTAAGGGCGTTTCCATTTTTATTGATTTCATCCCTGCTTCGGAAGAAGATGTAAAGGGCATGCGTCCTGAAGATGTGCTGCGTGTGGAGGTGCTCAACTATCCGGATGACCCTCGATTCAATGACGCGCAGCATGTGGTCAACTTCATAATGCAGCACTACGAGTGGGGCGGCTATACGAAAATAGGGGCTGACGGGCGTACGCTGTCGTCTGATAAGATTGAGGGCAATCTGTTTTCACGCTTCGTATATAAGAAATGGACTTTTGATGCGTATGCCGCCGCTGACTGGACTCACGCCGGTCGCTTCCCGTCATCAACCGAATCCACATTCAGAGATGTGGATTTCAACGGCGCGCATTACGATGAAATAACCCGCACATGGGCTATAGGCGATGACTATCTGAGCCGTACAAACTCACAATACGCCTCTTTCACAGCCAACTACCGCAGCGAAAAGTCCTACATCCAACATCAGATAAGCTTTGGGCGCCCTGCCATCCCCTTTACGCGCGAGGCATCGGCCGTCAGCCTGTCTGTGCCGGGATATGAAGACAGCAAAGCGCTGACAATAAATTCACTGCAATCAATTTATCCCATGATGAAAGGGTATTACTACTTTGAATTGCCCAAGGGGAGCACCCTCGTTGCATCATGGAATTTCACATACGGATCTACCAAGAACAATTCCTTTTATCAGCTCTCGGATCTTGCTCCCATAATCAACAACAATAAGGAGCGTGTATATTCGCCCACGGCCTCTGTGCAGTATGCCAAGAAGTTTAGCCACAACAATGCTTTCCGCGTCAATGTCATGACCTACAACACTGTTTATGATACCCGATATTTCGGGTCGGACAACAGTAGGCAGAAGCTCCTGTCATCGGAGAGTATGCTGTTACTGATCTACACACAGAATTGGGACAAGCTAAGCCTTTATTCGCGCTTGGGCGCCTCCTATGTAGTGGGGCGCGTCAATGGCGTCAACACTCTCAAGGAGTGGAATCCGCGCCTCGGGCTACAGCTTGAATACAGCATCAGTGACCGCCACTCGGCAAGTATCGAGGGCTGGTGGGGCAATTCCCACCCTGAGGCTTCTACTGCCAATGATGCACTCGTGCAGTCCAATGAACTGCTTTGGCTGCAAGGTAATCCTGATTTGCGCAACACTCTGTTTGCCTCGGCCTCGGCCTCATACACCTATATCCCTTCAAACAGACTATCGCTCACAGCTACAGTGGAATATGAGGGAAACCCGCACAAGCAAGCCTATAGATACTATACGCTCCCGGGCTACGACGGGCTTATCCGCCAGTCCATCAACAGCGGCGACGGGCATTCCTATTCGGCATGGCTCTCGGCAAATCTGCGGCTGCTGAACAACTCCCTGAGCCTGCGATTCAACGGGCAGGCACAGCGTGTGGTGCTCACCGGATGCGATGCGCAGACTATGAATCTGCTCTTTGGAAGCGTCTATGCTCAGTACGCTAAAAACAGCTGGTCGGCAATGCTCTTCTATCAGACCCCGCAAAAACAGCTGAGCGCATGGAGCAACGGCTATGAAGTGCGCTTCAAAAGCACATACGGCCTGACGGCGAACTATGCCGTAGGCAACTTCAAGGCCAGCCTACAGTTCCGTAACTGGTTTGCGCATAATGGCTATGCCAACGTATACTTCTATTCGCCCCGTTATTCCGAAACCACTCATATCTGGAATGATGTCCTTTCAAGGAAAGTTACCCTCTCGCTGACGTACACGTTCAATTACGGCAAGAAAGTGTCCACCCAAAATGAATCGCAAGGTGGCGGCGGCGTAGGCTCGGCAATCCTAAAGTAACGTTATTCTTGCTAAAATGGTTAGAGCAGAAGCCATTTATATGCCGCACAGACGTTAATGACTTGTCCTTGTGTTTCCAACACGCGTTCCTCAAAGGCGGTTACCAGTGTGAGTTTGTCGCAGTTGAGTGACTTTCCCGCTTTAATCAAAGCGGAACACTCTCGATTGAAGGTTTTCTCTGAGGATACATCATAAGAAACCTGAACGAGTTCTGTAACTGTAGCACGGTGACATACTACAAAATCCACTTCATAGGAATCGGTTTTGTGGTAATAAATATCATAACCTATTCCATATTTTCTGCAAAGTGCCAAATAGACCAATGTTTCAAGCCTCCAACCAAAATTATCCTTGGCAAATGCATTTTTTCGGGCGTTCATCAGTGACACGTCTATGGGATAGCATTTCGCATTTCTAATCCGGTCACTGCTTTTGGTTGAATATTTGCGCAACTGCCTCATCAGATAAGCCTGATAAAGGTATCCCACATAATTTTCTACGGTTTTGTCGTTTTTGAGATTAAAGGTCTTTTGTAAAGCGGTATAGATCACTTCGCAAGGAGCATTGTTCATCAGGTGGTGAGCCAGCGATTTAAAGGTGTCCTTGTATCGAACCTTAAAACGTTGCACGATGTCTCGGTTCAAAATATTTGAAACCAACGTGTCTATATATATTTCAGCATTCTCTTCGCCGCTGATAATTTCGGGGAAACCACCAGTGTCCATATATTTGTCAAAGGCTCTGCGGAGCAATGCATCTGTTTTTGTGGTTAGTTCGGTGGTGGTAACTCCTTCCACTTCACAAAATTCCCGGAATGAGAATGGGAGCAGTTCTATTTCATTATAGCGGCCGGTAAGATATGTGGAAAGTTCACTGCTGAGTAGTTTTGCATTACTGCCTGTTATGATCACTTTCATACCTTGCCGGAGCAATCTATTAACAAAAAGATGCCAACCATTGATATTCTGTGCCTCATCAAGAAATAGGTGGGTGAAATCGCCATAGATTTGGTAAAGACACTTCAGTATTTCATTTAGGTCATCCGCAGACAGATGAATTAATCGCTCGTCATCAAAATTTACGTAAGCGAATTTAACATGCGCCTTAGTCAAAGCATTGAAGCACAAGGTTGATTTCCCACTGCGACGCACACCTATCACCACTTGAGCTTTTTTACTCTCAAGCTTAATCATTGACTCTTCTTTACGTTCACAAAACCATTGGGAACGAAGTAAGGCAAGCTCCTCTCTTTGGTCGCGTAATATTTCAAGCAGTACTGATGTGTCCATTAATGTCGTGCATTTATGGCACAAATATAATGAAACTTCGGTAAGCGGCCAAATAAGTCACCGGTCAACTACGATAAATAGGCATATTTAGGGGGGGCTGAACTACGATAAATGGGTATTTTGAGCAAAAGTAAACTACGATACCTTAATAATTGGGGGCCAAATGCAATAAAATGTAATATTTGCCTACTGGCAGTATTGCGCGGCGTGGGTTTACTTGAAGGAGGAGATGAAGGCGGCTTGGTTGAAGCGGCTCCAGGTGTCGGGGCCTGCGGCGGCTATGCTGTCGGCCAGCATGCGGCCTATGAGGTTGACGCCCTGATGGCTGTAATGGAGGTGGCCGTTGAATGCCTTCTCATATTGGAAGTCGACACTGCGCGTGTCCACTATGTCAACGCGCGGGTCGGCGGCAGCCACGGCGTCCTGCGCATCACGCACGCCTTGCCCGAACTGTACGGAGGCATCGGGATATTTGGCTGATTCGCCCGGCTTTACCACGTGGCCCACGTAGATGCGGGCATCGGGAAATCCCAGATCGTTGCGGCATTGGCTTACGAGCCGTTCAAGGTTGGCGCGATAGTATTCCTCCGAGTTTCCGGCATCGCCGCATCCCTGCATCCACCATACCCCGGCCAGTACGGGCTGTTTGCCCTGTGACAGGAGTGTCATGATGGCGGGGCGGTACACGTGGTCAAGGAAATAGTGCCAGTTATGACTGTCAAGCGAGTCGGTCCAGGTGGAAATCTGTGAGCCGGAGGCACCGAGCTTGAGCATATATAGTTCGCTGCCGGGGTAGTGCTCCTGAAAGCGGATGCCAAACTCGCCTTCCATGCCTCGGCGACCCTGGGCGCAGTCGGTTCCCGTGCCGGTGCTATATGTGCCGTAGCCGTGTATCATGTTCATGGCCGTGCGTCCGGCGGTGTTCTCGTTGCGGTACCAGAGATCGAGCCAGCCCGGAGCCATATCGGTGGTGTCGCCGTCCACCACCCAGCGCGGGTACTCGCCACGGGCGTTGCGCGGCTGGTTGGCCACCTTCGAGCTGCGGTACCACATCTTCATAGTGCCGGGATTGGCTTCCGAAGTGTACCACTGCTCCATACGGGCATCCTCGGCGGGATCGAACATGGCTGAGCCGTCGGCATTCGATTGTCCTATGGTTATGAATATGGGTACTTCATTGCCTTTCAGCGGGCTTTCGGCCTTAAGTGTGGAGGCCGATACGGAGAGCAGTGCGGCTATGGCCGCCAGCATGATATTGCGTGTCATGGTATGGGGCGTATGATGTTATTTTCCACAAAAATATATGTTTTCAGCAATTAGTGCAAAAAAAGTGTGCATACTCTGAACCGTTTCGGGATGAAAGTTGTTACAAGGGCATAAACTCGTAATGAATAAAGCTATGTATACTTATTTCCCCTACTCACACATTATATCAGGTATAAAGTCAGTAAGCAAATATCCGTATATGGGCGATTGGCACGTATTTGACACTACAGCCACGGCTGCGGTAACTGCTTGTACCGTAGCTATCAGCGAGCTGTATTATTGACCCCGGAGGTAAAAAAGCCGGGAAATGTTTGGCGGTTGGCGGCGAAAGGCGTAACTTTGAAGCTATAATAACCTAACCAAACATAAACGATGGCAAAAGTCATAATTATAGGAGCCGGCGGCGTGGGTACGGTAGTGGCCCACAAGTGCGCGCAGAACCCAGAAGTGTTTACTGAGATAGTGCTTGCATCGCGTACGCGCAGCAAGTGTGAGGCCATAGCCCGCAGCATAGGCAGCTCCCGCATAACCACTGACAGCGTGGATGCCGACAGCGTGGAGCAGCTCATGGAGCTGTTCCGCCGTCACAATCCTGAACTGGTGATAAACGTGGCCCTGCCATATCAGGACCTTACCATAATGGACGCCTGCCTGCAGTGCGGCGTCAACTATCTTGACACGGCCAACTATGAGCCTAAGGATGTGGCTCACTTCGAGTATTCATGGCAGTGGGCCTACAAGGAGAAGTTTGAGAAGGCCGGCCTCACGGCCATACTCGGGTGCGGATTTGATCCGGGCGTGAGCGGCGTGTTCACAGCCTATGCAGCCAAGCATTACTTCAGCAGCATGGAGTATCTGGACATAGTGGACTGCAACGCCGGCGACCACGGCAAGGCTTTTGCCACCAATTTCAACCCCGAAATAAACATACGCGAGATAACTCAGAACGGACGCTACTATCAGGACGGCAAGTGGGTGACCACCGGGCCGCTCGAGATACACCGCCCGCTCACATACCCCAACATAGGCCCGCGCGAATCGTATCTGCTGTACCACGAGGAGCTCGAGAGCCTGGTGAAGAACTATCCCACCATTAAGCGCGCCCGCTTCTGGATGACATTCGGCCAGGAATACCTTACGCATCTGCGCGTAATACAGAACATAGGCATGGCCCGGATAGATGAGGTGGACTACAACGGCACCAAGATCGTGCCCCTGCAGTTCCTCAAGGCAGTGCTGCCTAACCCGCAGGACCTTGGCGAGAACTATCATGGAGAAACCTCCATAGGATGCCGCATATCCGGTCTGGACAAGAACGGACAGCACCTTACCTACTATATATACAACAACTGTAGCCACGAAGAGGCATATCGCGAAACCGGTATGCAGGCCGTTAGCTACACCACGGGCGTGCCCGCCATGATAGGAGCCATGATGTTCCTTACCGGCAAGTGGAAGAAGCCCGGTGTGTGGAATGTAGAGGAGTTTGACCCGGATCCGTTCATGGAGCAGCTCCCCGTACAAGGGCTCCCGTGGCATGAGGTGCTGAATCTTGACCTTGAAGTGGGGGACTGACCGTATGTTTTCAGGAATAGTGGAGGAATGCGCCCGTGTTACGGGCGTGACTGATGAAGGCGGCAACCGCCATCTGCGTCTGCACTGCTCGTTTACGGATGAGCTGCGCATAGACCAGTCCGTGAGCCATAACGGAGTGTGCCTTACCGTAGTGGCCATACACCCTGACAATACTTACACCGTAACGGCCATACAGGAAACGCTTGACCGCAGTAACTTAGGGCTGCTTACCGAAGGGTCGGAGGTGAACTTGGAGCGGTCCATGCTCATGAACGGCCGCCTTGACGGCCACATAGTGCAGGGTCATGTGGACTGCACCGCCACGTGTGAGGCGGTGCAGGAGGTGGACGGCAGCCGTTACTATAAGTTCCGTTACAGTGTGCCGCACGGCATGGCTGCCAAGGGATATGTCACCGTGGAGAAAGGCTCCGTGACCGTAAACGGCGTCAGCCTTACGGTGTGCGACAGCGAAATTGACTCATTCCGTGTGGCTATAATACCGTACACTTACGAACACACCAATTTCCACTGCATAGAGCCCGGCACGGTAGTGAACTTGGAGTTTGATATAATAGGCAAGTATCTGGCCCGGCTCAACGAAGTGAAATAGCATATGGCTAAAAAGGTGGTGGAAACCCCGCTGATGAAGCAGTATTTCGAGATGAAGTCAAAGCATCCCGATGCCGTGCTGCTGTTCCGTGTGGGCGACTTCTACGAAACATTTTCCGATGACGCCATCACCGCATCGGAGATATTGGGTATCACGCTTACCAAGCGAGCCAACGGTGCTGCTTCGAGTGTGGAGCTGGCCGGATTCCCTCATCATGCGCTTGACACGTATCTGCCCAAATTAGTGCGGGCAGGCAAGCGCGTGGCCATATGTGAGCAGCTTGAGGATCCCAAGCTCACCAAGAAGTTGGTTAAGCGAGGCATCACCGAGCTTGTCACCCCCGGCGTGACCATGGGCGACAATATCCTGGACCACCGCGAGAACAATTTCGTGGCCGCCGTCCATATGGGCAAGCATGTGTCAGGAGTGGCATTTTTGGACATTTCCACCGGAGAGTTCCTTGCCGGAGAGGGCGCTGCTGACTATGTGGACAAGCTCATGGCCAAATTCGCCCCCAAGGAGGTGCTTGTGGAGCGCGGGCATAAGCGCGAGCTGGAAGAGGCGCTCACTGCCCGATACCTTATGTTCGAGCTGGATGACTGGGTGTTCAACGAGCCTACGGCGCGTGACCGCCTGCACCGTCAGTTCGGCACGGCTTCGCTGAAAGGCTTCGGCCTGCGGGGTATGACGGCCGGAGTGATAGCTGCCGGAGCCATACTGCACTATCTGGACGTGACGCGCCATACACGTATAGGCCACGTGTCGTCACTGAGCCGTATAGAGGAGGATAGCTATGTGCGCCTTGACAGCTTCACGGTGCGTAATCTCGAGCTTGTGCATGCCATGGGCGAGGAGGGCAAAAGCCTGCTTGACGTGATAGACCGCACCGTCACCCCTATGGGTGCGCGGCTGCTGAGGCGGTGGATTCTGTTTCCGCTCAAGGATGTCACGGCCATTAACAAGCGCCTTGACGTGGTGGAGCATTTCTTCCGCACACCCGAGGCCCGCGATGAACTTAAAGAGATACTTGAGCGGGTGGGCGATCTGGAGCGATTGGTATCAAAAGTGGCCGCCGGGCGTGTCAACCCCCGCGAGCTCGTACAGCTGCGTACGGCGTTGGAGGCCGTAGAGCCGATACGTGACATATGTATGCGCTCCGGACAGCAGGCCCTCGTGGCCATAGGCGAGCAGCTCAATCCGTGCCGGGGAGCCCTCGAGCGCATAGCCCGTGAGATAGTGGACGATGCCCCCATAGCCCTTAACCGTGGTACGGTGATAAAGGAAGGGGTGGATGCCGAGCTCGATGAGCTCCGGTCCATATCATACAGCGGCAAGGACTACCTCATGCGCATACAGGCGCGCGAGAGTCAGGCCACGGGCATAAGCAGCCTCAAGATAGGATATAACAATGTATTCGGCTACTATATAGAGGTGACCAACACTCACCGTGACAAGGTGCCTGCCGAGTGGATACGCAAACAGACGCTGGTCAATGCCGAACGCTACATAACACAGGAGCTTAAGGAGTACGAGGAAAAGATACTCGGCGCGCAGGAACGCATAGCCATAATAGAGCAGCGGCTCTACACTGCGCTTGTGGCTGCCGTGGCTGACTATACCAAGGCCATACAGCTTGATGCCACCCTTCTGGCACGTCTTGACTGTCTGGCGGCTTTTACCCGCGTGGCTATAGAGAACAAGTATAACCGCCCGGTGGTGGATGACTCGCTGTGCATTGACATAGTGGAGGGACGCCACCCGGTGATAGAGCGCGAACTGGCCGCCGGTGAGCCGTACATAACCAACACCGTGCATCTGGCCAATGACTCCTGCCAGGTGATGATGATAACGGGTCCCAACATGTCAGGTAAGTCAGCACTCCTGCGCCAGACGGCGCTCAACGTGCTCATGGCTCAGATAGGCTGCTTCGTGGCAGCGGACAGTGCCCGTATAGGGGTGGTGGACAAGATATTTACCCGTGTGGGCGCGAGCGATAATATATCGCACGGCGAGTCCACATTCATGGTGGAGATGAACGAGGCTGCTTCCATACTCAACAATATGAGCGCCCGCTCGCTCATACTCTTCGACGAGCTTGGGCGCGGCACATCCACTTACGACGGCATTTCCATAGCCTGGGCCATAGTGGAGCACATACACGAATACGGCACCGCCCGACCCAAGACTCTGTTTGCCACGCATTACCACGAGCTGAACGATATGGCGGGCATGTATCCGCGCATCATGAACTTCAATGTGTCCGTTAAGGAGATTGACGGCAAGGTGGTGTTCCTGCGCAAACTGGCCCGTGGTGGCAGCGAACACAGTTTCGGCATACATGTGGCCAAATTAGCCGGTATGCCGGCAGGTATAGTGAAGCGTGCGGCTCAGGTGCTCGAGCGCCTGGAGGAGATAAACGGCAGCAACGGGGCTGACGATGCCGCCCGCGTGACGGCAGCTGCCGCCGCCTCCACTCCCGCCTCGGCGGCAGCGGCCGAGGGTGTACAGCTGTCATTCTTTCAGCTTGATGACCCTGTGCTCACGCAGATACGTGATGAGATACTGCACACGGATATTGACAATCTTACACCCGTGGCGGCTCTCAACAAGCTTAACGATATTAAGAAGATATTGACAGGAAAATAAACAGAATTATATGCTTGAAGTTTCGAAACGTGTACAGTCACTGGCCCAGTCACAGACTCTGGCCATGTCACAGAAGAGCAGTGAACTACGCGCAGCAGGCGTAGACGTGATTAATCTGTCAGTGGGCGAACCTGACTTCCACACCCCTGACCACATAAAGGAGGCCGCCAAGAAGGCTATAGATGATAACTTTACCTTCTACTCACCGGTGCCAGGCTATATGAGCCTGCGTAAGGCCATAGCGGCCAATCTGTTGGCCACTAACGGGGTAGAGTATGCCCCTGAGCAGATAGTGGTATCGGGCGGTGCCAAGCAGGCTCTGTGTAATGTCATACTGGCCACGGTGAATCCCGGCGATGAGGTGGTGATACCCACTCCGGCATGGGTGAGCTACGTGGAGATGGTCAAGCTGGCCGAGGGTGTGGCTGTAACCGTGCCCGCCGCCATAGAGCAGAATTTCAAGGTGACTCCCGCTCAGCTCCGTGCCGCCATCACACCCCGTACGCGCATGGTGCTCCTGTGTTCGCCCTCTAACCCTACAGGCAGCGTGTATTCGCACGCCGAGCTTCAGGCGCTGGTGGACGTGCTTAAGGATTATCCTGAGGTCCTGATACTGTCCGATGAGATATATCAGCACATCAACTTCACCGGCTCATATACATCCATGGCGGCATTTCCGGAGATAGCTGGGCGCGTGGTGGTGATAAACGGTGTGTCCAAGGCATATGCCATGACCGGATGGCGCATAGGCTTCATGGCCGGTCCGCTATGGGTGGCCAAGGCCGTGACCAAGCTTCAGGGCCAGTACACATCAGGCTCTTCATCTATAGCTCAGAAGGCTGCTGAGGCTGCCTACACCGGCCCGCAGGACTGTGTGCATCAGATGTGCGAGGCTTTTGAGCGCAGACGCAATCTGGTGGTGGAGCTTTGCTCGGCCATACCCGGCATGAAGGTCAACAAGCCTGAGGGCGCTTTCTATCTGTTCCCCGAAGTTTCCTCATTCTTCGGCAAGAGCTATGAAGGCCGCGTGATAAAGGATGCTGCCGAGCTGGCCATGTATCTGCTTGACGAGGCTCACGTGGCCACTGTGGACGGTGCCGCCTTCTGTCTGCCCGGATACATACGTCTGAGCTACGCTACCTCCGATGACAATATCCGTGAGGCATGCGCCCGCATAGCCTCTGCGCTTGCCAAACTCAAATAATAAGGCGGTCAGCTGATACACAACGGCAATGGTACCGAAGATAATACACTTGTGCTGGTTCAGCAATGACCCCTATCCGATAGAAATAAAAGTTTGCCTCGAATCCTGGAAGCGGATAGTTCCGGATTATGAAATAAAGTTGTGGGGTATGGCCGAGGCGCGAGCCATAGGCATACCTTATATAAATGAAGCGTTGGATGCACGCCGGTGGGCATTTGCCGGCGATGTGGTGCGCTTCTATGCCGTATGGAAATATGGCGGCGTGTACATGGACAGCGATGTGTTCCTGTACCGCCGCTTTGATGAGTTCCTGCCCAAGGAGGGGGAGGGCTTCAGTACATTTCATGAGAAGATATACCCCGGGCATGAGGGATTTGGCTTGCAAGCGGCTTTCTTCATGGGCGAGAAGAGCAATGACTTCTGCCGTGAGATGGTGGAGTACTATGCGTCAAGCCACTTCATACTGCCTGACGGCTCGCAGAATACTGAGATATCGCCTTTCACCATGCGTGCCAAGGCGGTGCAGCGCGGATATGAATCGGTGGATGTGGAGCAGCGCCTGCCGGGGCTTACGGTGTACCCAACACATTTCCTTGCGCCGCGCAAGCGTTATGATGTCACGCCCTCTACCGTGGGGCAGCATCGTGTGTATGGCAGCTGGCGCAAGCGCAAGATAGGGCGGCGTATAGAGATAGCCCTGAAGCATTATGCCACGGTGATACGCTACGCGCTGCTGAAGCGTTAGAGCTCTGTGCTTTTCAGTACATAGTCAGTAAACCTGAAGCCGACTCCCGAACGGGGGTCGGTTTCCGTATCGGAGCTTTCTGTAATCAGCCACCGTGACATATCCACTTCGGGGAAGTAAGTATCAGCGTCAGGCACACGGGCATCTATATGTGTAAGGTGCATGGATGTGGCTATCGGCATGGCCTGGCGGTAGATTTCGCCGCCTCCTATTATCATAAGTTTAGAGGCGGAGGCGCACATGGCTATGGCCTCGGCAAGCGATGGCGCGGTTTCCGCACCGGGAGCCGAGTAAAGCGCATTGCGTGTCACCACTATGTTGCGCCGTCCGGGCAGGGCGCCTCCGGGGAGCGACTCGAATGTGCGCCGCCCCATTATGAGCGGGCATCCCATGGTGAGCTGCTTGAACCGGCGCAGGTCAGCGCTGATATGAAACGGCATGTCGCCCCGCCGTCCTATGGCTCCGCACGATGCCACGGCGGCTATTATGCATATGTCCTGAGAGTGTTCCTGTGCAGTCATACGGCCACCGTGCCTTTTATGTGTGGATGAGGATTATAGTCAGCGAGCTCGAAGTCCTCGTAACGGAAGTCGGTGAGCTCGCGGGCATCGCCGTGAATGAGCATGCGTGGCAGCGGGCGGGGGTCGCGGCTAAGCTGTTCACGCACCTGTTCGAAGTGGTTGCGGTATATATGGGCGTCGCCCAAGGTGTGTATGAACTCGCCCGGCTCAAGCCCCGTTACGCGGGCTGTCATGAGCAGCAGCAGGGCGTAGGAGGCTATGTTGAATGGTACGCCTAAGAAGCAGTCGGCGCTGCGCTGGTACAGCTGTAGGCTCAGCCGTCCGCCGGCCACATAGAACTGGAACATGGCATGGCACGGCGGCAGATGCATAGAGGGGAGGTCGGCCACGTTCCACGCGCTCACTATTATGCGTCGCGAGTCAGGATTGTGGCGTATGTCATTGACAGCGCGGGATATCTGGTCAATGAAGCCGCCGTCATAGTCAGGCCACGAACGCCACTGATAGCCGTATATATGGCCCAGATCGCCGTCAGGGCCGGCCCATTCGTTCCATATCCTTACTCCGTGCTCCTGAAGGTAGCATACATTGGTGTCGCCGTTCAGAAACCATAGCAGCTCATATATTATGGAGCGCAGATGCAGTTTCTTGGTGGTGAGCAGTGGGAAGCCTTCGGACAGGTCAAAGCGCATCTGATAGCCGAACACGCTGCGCGTGCCCGTGCCGGTGCGGTCATCCTTGTCGGTGCCGTGCTCCATTATGTGGCGGAGCAAGTCAAGATATTGTTTCATGTCAGTGATGGGTTTTCAGGTTTGCTGCAAGTGGCGCCGGTGGCTCCGTGAGCTGTGCGGGGGCGGCTCTTGAACGGGGCGGGTATGCGCTGCATCATGGGGTCCGACAGCTGTTTGCGGCGTCCGGTATAGTATATGGCATCGTTGGGGCACACGTTTATGCAGTTGAAGCAGTTTATGCACCGCGAGCCGTCCACTACATGGTCACGCAGGTCTATGCACTCGCCTTTGCACACGTCCTCGCACCGGCCGCACTGTATGCACTTGTCAGTGTCTATGTCTATCTGGAATATGGAGAAGCGGCTTACCAACCCTAATGTGGTGCCCACGGGACACACGGTGTTGCACAGCAGGCGTCCGCGCCGGGCGGCTGTCACCGCCACGGCGGCGAGTGTCACAGCCGCTATCAGCGTGGAGCTCCATGTGGCTACGGCTGCGCGGGTACCTTGTTCGGCCCAGAGCGGGGTTATCCCTTCAGCCACCGGGGCTATAAGCGTGGAGCATATGCGGGCATAGGCTCCGTACGGATCTATTATGGAGGCTGCCGTGTAGTACTGGCCCATGAGGCACACCATCATGGCCACGAGCATTATGTACCGCAGCCGGTTCTGCGGGGCGTGGTGCCGGTAGCGGCGCTTGTGTGCGCTCTTGCCCATGCGTGCAGCCCGCGCTATTGCGTCCTGGAGAGTGCCCATAGGGCATATGCTCGAGCAGTATATGCGCCCAAACACTAACGTGATTATGATCCATACCACGAATATGAACAGTGACAGGCTCATCACCACGGCAGTGAGCTGTATCTGTTCCAATCCTTGCGTAAGCCCCGGCACGGCAAGCATAGGCGCGGTAAGTGCCGCCGTGAGCAGCAGCATTACGGCTGTGGATACTATGATGCGTGTCAGTAGAAGGGCGCGGTTCATCTACTCGTCAATGGAATAGTCCAAGAAATCGTTGAGCGGCTTGAGTATGCTGAACAGTTCGGCGGCGCGTTCAGGCCACTTCGGGTCAGTGAAGAATTTTTCAGAGCAGGGGTGGAACTTGCCTATGTCCTTGAGCCGCAGCAGCTCTATCTGCGGGTGGTTACGGTTCCAGCCCTTGGGTGCGGTGCGTAGCTTCTCGCCACACCAGCCCGGGAAGTACTTCACCATGTCAGGGGCGTTGATTATGGCCTCGAACTCCTCTATGTTGTCCACCATGGCGTGGCGGAGCTTGCGCAGCACCTCGGGCGCGGGCTGCCATATGCCACCGTACAGGCCGCTGTCTATGTATGACGGCAATCCCATCTGTAAGTAATAGCCGGCGTAGGCCGAATTGCGTCCGGTGGCCGATACTGATGCCGAGAAGTATGTCTTGTACGGAGTCTTGTCAGGCGAGAAGCGGGTGTCGCGGTATATGCGGTAGGCGCAGTCACGCGCCGTGAGTCCGCGCAGGCGGCTGTCCCACTGGCCCATGTGCGCTATCATAACGTCAAGGTCAGCCATCCAGAGGGCGCGCAGCTCATCAAAGCGGGCGCGGTGGGCGGCGAACCAGGGGCGGTTATTGTTCTCTTTCAGCTCGCGCAGGAAGCTGTATAGCTCTTTTACGTAGTACATGGCGGTGTCAGCGGCGGTCAGTTCGTATGTCTTCCCACTCGGCGTCCACTATCTGCTCTTCAGTTACGTAAGTATCACGTGAGTCAGTGGTGGATGTGGTGGTGGTGGATTCCACTTTTATCTCTTCCCACTCCACGTATTCGCCTACAGTGGGGTCTATTTTTTTCTTATGGCGTGCAGAGCGGCGCGATGCTCCCGTAGGGTCCTGACGGCTCCAGCCGCCGGGACGGTTGCGCCTGGTGGCCTCCTCGGCAGCCTTCTGGGCCTGAGTAAAGGCTTGGCGAGCGCGCTTCTGGGCGGCACGCAGAGCCAGCGCCGTGCGTATGAGCGGCCAGAACAGGAAGCCTAATATGAGTAATACTAATATGAATGTTCCCATAGTGTGTGAGGTTTGGTGGTGTGCTTTACGCTGCCACACTCTTGCGGCCTAAGGCCGATATGAGTATGTACAGCAGTATGGTCCATGCTAATCCGGCCACACCTTCGGTGGCCACGAACAGTACGGCGGCGGCCAGTATGACGTAGCGGCGCAGATTCTCGCGCACGCTGAAGTCCTTGAATTTAAGCGAGAACATGGGCAGCGGGCTTACCATGAGCACTGACACTGCGGCTATTATTATGGCCGTGGCCACATGTCCGGGATATGTATGGGTGTGTATCCAGCCTATGAATCCTATCCAGAATATGGCGTTGGCCGGTATGGGTAGCCCTATGAACGATGTGGTCTGGCGGGTGTCCACGTTGAACCGTGCCAGCCTCAGTGCGCCTAACACCACTATGAGCAGCGCTGTGGCCGCCCAAGGGGTGAAGGAGGCGCTGAAATAGTTTACGGTATTGTACATCAGCAGTGCCGGGGCCAGCCCGAAGCTTACCAGGTCAGAGAGCGAGTCGAGCTCCTTGCCCATATCGGAATATGCGTGCAGCAGACGGGCGGCGAAGCCGTCGCAGAAGTCGAACACTGCGGCTGCGGCTATGGCTATGAATGCCCACTGGTAGCCCTGTAGCGATCCTATGGCGGAGTCATAGCTGAATGCCAATATGCAGGCTACGGTGCCGCTCAGCAGGTTGAGGCATGTTATGGTGTTGGGTATGCTTTTTCTGAATTTGGTTGACATATGCAGTTGTTTTAGCTCCGCTCATCAAGCGGTAGGGAGGGGGAGAGGGTGGCGGTGTATGGCGTAGCGTCCATATTATCTGAGGCGTCCCACTTCGGTGATGCCGCCCACGGTCTTGTCGCCGAGCTTTACGAATATCTCGGTGTCAAGCGGCAGATATATATCCACTCTTGATCCGAACTTGATGAAGCCCATATGGTTCTCAATATTGGCTTCCTCGCCCGGCTCGGCGTAGGTGACTATACGGCGCGCTATGGCTCCGGCTATCTGGCGCACGAGTACTTCCTGACCGGTGCGTGTGCGTATCACTATGGTGGAGCGCTCGTTGTCCGTGCTTGACTTGGGCAGGTAGGCTGAGAGGAAGCGGCCTGAGTGATGCTTCACTGACACCACTTCGCCGTCTACCGGAAACCAGTTGGCATGGACATTGAATATGCTCATGAACACTGACAGCTGTATCACGCGGCGGTTGAGGACTTCGCTCTCGAATGTTTCCTCAAGAGCCACCACGCGCCCGTCCACTGATGACACTACCACGCGGTCCCTATTGCCGGTGAAGTGGCGGCGGGGCGAGCGGAAGAAGTTGAGCACCAACAGGAATATCACCAATGAGAGCGAGGAGAATACTATAGGTATGGCCACCGGGCGCACAAACATCCATACCGGCGTGTTTATCACGGCCAGCATCAGCAGCAGTATCACCAGTATGTTGGTGCCTTCCCTATGTATTTTTACTTTCATTGAGCGGGCGCTTTTTGGCTATCTCATGCAAAGTTAGCGAATATTATTCTAATTCAGTGGCCACAGGTCACTTTTTCGTACCTTTTTTGGCTATTTTGCCGCCTCCGGCAGTGCGGACGCGCTCTTTGTGGAGCTTGAGCACCATGGCTGTGCGCGGCGGCAGGTACAGCCGCAGCCATCCCAAGCCTAAGGGGGTGTACAGCGGGTCAGGGATGGTGAAGTGGCTTACGCTCTCATCTATGTTGCCGAATCCGCCGAAAGCGGGGTTGTCGGTGGACAGTACGGTGCGGTACTCGCCCGGGAGGGTGAGTATGCCGTAGCTGTCAAGTGCGCGGGTGGGATTGAAGTTGTACACGAACACCAGGTCGCCGCGCCTGTAGGCCAGCACCTGATCATCATCCTTCTCCCACAGTTTCACCACGGGGAGCGCCTGGAAATTATACACGCCGGATATCAGATGCACCATAGCGTTGTCGAAGTCGTTAAGCTCATGGTATTTGAGCTTCTTGTCATCCACAAGGCTCCACTGGCGGCGGGCGTATTTGTAGCTCCAGCCGTTGCCTTCACGCGGGAAGTCTATCCATTCCGGATGGCCGAACTCGTTGCCCATGAAGTTGAGGTAGCCGCCGTTAATGGTGGAGCATGTCACAAGGCGTATCATCTTGTGCATGGCCATGCCACGGTTCACGGTCATGTTCTCGTCACCTTTCATCATGTGCCAGTACATGTCCTTGTCTATGAGGCGGAATATCACCGTCTTGTCGCCCACGAGCGCCTGGTCGTGGCTCTCCACGTACGATATGGTCTTTTCATCCGCACGGCGGTTGGTCAGCTCCCAGAATATGGAGGTGGGATGCCAGTCCTCATCCTTCTTCTCCTTTAGCATCTTTATCCAGTAGTCAGGGATGCCCATAGCCATACGGTAGTCGAATCCCATGCCGCCGTCCTTAACGGGCATGGCCAAGCCGGGCATGCCGCTCATCTCCTCCGCTATGGTTATGGCCTGCGGGTTCACTTCGTGGATCAGCTTGTTGGCCAATGTGAGGTATGTTATGGCGTTGGTGTCCTCGTTGCCGTCAAAATAGTCAGCGTACGACCCGAAAGCCTGTCCCAAGCCGTGGTTGTAGTAAAGCATGGAGGTTACGCCATCAAAGCGGAACCCGTCAAAGCGGTATTCCTCAAGCCAATATTTGCAGTTTGACAGCAGGAAGTGCAGGACCTCGGTCTTGCCGTAGTCAAAGCACAGGGAGTCCCAGGCCGGATGCTCGCGGCGGCCGTCGCCATAAAAATACAGGTCAGGGGTGCCGTCAAGCCGTCCTAAGCCTTCCACTTCGTTTTTCACGGCGTGGGAGTGCACTATGTCCATTATCACGGCTATGCCCAGTTCATGGGCAGCGTCTATGAGGCTCTTCAGATCCTCGGGCGTACCGAAGCGGCTGGAGGCGGCAAAGAAGCTTGACACATGGTAGCCGAACGACCCGTAATAAGGGTGCTCCTGTATGGCCATGATCTGAATGGCGTTGTAGCCGTCGGCGGCTATGCGGGGCAGCACATTGTCACGGAATTCGGCGTAGGTGCCCACATACTCACGTTCCTGTGCCATACCTATGTGGCACTCATATATCATAAGGGGCTTTACGTCAGGCTTGAAGTCATTTACCTCCCAAACGTATTCGCCCGGATCCCATACCTGAGCCGAGAACAGGTGCGTAACCGTGTCCTGAACCACACGGGTGGCATAGGCCGGAATGCGCTCGCCGCTGCCGCCGTCCCAGTGTACCAGCATTTTGTAGTACTGTCCGTGTTTCAGGGCATCGGCCGGGAGCTCTATCTCCCACACTCCCGAGGCCGCGTCACGGCGCTTGAGCGCATATCGGGGCAGCTCGCGCCAGGAAGAAAAGTCGCCGGTAAGGGTTATGGCTGTGGCCCCCGGCGCCCATTCACGAAACACCCAGCCTGTGGGCGTGCGGTGCAGCCCGAAGTATTGGTGGGCATTGGCAAAGTCGGTGAGCGAGCGGCACTCGGTGCCCAACAGCTCCCGCTCGCGGCGCAGTGCCTCATTATGGCGTCCCTCTATGGCGGGAGCGTAGGGTTCAAGCCACGGGTCGTTCTTTATAAGGTTAAGCGTCTTGCGCTTACGTGATGCTGTCTTAGCTTTCATGTGGTTATGAGAGTAATGTATGTATTATTAATAACCACAAACTTAATGAAAATACTTGATAAACCTCGTATTTTTCATAAAAACTTACACCTCATGCCGCCGTGCAGGTTATGTTTTTGAGGAAAAACGCATTAAAATGATGATTATTTTGGTGTTTTGCTTGCATGGTGCCATGCTAATGCTTAGATTTGCAGCTTCGGTACACAAAATCACATTTTGTTATTCACATAAATTATCACGTATGAAAAAGACCTTTACACATTTCTTAACCGGGGTGGCCGGCGCCTGCCTCCTTGCCGGAGGCGCCTTGTCAGCTCAAGGAGCTAACAAAACCGCCTACGGATACTCGCTCGGCGAGCGTGACGCATCGAAGTTCGGCTTCGTGTCATTTGATATAGATGCGCCGCAAACGCTTAACTATCTTAAAATCAACTGGTACGGGCCGCACCCCTCGGCCGGTGAGTACGTTGACGGTAAGATATATACCTATCTTATTGACAATGATGATTTTAACAACGTATACGCTGCCGGCTGGGCTGTATACGATGGCGAAACGTACGAGAAAGTGGCATCAGCACCGCTCCCTGATGCTAACCGCGTACTTGACATGACCTTTGACTACACCACCAACACCATGTATGCCCTGATGGAGGATGAGTACAATACGGGGCTCGTTACCGCCTCCAGTCTGTGTGCCATAGACCTTGCTACGGGCGAGTACACTATAATAGGTTCGCCCGGCGAGCTTACTGCCATTGACGGCTATGGCAATCCCGATGCCGACGGGCTCATCACTCTGGCCTGCGATGCCGCCGGACAGCTGTGGGCCATGTCGCAATACCGCTATTTCTATAAGGTGGACAAGTTTACCGGCGCTGTTACTCAGGTAGGCTCACGCCATAATCTCGGCACGCGCAATGACTTCCAGTCCATGACATTCGACACCGACGGGCACCTGTGGTGGGCTCAGAACCATCCCAGCTACGGCCACTTCTGCGAGATAGACCTTGAAACGGCCATACCCGGCGGATTCCAGGATTTTAAGACTGACTATGACAAGCTCAGCAAGCTCGGCAATGACGCTCAGGTTACAGCGCTGTTCTTCAAGGATAAGGAAGTAAACCGCAAGGCTCTCAAGGCCGTGACCGGATTGAAGGCCGGCGTGAATCCGCCCGAGGTGCATTCAGTAGCGCTCAGCTGGACTCTTCCCGCAGAGGATTATTCGGGCAATGCTGCCGCGCCTACCGGTGTGCGTGTATATCGCTTAGGTACTTCTGAGCCTATAGCCACACTGGCCGCTGACGCTACATCGTACACTGACAGTGAGGCCCCCGACGGCACCATTTGCTATCAGATAGTACCTTTCAATGAGGACGGCACGGGCTATCCGGCATTCGTTGAGGTATTTGCCGGTTATGACAAGCTTGGTGAGCCTACGGATATAGCCGTGTCGCTCTCCGGACGCACCGCTACCGTAACCTGGACCGCCCCCGCCTACACCTTGAATGGCGGATACGCTGATTACGGTAATATTACCTACAACATTTACCGTATGCGTGGCGACACGGAGCAGCTCGTGGCTCAGGCTGTGGCTGATACCGAATATTCTGAAACCATAGATGCCGATGGCGCTTACACCTATGAGATAGAGCCCGTAAATGGTGGCGTCAAGGGCATGCGCGGCAAGTCTGAATCATTCAGCCTCAGCTCTACTGCGGCCCTGCCGTACTTCACCGGCTTCGAGGACGATGAAGAAGGCTCGCCTTGGACCATAAAGAATACATCGCCCACTAATTACGGATGGTACTTGGGAGCAAAGTCCTACATCTATGCCGGTAAGAAGACGGCCATAGCATCAGTGGGATCCGCAACCACTGCCGGCGAAAACTGGCTCATATCACCCGCATTCCATCTTGAACCCGGTGTTTATGTGGTGGATTACTACGCCAATGGAGCAAGCTACGATACACATAGCTATGACGTTAAGCTTGGTACTGATGCTGAGGATACGGAATCGTTCCTCACCTCCATCTATACGCTTGAAGATGCTAAAGCGTATGACAAGGACAACAACGGTTGGCAGCACGTAGAAGAGGAGTTCACCATTCCTGCGTCCGGAACTTATCATGTAGGTATATGCCACAGAACCAAGACCGCATACTCAAATCTGCGCATTGACAATCTTTCGGTTAAAGCCAAGTCGTCCGCTATCGACGGCGTGGGCGCCGATGCCTCATTTACTGTAAGCGTGAGCGGCGGCATTATTACCGTGAGCGGGGCTGCTGAAGTGGCTCGTGTGGACCTAATAGACATGAACGGACGCACGGTCAGCACCACTACTGAAACCACCCTTGATGCCTCGGGCATGCACGGCGTATATATAGTAGGCGTGACATCTGCCTCAGGCACCCGCACATACACTAAGTTGGCTCTATGAGCAATTATTCATAAATCTAATTAATTCAGGTGGCCGCTCCTTGTGTTAGGGGCGGTCATTTTTTTCGTTGGATTTTTACGGAACGCAGAAACTTTTTGGGCAACTTTTCGCGAGGGCGTTTGCACAGACGCCAAACTATTGCTATCTTTGCAGTCGGTACGCCCGGATGGCGGAATCGGTAGACGCGCCGGTCTCAAACACCGGTGGGGCAACCCATCCCGGTTCGATCCCGGGTCCGGGTACCAATAGGGAGATTCTCATCAAGAGAGTTTCCCTTTGTATTTATTGATGATGAACATCATCGTAACAAAACAAAATATTATGAATACTCTGCATTACAAAGGATACATCGGTAGCATTGAATTCCTGCCAAACGTGCCGGCGAGTCAATTAACGCATTTATCAGAAATGCGGTAGAGAAACAAATTGCGGCAATGTTATAAGCCTCCCACCCCTGATAATGCAGGGTGTAAAAATGGCTCTGAGGGGACCGGGGTCAGCGGGGGTCGTGCAGGTGGACGGCCTTGCGGTGCAGCCACATGTTCCAGCCGCACATGGCGGCTATGTCAAGCAGCAGCACCAGATTTATGTTCATTACGTAGGACAGCGCCACATTCACCACGCACAGCCCGGCCGATGCGCACACTATGAACAGCATGGCCATGCGCTGGCCGAATCCGGCAGCCAGCAGGCGGTGGTGTATATGGTTGCAGTCAGGCAGGAACGGATTGGCATGATGCCGTATGCGCCACATGAACACGCGCACCACATCCATGCACGGTATCACCATGGGCGACAGTACCATCATCATCAGTCCCGGCAGATGCAGCACTGCCTCATCAGGCTCCGTGCGCAGTATCTTGAAGCCTAAGAACACTATCAGTATGCCTATGGTAAGGCTGCCCGTGTCGCCCATGAATATCTTTCGCTGCTTCTCAGCGTTGCCAAACACATTGTAGTAGAAAAACGGTATCAGCACGCCCAGCGAGCCGAACGCCACCAAAGCGTAGAAGTACTGATGCTGCGCTGTGAGCACTATGCCGTATATGGCGAACGCTATGGCCGATAGCCCCGAGGCCAGGCCGTCAAGCCCGTCTATGAGATTTATGGCATTGACGGCAAATATCAGTACCACCACCGTTAGCGGCCACCCGAACCATGCCGGTATGTCATGCATGAACAGGATGCCCCCCAGATAGTTGAGCGACAGGCCACCGGCTATAAGCAGGCACGCGCTGATGGTTTCGGCCAGAAACTTGGCCGGATAGCGTACGCCTATAAGGTCATCGGCCATGCCCACAAGGTATATTATCATGAGCGCGCAGAATCCCATGGATACCGTGAGCGGATTCATGGTCTGCGTTATGATAGTCTGGCCGCACGCAAGGTTTATGCCCGTAAGCAGCGCTATGGACATGCATATCACCGGAGTAAACGCCAGGCCGCCAAGCCTCGGCACCGATCCGTGGTGTATCTTGCGCGGATCCGGATGGTCAAAGAGTTTGCGGCGGAATGATATGAGCAGAATCTTGGGTATCATAACACCCGTCAGAAAGCTGCCCAATGCCGCCACGGCTATATCATTGATTAACCAAAGGTTCATATTGCTTGCAAATTTAACTAAATTTTCTTAATAACTCAGAGTGGCAGGCCCGTATTTGTCAATGTTTTTTCACGGCTCTTTCATTTAAAAATTGTTGGATTTTTCAAACTCGCTGGCATACACT
>JAMPBB010000014.1 GCA_023666885.1 Muribaculaceae bacterium | reverse complement strand
TATTCACTTTGAATGGGCGTCCGGCTTCATGCTCCTTCTCCGCTCTTGCAGCCAGAGCTTCAGGCACCACCTTGGGTGAGCCTGATGCAGTAAATCCGGAAAATCCGAGGTTGTCGCCATTGTTTATCATGGCAGCCGCCTCTTTGGGTGACATAATAGGAAATCCCATGTGCTTAATTTATATGTGTGGTAATGATTAGTATTTATTTCGTCTTAATACTTCCGATGCAACTATGGCCCGGCGCCATCCCTCGAAGTGCTCGCGCGCATATGCCCGGGCTGCGGCCGACTGGTTGCGTGGAGCCGCGTCATCATCCGGCTCCACGGTCACTCGCACCACTTCCTCAGGCATGGCAGGAATTTCAGGCACTGTCATCATGCTGCTCCGCTCCGGCAAAGCCGGCATTACGGGCTGAGGCACGTCAGGGATGTCGTCCGCCTCACGCATACCGGAGGCAGAGCGCTGCCTCCTGCGGCGCTTCACACGCTCATCTATGGCTGGGAGCACCACGGTGATCACCACAGTCAAAATTATGCCCAGAAATTCACGCATGTTGCATGGAATTTGTAATTTTGTGCAAAAATAGCGAATTATCGGATTATTAACAAGTATTCCCCCGATAACGCACACATTTTTTATATGGATAATACCGCCCGAACCGTTTCCGCAGCCACCACTGACACGGCTTACGGAACAAAAAAGATACTTATAGAAACATACGGCTGCCAGATGAACGTGGCCGACAGTGAAGTCGTAGCCGCCGTGGCCGAAACGGCCGGATACACCACCACTGACTCGCTGGATGACGCCGATGCCATACTGCTGAATACCTGCTCTATACGCGACAATGCCGAGCAGAAAATCCTCTCCCGGCTCCAATACCTCAATTCGCTCCGCCGCAAGCGCAAAGGCGCCCTCATAATAGGGGTGATAGGCTGTATGGCTGAGCGCGTCAAGGCTGACCTCATAGCGCACCACGGAGTGGATTTGGTGGCCGGTCCTGACTCATACATGGATCTCCCGGCCCTTCTCGGAGCGGCAGAATCAGGCGAAAAAGCCATAAATGTAGAGCTGAGCACCACCGAAACCTACCGCGATGTGATACCCGTGCGCCTTCCGGGCAACGTGGTGAGCGGATTCATCAGCATTATGCGCGGGTGCAACAATTTCTGTTCCTATTGCATAGTGCCCTACACTCGCGGGCGCGAACGCAGCCGCGAGCCGCAAAGCATCCTGGCCGAGCTGGCCGACCTGCGTTCACGCGGATACAAGGAAGTAACCCTCCTGGGGCAGAACGTAAACTCATATCGCCACGCGGCCTCCGATGGCACAGTCACTGACTTCGCCGCCCTGCTCGGGCTTGTGGCCGAAGCTGCTCCTGACATGCGCATACGCTTCACCACATCGCACCCCAAGGACATGACCGATGACATTCTCCATGCCATATCCCGCCACTCCAACATATGCCGCCACATACATCTGCCCGTGCAGAGCGGAAGTACCAAGGTGCTCCGCGACATGAACCGTCACTACACCCGCGAGTGGTACTTGGATCGCGTGGCCGCCATACACCGCATACTCCCTGACTGCGCCATAACCACTGACCTCTTCACCGGATTCCACAATGAAACCGAGGAGGATTTCGAGCAGACGCTCTCGCTTATGCGCGAGGTAGGGTTTGATTCCGCTTTCATGTTTAAGTACTCCGAGCGCCCCGGCACCATGGCTTCGAAACGTATGCCTGACAACGTACCGGAGGACATAAAAATAGAGCGTCTGAACCGCATGATAGCATTACAGAATGAGCTGTCGGCGGCATCCAATGCCCGTGAGATAGGCCGCGAGGTGGAGGTTCTGGTAGAAGGCGTGTCCAAGCGCAGCCGCGAGCAGATGGTGGGCCGTACATCGCAGAACAAGACTGTGGTATTCCCACGAGGCTCCCACCGCGTAGGCTCATTGGCCCGTGTCAGGGTCACGTCATCCTCATCAGCCACCCTCATCGCTGAACTAATCTGACATACACCCCACATCATGACCCCTGATTCTGATTCAAAGCCCCTGAAGCTGTGGAATCGGAACTTCATATCCGTCACCACAGCCAACTTTCTGCTCTTCTTCTCCTTCTATCTGCTTCTGCCCGTACTGCCGCTGTACCTGCTTGACAATTTTCAGGCCTCCCGACAGATGGTGGGTATAATTCTGTCAGGCTACACCCTTACAGCTCTGCTCATTAGACCCTTCGGCGGGTATATGGTGGATAGTTTTGACCGCAAGCGCACACTCCTCATTTGCTACTTTGCGTTCTTCGCTCTCTTTGCCGGATACATCGTTGCGGGCACGCTGCTCATGTTTGCCATAGTCCGTGGGCTGCACGGATTTGCCTTCGGCGCAGTCACGGTGGCCAACAGCACCGTGGCCATCGATGTAATGCCCTCCACACGCCGTGGCGAAGGCATCGGCTACTACGGCGTGGCCAATTCGCTGGCCATGGTCATTGGTCCGTCGCTTTCCATGTGGATGTACGATGGCGGCATGGACGTTGACTGGATATTCACCCTGTCCTTATGCTCGGCAGCCTTGGGATGGCTTCTTGACACCACCCTCCGCCTCAGGCCGCGCGAACTCATGCCTGACAAGGAGCGATTGTCGTTTGACCGCTTCTTTCTGCTCAACGCCCTCCCCGAGAGCCTGCTCACACTGCTCTTTGCCTTCGCTTACAGCATAATGTCCACCTACATAGCCGTCTACGCCCGTGTAGAGGCCGGTGTGGAGCGCGGCAGCGGGCTTTTCTTCATATTCCTTGCTACAGGCTTGATACTCACCCGCATCATCAGTGGCCGATGGGTGCGCCGAGGCCTGCTCACACGCAACATAGGCGTGGGCATCCTTCTGGCCATAGCCGGATTCGCCCTCATGCTCGCATGGCGCAGCCAAGCGGCATTCTTCGGCTCGGCTCTGATATTAGGCGCCGGCTACGGCATGATGTGCCCGGCCTTCCAGACAACCTTCATAAGCATGGCTCCCGCATCGCGGCGAGGCACGGCCAACTCCACCTACCTCACCTCCTGGGACGTAGGCGCCGGAGCAGGCATCCTAATAGGCGGCTTCGTGGCCCAGCGCCTCTCATACCACGCGGCCTACACCATGGCCATGACAATGTGCGCCATCGGCCTCGCCCTCTTCATCGCCCAAGTATCCCGCCACATCAACACCCACAAACTCACCTGACCTCCAATAAATTTCCGGGAAATGCTTGACATCGCGGCTTAAAAGCATTAATTTTGCACGATATTTGGCCAAGTATGCCCCAAACGGCGCCATAGGCCCTACACTTTATATGCTAATGTATGAATAACCGGCATCGTGCCACATCAATACTCAGCTCGCAGGTCACATCCACTGTCACCGTGTCACTGGTACTTCTTATGCTCGGCATAGTAGCCTTGACAGGAGTGGCGGCTCGCAACATCTCGCGTGAAATCACCGGCGGTATGACACTGGCCGTGGTACTGGCTGACAACGCTTCCCACACCGAGGCCACCGATATAGGCGCCGCACTGCGTACCGCTCCGTATTCGGCCGAGGTGACATTCGTTTCCGCCGATGAAGTACTTGCCCGCTGGAACATAATGATGCCCTCTGACAGCACTCCCCCTGACATGAACCCGTTCCTCCCCGAATGGAACGTAGTGCTGAATCCCGCATGGGTCCATCCTGACAGCCTGACCGCCATTGCCGCCACCCTCAGCACCATGCCCGGAGTAGAGGAGGTAAGCACCCCGTATGACATTGCCGCACCGCTGTACAGGTCATTCCACACCACTGAAATAGTGCTATCAATCGTGGCATTATTCCTTGCGGTGATTTCGTTCGTACTGATTTTCAACACCGTGAAGCTGGCCATTCACTCACGCCGCTTCACCATCAACACCATGACTCTCGTAGGAGCCAAGCCCGGCTACATACGCCGCCCGTTCATAGCCGGAGCCGCATGCAGCGGACTCATAGCCGCCACATGCGCTGTGATCATCCTGGGAGCGGCATTGTGGTACGCCACCCTCCACTGGCCTGAAACTGCCGCCCTCATCAGCACAGAGGAGGCTCTTATCACATTTGCCGTCCTGATTGCCGCAGGAATAGCCATCTGCGCCATAGCTGCATATGCAGCCACAGGCAAATATCTCCGGGCCGACTTCGATGACATAGTAAATTGACAAGCTAACAAACCATAACAACGCATAACACTATCATGACTGCAAAAAAGACCGCCACCGCAGCCCCGTCCGTAATAGAAAAGGAGGAGCACTCACAGCTGCCGCTGGTAAAGATTAACTTCATACTCATGGCCATAGCCGCCCTAATGATAGTGGTGGGCTTCATACTCATATCCGGAGGCGCATCAGCTGATCCCGATACCTTCAACCCTGAAGTGTTCAGCGCTCGCCGCATTGTCGTAGGCCCCACCATCACATTCCTCGGATTCGTATTCCTCGGCTTCGGCATAATGTGGCCCGGGCGTAAAAAGAAAGGAGAGTAACCTGCCATGGATTGGATTGACGCACTCATAATGGGCATAGTCCAGGGTCTGTCCGAATACCTGCCCATAAGCAGCAGCGGACATCTGGAGATATTCCGTGAGATTCTTGACCTTGACCTTCCCGCCGAGGCCGCCCTTGAGCTTGACTTGGCTCTGCACGTGGCCACAGTGCTCAGCACCATAGTGGTACTGTGGCGTGAGTTCGTGCCTTTGGTGGTATCATTCTTCACCATACGTATGGATTCCAATTTCAAGTACGTGTGTAAGATATTGGTGTCATGCATACCTGTGGCCATAGTCGGATTCTGCTTCAAGGACGTAGTGGAGCAGTTCTTTGGCCGTGACCTCACCATAGTGGGCGTATGCCTGCTCGTTACGGCACTGCTGCTTGCATTTGCCTACTTCTCCACCACGCTCCCCGAAAAGCGGTCGGCCGCCAAGCGCCGCCGGGAGCATGACATAACATGGATTGACGCCTTCATCATAGGATGCGCACAGGCAGTGGCCGTACTGCCCGGTCTGAGCCGTTCCGGCTCCACCATAGCTACCGGCATAATGCTCGGCGACAAGCGCTCCACCGTGGCACAGTTCTCATTCTTCATGGTCATAATACCCATCCTTGGCGAAGCCCTTCTCGACGTAAAGGATATGATCACCGGTACCGCTCCTGCCCATGAGGCCATAGGCATGCTTCCGCTCGCCGTAGGTTTTCTGGCCTCCTTCATAGTAGGATGCCTCGCATGCCGCTGGATGATAGGCCTTGTGAAGAAAGGCAAGCTCATATGGTTTGCCCTCTACTGCGTGGCAGCCGGAATACTCTGCATAGTTTGGTAAAGTGACATGGATTTTATAACCGGAGAAATACTGTATATCGACAAACCGCTCCACTGGACATCGTTTGACGTGGTAAAGCGTGTACGGGGCACCATCCTGCGCCGCATAGGCCGCAAGAAGATGAAGGTGGGTCATGCCGGCACGCTGGATCCTCTGGCCACCGGTGTAATGATAGTGGCCACAGGCAAGGCCACCAAGCAGATCGACACTTTGCAGGCCGGCGTAAAGGAATACATAGCCACCCTGCGCCTTGGAGCCACCACTCCGTCCTTTGACCTCGAAACGGAAATTGATGCCACTTATCCCACCGCCCACATCACCCCCGAGCTTGTGGCCGACACCCTTGCTCAGTTCAAGGGCGAAATCAGTCAGGTGCCCCCGGCCTTCTCCGCCGTCAAGGTCAACGGCAAGCGCGCCTACAACATGGCTCGCAAAGGACACGAAGTGGAGCTGAAGCCCAAGACTCTGGTAATCGATGACATAGAGCTGGTGGAATACTCGCCTGAAAGCATCACCATACGCGTAGTGTGCAGCAAAGGCACCTATATACGCGCCCTGGCCCGCGACATTGGCGCTGCTCTCGGCTCCGGAGCTCACCTCACCGCCTTGCGCCGCACCCGTGTGGGAGCCGTGGGGCTTGACAGCTGCATGACTATGGACAGCGCCATTGACATGCTCCGAAACGTAGACATAACCATTCCTGATGACAAAGGCACTGATTCAGGCCACAATAACACAACAGAACAAAACTAAACAATACATATGAAATTATCGCAGTTTAAGTTCCGCCTGCCGGAAGAGCTTATAGCACAGCATCCGGCTCCACAGCGCGATGAGTCGCGCCTCATGGTACTCAACCGTGCCACCGGCGAGATAGAGCACCGCATTTTCAAGGAAATAATCAATTATTTCGCTGACGGCGACCTGTTTGTATTCAATGACACAAAGGTGTTTCCCGCCCGCCTCTTCGGCAACAAGGAGAAGACCGGCGCACGCATAGAGGTGTTCCTGCTCCGCGAACTTAACGCTGAAAACAAGCTGTGGGACGTCCTGGTGGAACCCGCCCGTAAAATACGCATAGGCAACAAACTGTATTTCGGCGATGATGAATCCATGGTGGCCGAAGTCATTGACAACACCACCTCGCGTGGCCGCACTCTGCGATTCCTCTATGACGGTCCGCACGATGAGTTCAAGAAAGCGCTCTTTGACCTCGGCCAGACTCCGCTCCCCATGTACATAGAGCGTGAGCCGGAGGATATGGATGCCGAACGCTATCAGACCATCTTCGCCACCAAGGAAGGTGCCGTTGTAGCCCCCGCCGCCGCGCTCCATTTCAGCCGTGAGCTTCTCAAACGCCTTGAAATCAAAGGCATTGACCGTGACTATCTCACCGTTCACAGCGGATTAGGCAATTTCCGCGAAATCGATGTCGAGGATCTCACCAAGCATCGCATGGACTCCGAGCAGATGGAAGTCACCCAGGAGCTTGTAGATCACGTAAACGCCGTAAAGGATTCCGGCCACAAGGTTTGCGCCGTAGGCACATCAGTGCTCCGAGGAATAGCCAGCGCCGTAAGCATGGGCGGCCACATGAAGACGTTTACCGGATGGACCAACAAGTTCATATTCCCCCCTTACGAATTCACCGTCACCGATGCGCTCGTGAGCAATTTCCACCTCCCCTACTCCACCATGCTCATGATGGTAGCCGCATTCGGCGGTTATGACTTCGTGATGCACGCATACGAGGAGGCCATACGTGAAAAGTACCGTTTCGGAGCCTATGGCGATGCCATGCTCATAATCTGACACTTGCACACCTCATGCCCGGCTCCGCAACTCACAGCAGCGAATACCTCACCTTGGCCGCCCCGGCCAAGGCGCAGATGCGTGAAAAGATGAGCCGGTTCATAGCCTTTGCCTATCCTGTCAGCTCGCCCGAACAGGCGCGCTCCCATATGGCCACGCTTACCCGTGAGTACCATGACGCCCGCCATATATGCTGGGCCTATATGATAGGTGCCGATGGCGCGGTGACATACTCCACCGATGCCGGCGAGCCCTCGGGCACTGCCGGAAAGCCTATACTCGGCCAGATACGCTCGGCCGGCCTCACTTATGTAATGGTGGCCGTGGTGCGCTACTTCGGCGGCATAAAGCTCGGCACCTCCGGACTCATAGCAGCTTACAGGGAGGCTGCACGGTTAGTGCTGGAAGAGGCCGAGAAGACCACCCGGTTCGAAACGGCACAGGTGTCCTTCCGTTTTCCATATCTGTCCATGAACCAGGTCATGCGGGTAGTGAAGGAAAGCGGAGCCGAAATAGCCGAGCAGGAATTTGACAATTCCTGCCTTATGACCCTTACCACTCGTGCTGACCGGGCCGAAGCCCTGTCAGACAAAATATCAGCCATTGACGGCGTAACCTTGAATGAATTATGAATGACCAACTGAAAAAACAGCTCAGCGCCGATACTGACGGTCTGCTCACATATGAATATATAGCCAACAACATCGGCTCATGCGATGACATAATGCCCGAACTTGTCGACAATATTATACGCGTCGACTCCGACGGCCAATTCTCCGTCAGCGCAGCCCGCTTCCTGCGTGCCATCAATGCTCAGGCTTACGCTGACAGCATTGACCGCCTCATAGCCTCAGGCATTGAAAAGGACCGTGACCGCCGCTACATAGGCTCACTCCTTGCCGCCGTGTGGGGTCCCGACTACATGGAGCGTGCCGATGAAATCTCGGCCACTGACGATAATTTCCGCCGCATATACAAGCGTATATTCCCGCGCGGCATATAACTGAAACTCTCACTCATTATGAAACGTTTTATATCCATACTCGCCACCGCCCTTGCAGCCTTGGCAGTAATCATTAACGCCCAGAAAACATCCACCTCTATGACACCCACACCCACCACTGACTCCGCTACACGCCCTGATGTAAAAGTGCTCATGCACACCACCATGGGCGATGTCACCCTCCTCCTTTACGGCGATACCCCCCTGCACCTCGACAATTTTGTCAAGCTCGCATCCGAAGGTTACTATGACGGTCTGCTATTCCACCGCGTGATAAACGACTTCATGGTTCAGACCGGCGACCCCTCCTCGCGCAACGCTCCCGCCGGCAAGCTCCTTGGCGATGGCGACCCTGACTATCAGATAGACGCCGAAATCACTTGGCCGCGCCATTTCCACAAGCGCGGAGCCATAGCCGCCGCTCGCACCAGCGATCAGGTCAACCCTCAGCGCCGTTCAAGCGGATCGCAGTTCTACATAGTCACCGGCCGCACATTCAATGAAGGCCAGCTCGCCCAGATGGAACGCAACATGCAGCTTGAACAGCAGAAGGCCATATTCAACCGCCTGGCCGCCGAGCAGCGTGACTCTATCATGACCCTGCGCCGCAACCGTGACCAGGCCGGCCTTCAGAAGCTTCAGGATGAGCTCGTGCGCCGCACCGAGGCCATGGCCGCCGAGCAGGCTCCGGTAGTGTTCACCCCCGAAATGAAGGAAGCATACACCACCGTAGGCGGCACGCCGCATCTGGATCGCGCCTATACGGTATTTGGCGAGGTTATTGACGGCATGGACGTCATTGACCGCATTCAGAAAGCCGAAACCGACGGCAATGACCGTCCCCTCTCTGACATACGCATCACCTCCATGGAAGTGCTCAAATAATTGCGCAGCCGTGAATTACACTCTCTTCGCCCTTGACAACGGACTCCGTGTAGTGCACCATGCCGATTCCACATCGGCCATGGTGGCACTTAACGTGCTCTACAATGTAGGAGCGCGCGATGAAGACCCCGAGCTCACCGGACTGGCTCATCTTTTTGAGCACCTGATGTTCGGCGGCTCGGTCAACATTGCCGACTTTGACGGCGAGCTGGAGCTGGCCGGAGGCTCTAACAATGCCTGGACGTCTGATGACTTCACCAATTTCTGGCAGTTGCTGCCCGCTGTCAACGCCGAATCCGCCTTCCGCCTGGAAAGTGACCGCATGCTCGGCCTCGCTTTCAGCCCGCGCTCTCTCGAGGTACAGCGCGGAGTGGTTCTGGAAGAGTTCAAGCAAGTGTGCCTAAACCGCCCCTACGGCGACATGGCCCACGAGCTTCGCGACATGCTTTACACCGTTCACCCCTACCGTTATCCCACCATAGGCAAGGAACCCGCCCATATAGAGCGCGTCACCATGGATCATGTTCGCCGCTTCTTCTACTCCCACTATGCCCCGAACAATGCCGTGCTTGCCGTAACAGGCAACATTTCACTTGACCGCACCCGCTCACTTGCCGAGAAATGGTTCGGCCCCATACCGCGCCGCCACATAGCTCCGCGCCTATACCCGCAAGAGCCGCTACACCTCCACCCCGTAAGGCGCACCATTGAGCGCCATGTCCCTCAGGCATGCATTGTCAAGGCATTTCCCATGGACGGCTATGGGACACACCGGTACATATGCGCTGACCTCATCACGGACATTCTTTCCTCAGGGCACTCATCGCGCTTCTATCGCGAGCTCATAATGGGTACCGACATATTCTCTGAAGCCGATGCCTCCATATCCGGCAACGAAGAACCCGGCTATCTCATGGTCACCGGACGCCTACGCGAAAACACACCCGAGGCACTCCGCCGCGCCGAGGACGCCATTGATGCCCAGCTCCACCGCATAGCCACACAGCCAGTGTCTGATCACGAGCTTCTTCGTGCACAGAACCGCTTCGAGAGCAACTATACATTCAATCAGCTCACCGCCCTCTCCCAAGCCCAAACCCTGTCCATGGCCGTAATGCACTCCGAGGACCCGGACCAGACCGTATCACGCTACCGCGCCGTCACCCCCGCCCAAATCCTCTCCACCGCCGCCACCATTCTCTCCCCCACCCGCAGCTGCACCCTCATCATCACCCCCACCTCTGCCTAACCCATGCGTCAATACCATCTCGGATTCATATCTGATGCCCAAATTTACCGGCACGTGAAGTCAACGGTAGAATCCTACCGCCGACATATTACTCTTGCCCAGTTCAACAAAAATATCGTTGACCCCATAAAGCTCACCTTTGATGCCAAGGTCTACGGCAAGACTATAGAGCAAGCCATTGAAGATGAATGTTTCCGGCAGATTGACAAGTCAAACACTAACAGCATAGGCTATTTTCACCAGAATATATTCCGATATGCCGGAAACGGATGGTCCGTACCACGCAGAGGTTTTGATGTGGAAAATGACACCATGCATATATACGCAGAGCTAAAGAACAAGCATAACACTATGAACTCCGCAGCTGCACAGAAAACGTACATCAAAATGCAGGGTAAGATTCTTGATGATGACCGAGCTACCTGTTACCTTGTAGAAACCATAGCCAAACGGTCGCAGGACATTCCATGGCAAATTACTGTTGATGGGCGCAAACGCTCGCATAGAGGCATCCGCAAAATCTCTATGGACAGGTTCTACGCATTGGTATTTAACGATGATAAAGCCTTCTTCAAATTGTGTATGGCTCTTCCATCAATCATAGAGGACGTGGTAAAGGAAAACGAGGAACTGACCCTGATCAACACGGTGTATAGCGAACTCACCGAAAACAATCCTGACCTTCTCGCCTCACTGTATCTAATGGCCTTTGCATCATATGAGGGCTTCAATGACTTAGAGCACAAGCTATGAACAAGCCTTCTGACATAATATCAGCCAACAACTTCGCGGCTTTGTTAGGAGTATCACGTGCCACCGTTGATTCTTGGATAAGAAATGGCAAATTCAAGGTTCTCACTGACAGTAACGGGCACCCATGCTTTGATCTGAACGATGCCGAAATAGCGGCTGTACCAGAGATAAGATCCATGATTGAAACCCATTGGGCCTCCGAACTTCTGACCACGCCTGACAGACAGTACACATCAATAGAACTATTTGCCGGAGCCGGCGGTCTGGCTCTCGGCATGGAAAACGCCGGGTTCACGCACCTGCTTCTTAATGAATTTGACCACGCCGCATGTGAAACATTGCGATCCAACCGTCCCGATTGGAATGTCGTAGAGGGCGACATCCACGATATTGATTTCATACCCTACCGTGATAAAGTCGACTTTCTTTCAGGCGGATTTCCCTGTCAGGCATTTTCTTATGCCGGGAAGCGCCTTGGGTTTGAGGAAACGAGGGGGACACTGTTTTTTGAATTGGCACGAGCCGTAAAAGAAATACGGCCAAAGGTATTCCTTGGCGAAAATGTCCGCGGTCTTTTAGAGCATGACAATGGCCGCACTCTCCAAACCATCCGGAATGTCATAGAGGAATTAGGCTATACACTCATACCACCTCGCGTGTTACGCGCACTACAGTACAACGTACCGCAGAAACGCGAACGCCTTATACTCATAGCCATACGTAATGACATAGCCCCATACGTCCACTATGATTGGCCGGATGTAAGTCCACGGATCCGCACCCTACGTGATGCCTTTTTCAAAGGCGACCTTTATGTCACTGACGTGCCTAAATCCCAGGGACAGACATATCCTGACAGTAAGAAGAAGGTTATGGAACTCGTTCCGGAAGGTGGCGACTGGCGAAATCTGCCCGAGGACATCGCTCGCCGGTACATGAAAGGAAGCTTCAATTTAGGTGGCGGCAAAACAGGCATGGCACGGCGCCTATCCATGGATGAGCCATCGCTTACACTCACATGTGCCCCTGCTCAGAAACAGACAGAGCGTTGCCATCCTACCGAGACACGCCCGCTTACCATACGGGAATATGCCCGGATACAGACATTCCCTGATGAATGGATCTTCAAGGGTACTATCGCAGCTCAGTATAAGCAAATTGGGAATGCCGTTCCTGTCAACATGGCATGGGCCATAGGCCGATCACTCATCCGGATTTTCAACGACATAAACCGCTTAGGCATCGCTACATTTCACAATAGTACGGCACTTACACGCCATTACACCAAACTGCACGGCCTATTTGAAGGCATGGCATGCGAGCCATCCCACACCTATACCGACAGTGGCAACCCCGAACAGCCCGAGCAGTGAAAATTTATTTTAAAGTTTTTCGGCCGAAAACTTGCACAATAAAAAATTCATCCCTACCTTTGCATCGCTTTTGCAAATGAACACGGGCGCTTAGCTCAGCTGGTTCAGAGCATCTGCCTTACAAGCAGAGGGTCGGGGGTTCGAATCCCTCAGCGCCCACCACCAAGCCCGAAAGCGGGCACAATATAACTTCCTTTCATTTGCAATAAGCTTTACCCTTAACGGGCGCTTAGCTCAGCTGGTTCAGAGCATCTGCCTTACAAGCAGAGGGTCGGGGGTTCGAATCCCTCAGCGCCCACATCATCAAAGTGCTGCGATACACCCCTCGCGGCACTTCATCATTTTTTAACGCGCCGCCCAAAGCCGCCCCACCAAGCCAGCCCCCACGCCATGAAACCATCATCCACACATTTCATGAACTCTCCGGCCTCCATTGCAGCCCTTATCACCATGGTATGCTGTCTGGCCATATCACGTGCCGCCGACGGCCGCCACCCCTCCCGGCTATCCGCCGCCGGATTTACGGCCATCATAATAGGTGGCACAGCGCTCGTGGCGTGGCTCATATGGGGCACATACGTCATGGCCACGCACAGATCCCTGTCGCCCATGCGCCCCGTGCCGCTCCGCACCGTATGCACCATAGGCATGTGTATCATCTTGGCCACAGTATTCATACTGCCATACATCTCCACCGCTTGGGTCATCCCCATCATAAGCCTGATGTGGATCATTTGCCTTATCATAATACTACGCTCACGCTGACATCACTCCACGCGCCATGCTGTACATAAGCCCCATACACACATCGGCTCCCGATAATCCGGTCAGCCCCACAGTGGCTCGCATCTATTCCACCCTCACCTCACTCGGCATACCCTTTGAGCGCGTAGACACCGGCGAGGCCATCAGCATGGCCGACTGCGAGGACATAAGCCGCGCCCTCGGAGTGCCCATAGTCAAGACCCTCCTGCTCACCAACCGCCAAGGCACCATACACTATCTATACGTGTGCCGCGCCGACAAGCCCTTTGTCACCAAGGACTTCGGACGCGCCCTTGGCATACCCCGCGTATCCTTCGCACCGGCCCAATCCCTTCTTGACATCTTCGGTACACCCATAGGAGGCACCACCTTATTAAGCCTTGTCAATGAATCGGCATCCCAAGTACACCTTGTCATGGACCGTGACACACTCGAGTCGCCCATGTTCGGATGCAGCGACGGCTCCCCATTCGGATACATCAAGATAGCCACTCACCTCATAACCTCGCGCTTCCTCCCCCACACCGGCCACACCCCTGAGCTAATCTGAGCGTAGCCAAACTTTCAGTCGCCGCACGTTGTTGTATAGGCATGACTGACACCCGCCCCACATCGGTATTCACCTTGCTGCTGCGCGCCCTTGGCGTGCCATGCACCTACGCCTACAGCGAGCAGCGCTACGCCACCATGCCGTTCCACACCATGTTCGGCCTCACGCGCCTGCTTGATGAATACGGCATTGACTCCGAAGGCATCCGCCTTGATGACCGCACCCAGCTCAGCTCGCTCCCCACACCCTTCGTGGCCTGCTGCGGACAGGAATTCATAGTGGTAACGGACACCGGAAGCGCCAGCATAGAGCAGCTTACCCCCTCAGGCCGCACCTCCACACCCCTTGATACATTCCTCTCCTCATGGGACGGCGTGGCACTACTGGCCACACCGCGTCCCGGAAGCACTGAACCCGCCTACGCCACACACCGCTTCACCGAGATAGGCCGCCGCGTAATGCGCCGCCTGTTCGCCCTCTCCGCCATATTCCTCATAGCATACGCCTTCATAGCCCAGCGACTGTACACCTCCGTCCCCGCCATACTCGTAGCCCTCTTTGACATGGCCGGGCTCTACGTAAGCTACCTGCTCATACTCAAGACACTCCACATAGAGAGTGCCGCCGCCGATCGCATGTGTTCAGCGCTCCAGTCACATGGATGCGACCATGTGCTGAGCCGCAGCGCCTCATCATTCTTCGGCCTCTTCGGCTGGAGCGAAGTCGGAGCCGTCTATTTCAGCGTCAGCCTCCTCACGCTGCTCCTCTTTCCCTCCGCCATGCCATGGCTCGCCGCCGTCAACGTATGCTGCCTCCCCTTCTCCTTCTGGAGCGTATGGTACCAACACTTCCGCGCCAAAGCCTGGTGCACTCTCTGCCTCACCGTGCAGACCCTCCTGTGGCTCCTCTTCCTCAGCTATCTGCCCACGCTGTGGTGGCGCCACCTCGCCTTCCCGTCATGGACACCCATAGTGCTCGTGGCCACATACTTTTTCGTACTCTGCGCCGCCAACCGCATCGTAGAGCTCCTGACCCCACCCGATGATAACACTGAAGAATCATGAAACGAATCAAAAATCTCAACATCCCCGGCTCCCACATCCTCACCCCACAGGAACTTGAATACATACAGCTGCCACGATAGCGATATTTTCACTATCTTTGGCACATGAAACATTTTGCCCTCGCCGCTGCCGCCCTGCTGGCAGCTTTTACATCATCATGCTCCTCCCGTTCAACCTCCGTTACTGCCGGCACCTCCGATGCCGACTCCGTGCTCACCATCCTTGCCGGAAGCTACACAGCCCCGGGCGATACCGCCCTGCGGCTGCTACGCTTCAACCCTGCCGACACCACGCTCACCGTCATCGGCGGCACCGACCGAATACCTAACGCATCCTACATCACCCTCGCTCCCTCCGGCAACATATACGTAGCCTCCGAAGGTGATTCCGCCACCGCACTCATCACCGCCATGCGCCCCGGGCCGGAGGGCACCTTCCCCACCATTATAAATAAGCTTCCCGTAGGCTCCGCCGCACCTTGTTACATAAGCGTAAGCCCTGACGGGACGTTTGCCGTCACGGCCGACTATTTCGGCGCCACATCATCACTCTTCGGCATCGACCCCGCCACCGGCGCCCTTACCGGCCTGCTCCGGCGCATCACCTTCAGCGGCTCCGGCCCGGTACCTGACCGGCAGGACACACCACACCCCCACTGCGCCACCTTCACCCCCGACGGACGCTTCCTCATAGTCAACGACCTCGGCACCGACCGCGTCAACCTATTCCCCCTCTCACCTGCCGGGGCGTCCGAACCAGTCGACACCGCTGCCGCACGCCACATACCCATGCCACCGGCCACCGGTCCGCGCCATATGGTGTTCAATTCCCGTGCCGACAGGGCGTACCTAATCGGCGAGATATCTGACTCCGTCACCGTATTTTCCTACGACGGCTCCACCCTGACACCCATCCAGCACATAGCCGCCGACACCGCACAGGCACACGGAGCCGCCGACATCCACCTCTCGCCCGACGGACGCCACCTCTACGCCTCGCTCCGCCTAAAGCACGAGGGCATAGCCACCTTTGCCGTCGACTCCGTAAGCGGCCTCCTGACACTCCTGGACCACACGCCCACACTCAGCCATCCGCGCAACTTCCTCATCACCCCCTCCGGCCGCTTCCTCATAGTAGCCGCCAAAAACGCCGATGCCGTCCAAGTCTTTGCCCGCAACCCCGCCACCGGCCTCCTCACCCCCACCTCCACACAGCTCGCCATCCCCTCACCCGTCTGCCTCAAAATCATCCCCTAACCCCTTAAAAATATTTAAAATTTGGCATAGTGGATTTTATTCGCTACCTTTGCACAGTTTTTTCAACACACTACAGTGGGAAAGTTTACTGAATTCAAATTACCCCTGAAAAGCATGCCCGTAGGCACACACTCATTCGAGTACCATCTGGGCAAGCAATTCTTTGCGAACATGGAAAGCGCCGACATCCACGACGCCGACCTGTCCGTGGCACTCACCGTCACCCATAAGCAGGACATATACCACCTTGAATTTCAAATCCAAGGCACTATCACCCTGATATGTGACCGCTGCCTGGACGACCTCATCTTCCCCGTTGACACCACCTATGCCATCAACGTAAAATACGGCGAGGACTACAACGATGAGGCCGATGACCTCCTCATAATACCCGAGTCAGACAACTATCTCAACGTAGCCTACATACTCTACGACACTGTAGCACTCACCATCCCCATCAAGCACGTGCACCCCATGGGCAAATGCAACCGCCAGATGAGCGCCATGCTCAAAAAGCACCGTGCACGCCCCGCCTCCTCCGATGAAGATGCCGAGCTTGAAGAAACCCTCATTGAGGAAATGGACTCCATGAACATGGATTCCGATGAGTCCGACTCCACGCCCGCAGCCACCGATCCCCGGTGGGACGCCCTCAAAGGCCTGTCCTCCGATGCTGCCGATGAAGCCGACTGACCCTCACCCGCATTACGACTCAAATTTTAACAATAATATAAAAATTAAATAACAACATGGCACATCCTAAACGCAAACAATCAAAGACCCGCACAGCCAAGCGCCGTACCCACGACAAAGCAGTTGAACCCACACTGGCTCTTTGCCCCAACTGCGGAGCATGGCACGTGTACCACACCGTATGCGGCGAATGCGGCTACTACCGTGGCAAGCTGGCCATTGAAAAGACAGCAGCCGTCTAATCACGTAACTCCATTACGTGCCCTTAGAGTAAACAAAACTATTCCTCTCCGCCATGCGCCCAACGCCCCCTCATAGGCTCCGCGCACCGGTGGGGAGTAATAATATATATTAACCCCGCACATGCTCCCACATGCTTAATGCCCGTATATCCGGCATAGCCTCTTATGCCCCCGATGACATACTTGACAACGAAATGCTGTCAAAAATGGTCGACACAAACGACGAGTGGATCACCACACGCGTCGGCATCAAACAGCGCCGAATCCTTAAGAAAGAGGGCGAAGGCTCATCTTATCTCGGAGAGCAGGCCGTCAACCGGCTCCTTCAGTCTACCGGCACAGCACCCGAGGAAGTAGATCTTCTCATCTGCGCAACCTCCAACCCTGACTACCGCTTCCCCTCCACCGGCTCCGTAATAGCCCACCGCTGCGGGCTCAAAAACGCCTACGCCTACGACATTCAGGCCGCCTGCGCAGGCTTCCTCGTAGCCCTTCAGGACGGTGCCGCTTACGTACGCTCCGGCATGCGCAAGAAAGTAGTGGTAGTGGCTGCCGAAATGATGTCATCCATGGTCAACTATGCCGACCGTTCCACATGCCCCCTCTTCGGCGACGGAGCCGGAGCCATGCTCCTCGAGCCCACCGAAGCACCCGTAGGCATAATCGATGGCGTATTCCACGTTGACGGTGAAGGCCGCGACCACCTCATCATGCCCGCCGGAGGCTCCGTGAAGCCCGCTTCACACGCCACAGTTGACGCCGGTGAGCACTACGTAATCCAGGACGGACGCTACGTATACAAGCACGCCGTCACTGACATGCTCGAGTCAAGCCTCGAAGTAATGGAGCGCAACGGCCTCAGCGTAGAGGACGTTGACTGGATGGTACCCCATCAGGCCAACCTCCGCATCATCGAAGCCGTGACACAGCGCGCCGGCATCAGCCCCGACAAAGTGCTTGTCAACATCGAGCACTACGGCAACACCTCAGCCGCATCCATACCCCTCTGCCTCGATGAGTACAAGGACCGCCTAAAAAAAGGCGATCGCATCATACTCACCGCCTTCGGAGCCGGATTCACATGGGGCGCGCTCTACGTCATCTGGGATCTATAAGCACATCCCTCGCTCACTGCGGCCCGCAAAAAATTCATACCTCGGTAGCATCTTTTCCGGTGCTACCGTTGTTTTTAAAGGACACAGTAAAAACTCATAACCAATGAACGAAAATCATAAAGCCGGATTTGTCAACATAGTAGGCAACCCTAACGTAGGCAAGTCCACACTCATGAACGACCTCGTAGGCGAGCGCGTAAGCATCATAACATCCAAAGCCCAGACCACACGCCACCGCATAATGGGCATAGTCAACACGCCTGAATATCAGATAGTATTCTCTGACACCCCCGGCGTACTCGCCCCCAAATACAAACTTCAGGAAAGCATGCTCGGGTACTCCGAAGGCGCCCTCACGGATGCCGACGTACTCCTCTATGTAACTGATGTAATAGAGGATCCCACCAAAAACGCCGAGTACCTTGCCAAAGTAGCCCGCGAAACGGTTCCCGTGCTCCTTGTCATCAATAAAATTGACCTGCTCAAGAATCAGGCCGACCTTGAAGCCATCGTAGCCCGGTGGAAAGAGCTCCTGCCCAACGCCGAGATATTCCCCACCTCAGCCCTCGAGCATTTCAACGTCAGCTCCATCATGACCCGCATCCTCGAGCTCCTGCCCGTCCATGCACCCTACTTCGGCAAGGACGCCCTCACTGACAAGCCCGCACGCTTCTTCGTAACTGAAATCATACGCGAGAAAATCCTCCTCAACTATGATAAGGAAGTGCCCTACAGCACCGAAGTCATCGTTGAGAAATTCGAGGAAAAGGAGACATCCATACACATCATGGCCGTAATATACGTGGAGCGCGACAGCCAGAAAGGCATCCTCATAGGCCGCCAAGGCTCCATGCTCAAGAAAGTAGGTACCGCAGCACGCAAGGACATTGAAACCTTCTTCGGCAAGCGCGTCTACCTCGAGCTCTTCGTAAAAGTAGAACCCAACTGGCGCAATCGCGAAAACAAGCTCCGCTCATTCGGCTACATCGAATGAACCCCGCCGCCACGCACATTGTTAACAAAATTTTTCTTAACTTTGCCCCCATGGGACAGATTATTGCTATAGTGGGCCGCCCTAACGTAGGTAAGTCCACACTCTTCAACCGCCTTACTCAGACACGCACCGCCATAGTCGACGACACCGCCGGCACCACACGCGACCGTCAGTACGGCAAGGTTGACTGGAACGGAAAAGAATTCTCCATCATTGACACCGGCGGATGGGTAGTAAACTCCGCCGACATATTCGAAGGCGAAATCAACAAGCAAGTGGAGCTCGCCATTGAACAGGCCGATGAAATCCTCTTCGTGGTCGATGCCATGAACGGGGTCACCGACCTTGATGACCACGTAGCCGAAATCCTGCGCAAGTCACGTAAGCCGGTACTCCTCGTAGCCAACAAAGTCGACTCCAACGACTGGCTCTACAACGTGCCCGAATTCTACTCCCTCGGCCTCGGCGACCCTATCCCCGTATCAGCCGTAAGCGGATTCGGCACCGGCGACCTGCTTGATGAAGTGGTGAAGCGCCTCCCCGAACCCACCGAAGATGAAGCCGAGCAAATCGACGACATACCCAAATTTGCCATCGTAGGCCGTCCCAACGCCGGAAAGTCATCTATAATCAATTCATTTATAGGCCAGGAGCGCCACATAGTCACCGACATAGCCGGCACCACACGTGACAGCATCTACACCCGCTATAACAAGTTCGGATTCGACTTCTACCTCGTGGACACCGCCGGTATACGTAAGAAAGGCAAAGTCAACGAGGACATAGAATACTACTCAGTAATCCGCTCCATACGCGCCATAGAAGCATCTGACGTGTGCATCCTCATGATCGACGCCACCCGAGGCATAGAGACACAGGACGTCAACATCTTCTCCCTCATACAGCGCAACAAGAAAGGCCTCGTAGTGTGCGTCAACAAATGGGACCTCGTCACCGACAAATCCCCCGAAGCCATAGCCCACTTCGAAAACACCATCCGCCAGCGCTTCGCCCCCTTCACCGACTTCCCCGTGATATTCGGCTCAGCGCTCACCAAACAGCGCATATACAAAGTGCTTGAAACGGCCGTAGACGTCTACCACAACCGCCGCCGCACCGTGCCCACCTCGCAGCTCAACAACGTCATGCTCGAGGCCATAGCCGCATATCCTCCACCCGCCAACAAAGGCAAATACGTAAAAATCAAATACGTAACCATGCTCAAAGGCGTCCAGGTGCCCACATTTATATTCTTCTGTAACCTTCCCCAGTGGGTCAAAGAGCCCTACCGCCGCTACCTTGAAAACAAAGTACGCGAAAACTGGGACTTCACCGGCACCCCCATCAACATCTTCATGCGCGAAAAATAGCCCCCCTCCCCTCCGACATCTCCTCCAGGTACATGCACCCACCGCTACGGCAGCACACCAGGCCGTGTAGCGGCCATGATACAATAGGCCACTGCGAGCAGCGCGCCAGCGGTGCGTAGCTGTGGTACAAGCCCGACAAACGCCCCCGAGCTGCGTAGCTGCAACATATACTCCGCGCGATTGCGAAGCAATCATTCATATTTAGCCACGGGCCGAAGCGCCAGCGCAGACCCGTGGTTCCGGATCCCGAAAAACGAATCTGAAAGATTCATTAATATCTCTTGGATATATCCTTACACACTTCGGCCTTGAGCCATCAGGCGTGAGGTGACCGACAGGTCGCCGATTTCTTCATAACCCGTGACATGCGCAGGATGTCACGGGTCAAACCAATCAGATAAGAAAGGCGTCCACCCGGATGCCGATTTACGCCAGCTGAATGGCCAAGCTCCGTCAGAGCGCCGTAATCAAGTTTTGGGCGTATAACGAAGATTTCAAAACAAAGCGCGGACTTCGCCGATACGAAGCCCGCGCCCATATTATACCACGTCGGGTATTATTTCCCGTTATGCTTCCTTATCAGATCTATCGTCGAGGCATCCTCCGTAAACACGGAGAAAAGCCCCTGAGGCTCCTGAGCCGGATCGCCCGTATACGGGTCGCCCTGCTCCCATGTTTCATGCACCGGGATAGCCATGCCGCCCCAGCCCCAGAAGTTCACACCGTCTATATCCGTGCCACGGCTCACCGTGCCGAGCACAAAATCATAATAGCGGTCGCGCGCCGTCACCGGGCTGCCTATCTTGAAATCCTCAGCATCACGCGCATAGCCGAACTCCTCTATCACAAGCGGACGGTTGGCTCCCGCTATGGCAGCCACATGCTCATCTATATACTCCTTCGTATACTTGATAGCCGTATCCAAGTCCTCCACGGCATACCCGCGTCGGTGCCAGTTCCAGTTGCGCGGCCATATATGTATAGTGGCATAATCCACCTCAGGCATTGAATGTATGCGGGTCCACAGCTCCAGATCCACCTCGCAGCCATACTTGCCCTCCGAGCCTGTGCTCACCAAATGATTCGGATCTATCTCCTTGATAGCCTTACCCGTTTCCTTAATCCAGCTCATCAGAGCCTCCTTGCCCTCCTTGCTGAAGGCACGCGGCTCATTGCACACCTGCCATGACATTATGGCCGGCGAGTCCTTATACGGCTTGCCCGTTACGGTATTCGTGCGGCCCACAAGACGGCGCGTATTTTCTATTGACAGCGCACGTGCCGAGTCATTCAGCACAAACTGTTTCACATAATTCACATACGCCTGATAGCCGTCCACATTAGGCAGCGGAGCCTCTCCGTGACCCGTCCACTCCAAATAAGTGCCGTAGCCGCCGCTCCATTCCCAGGCATTGTTCAGATAAAGCACAGCCTTCATGCCGCGCTTCTCCATCTCGGCCAGCAGATAGTCCAGTCCGCGCAGCAGAGTGTCGTTATACTCATTCGGACCCGTATGCATCACAGGCGACACATGCGAGTGCACCCCTTCGCGCCCGTCGGCACCGGCCAGTATGCGCAGATTGGTCAGCCCTAAAGCCTTAAGCGAGTCCAATTCACGGCCCAAACGCTCACGGTCGCCCCCGCGACCCTCGGAGCCAAGTATAGGCCCGTACCAGAAATTGGTGCCTATGTAGCGGTACACAGAGTCGCCAAGATAAAACTTACCGTCACGCACGGTCACAAATTCATTCTCCACGCCTGCATCCTGAGCCTTGGCGCCGGCCTGTCCACAGGCCGCACCCATGCCCGTCAGCAGCAGCGCCGACAGAATCAGAGCACAAATCAATTTCATAATTTTTCTTATGTGAGCTTATTAATGGTATTATTTTCTGCAAACTTACCCTTTTTTCCTCGGTTCTGCAACATCCGTTCACCCATAAAACATTATCTTTGCACAAATTCACTAATCATACCCCTATCATGAAGAAATTCGCCCTCCTGTTAGCCATGGCCATTGCAGCCCTCTCACTCTCCGCTGCCACCACTCCCATGGTCATCAACATCAAGCCCTCCAAGTCCGACGCCACTGCTGCCCTGCAGAAAGCCATTGACCGTGCCGCCGCACAGAAAGGGCGCCCCGTAGAGATACGCCTCGCCCCCGGCGAATATCACATATCACGCGCCAAGTCCACCCCCCGCGTGCGCTTCATATCCAACACCACCACCCCTCAGGAAAACCCTGACCCAACCAAGCATATAGGCCTTTTCATCCACGGCATCAAAAACCTCACCATTGACGGCTGCGGAGCACGCTTCATCACCCACGGCGAGATGACCCCCTGGGCCATCGACTCCTGCGAGAACGTCACCCTCAAAAACTTCTCCATTGATGCTGCTGACCCCTCCGTACCCGAAATGACCGTCACCGAATCGGCCGATGACCATATCACCGCCCGCGTACATCCCCGCTCACGCTACGAAATCCGCTCCGGAAAGCTCTACTGGATAGGCGAAGGCTGGGAATTTACCGACGGCATAGCCCAGATCTACTCACCTACTGACTCCACTACCCTCCGTACCGAGTCGCCCGTGGCAGCCGCCTCCTCAGTCACCGAACTTGAGCCCGGCCTGCTCCGCTTCAACTACTCCGGACGCCGTCCCGCACCCTCACCCGTAGGAAGCACCTACCAGATGCGCCACAGCTTCCGCAATGAAGTAGCCGGACTGATCAACTTCAGCTCCCGCGTCACCCTCTCCGACCTCAACCTCCACTTCATGGGCAACTTCGGCATCGTGGCTCAAATGAGCACCGACCTTACCTACACCCGCATACGCTGCGCCGTCGATCCCCTCTCCGGACGCACATGCGCCGGATTCGCTGACTTCATGCAGGTAAGCGGATGCCGCGGACAGGTTGACATAACCGACTGCTACTTCGCCGGCGCACATGATGACCCCATCAACGTCCACGGCACACACCTCCGCATCATCGACGCCCCAGCACCTGACCGCCTCCACCTCCGCTACATGCATGCACAGACACGCGGCTTCCTCTCCTTCACGCCCGGCGACACCGTAGCCGTAGTCGACTCCCGCTCCCTTCAGCGCGTAGCCATGGCCGTAGTCACCTCAGCCGCACTCAATGGCGAATTTGACATGGACGTCACCCTCGATCGTCCCCTCCCCGACTCCGTCACCTCACTCAAAAACGCCGTGCTTGAAAACGTCACCTACTCCCCCGCCGTACGCATACAGCGCTGCCACTTCACCCTCACACCCACACGCGGCATCCTCATCACCACATGGCGCCCCGTACTCATATCCTCATGCACATTCTTCCGCTGCCCCATGAGCGCCGTACTCATAGCCGACGACGCCCGCAGCTGGTACGAATCCGGCCCCGTCAAGGACGTCACCATACGTGACAACGTATTCATCGACTGCGTATCGCCCGTCATATGGATAGCCCCCGAAGCATCCGTCAACGCCGGCCCCGTCCATGAGAACATCACCATACAGAACAACCTCTTCCACATCACCGGCCGATTCAAAGCCGCCGGCACAAGCCCCGAGATACGCGCCCGCCTCGTCGAAGGCCTTGACATCGAGGACAACACCGTCATCTCCCCCAACCCCGCCTCCACCCTCCGCATCAACACCGAATCCTGCACCCCCGTCCTCATCCTCTGACCCTCCCCCCAGGATTGTGAAACAATCATTTCTTAATAGCCACGGGCCGAAGCGAAAGCGTAGACCCGTGGTATCAAATACCATGTAATTGAATCTGAAAGATTCATTAATGATTCAGTTCGGAATAAGGGCAGCGCCTGGGGTCACGGGTCTACCCAAAAAGAAAAATGGCGTCCGTAGGTACGCCGATTTACACCACACGGATTGCGAAGCAATCATTTATTTTTAGCCCGGGGCCGAGCCGTCAGGCGAGACCCCGGGAATCCGAATACAAGAAACCGAATCTGAAAGATTCATTAATGACACCAATCCGGATGAAATCATTCATCACGGATTTCAACTATCGGCACAGTCCGTTCCACCTCCATTCTTGTCATATATCTATATACCCCAATTTGCTTTGCACACTTCCCCTTAGGAATATTGATTATTTGATTATCGTAATACGATGTAGTACCGTCATTAAGGAACAAAACCGTAATCCCCGTAGCTATTGAATGTCCTTCTTCTATTTCCCTTGCCAAGGCATTCCCCGATTCCAATACTTGGAATATCTCAAACGAGTTTGAGCTTATGCATTCACCTTCTGCCTCAAACAGAATTATATCCTTGTCATCACGAGTACACCCGGAATACAGTATTGCAAATATTACCCACAAGACCAAGCCCGTGAATACACCGGCTACATAAATTAGTATGTTCTTTTTCATATATCCTCTAAATCACTCTGCATTTTTGTTTCATTATTATGGGCATCTATATAGGCGATGCCAACGTATCCCTCCATTACAGCATTCATCTGATTATTGATTGATAGTATAATTGTTCCTCCGGGCGCAACCCATACACTTTCCCACGTCACTTTCCCTTCCGCCAGCTCTAACATTAGGGCAGTATTACTGTCTACTCTACTATTATTCTTCTCAATGCACTCATATGGTTCTCGATATTTTTGAGTATATAGAATTTTGTAATAACTGTAAGTGGCAACCAAGTCGTTCCACTCGTGACTTGAATCAAATAATACAATAACCGAATATACATTTTTGCCATCCGCTGTTGATGCAACTCCCACATACGCCTGTTTTCCAGTAAAGTCACCAGTGAACATCATAGTGTTATTCTCAGATCCAACCTTAGTAAACCCCTTCTCCTGAAGTTTTTTACAAAATGATGTCATACTCCCTTCAATAGGGATACCCTTGAACGACAGATGTTCCTGCGCATATACTCCGACTATAGCCAGTGACAACGCCAACGCTAAAACTAAACGTTTCATACTCTCCAAAAAGCTCCCCAGCTACCACAAGAGCTATAAAATTTATACACGAAGCGTGGAACTGCATTGCCACGTTCTAAGTCGGAGGTCGTAGGAAAACCTTTTTTAAGAGATATGGTAATGGCAGCCCACGCCGTAAGCGTGAGAACCACTATGCACACTCTCTTAAAAAGTCTTGAATTTCCTACGTTCCCGACTTTGAGATGAGCATAACGCTTCTTAAGTTCAGAATGTCTTGGTTAGAGCTTCCCCCTAACTAAACACAAAAATACTCAAATTCTTCAGATTCCCAACCAAAAATCAGAATATAAATGCGCCTATTCCACGCATATCACGCAGGTCAATGACTGGCCGCGATTTATCGGTGGGCGCGGAGCTGCCAGAAGGCTACGGCGGAGGCGGCTGCCACGTTGAGGGAGTCCACGCCGTGGTGCATGGGTATGCGGGCCACATAGTCAGCCCCGGCTATCACATCGCGGGCCAGACCGTCGCCCTCCGTGCCGAGCATCAAAGCCAGCCGGGGCTCAGCCATCAACCGTGGGTCATCTATGCTCACTGAATCATCCGTCAGAGCCAGCGCCACGGTCTTGAACCCCAACTGCTGCAACTCACGGGCCGGACACGAGCTTACAGCCCATGGCACCAAGAAAACCGACCCCATGGACACACGTACCGAACGGCGGTTCAGAGGGTCGCACGATGTGCTCGTAAGCACCACAGCATCTATACCTAAGGCTGCTGCCGAGCGGAAGATAGCTCCGATATTGGTAGTATCCGACACCCCGTCAATCACAGCCACGCGGCTCGCTCCTGTGGCCACATCGGCCACGCTACGCGGGGCAGGCCGCTTCATGGCGCACAGCACTCCGCGTGTCAGCGTGTAGCCCGTGAGCTGCGCCAGCACGCTGCGTTCAGCCGTATACACCGGCACTCCTGAGGGCATACGTGCTATTATGTCGGCCGCATCCCCGTCGATATGGCGCCTCTCGCACATCAACGATACAGGCGTCATGCCCGCATCAAGAGCCGTACGTATCACCTTGGGGCTTTCGGCTATGAACAGCGGAGTAGTGTCTGGAGCGCTGCTGCGCAGCTGAGCCTCCGTAAGGCGCGCATACGGCTCGGTACCGGGATGATCCGCCGATGTTATCTCTATTATCTCACTCAAGGCCGTACTCCTTAATTTTGCGGTAAAGGGTGCGCTCTGATATATTGAGCTCCGCAGCTGTGGCCTTGCGGCGGCCGCCATTCTTTTCAAGCGACCGGCGTATGGTCTCCCTCTCGGTCTGCTCAAGCGTAGGAGCCGACTGCTCCGTATGCGCCACCACGCCGGCCGTAACGGAAGGCATATTCATTATGCCACGGGGATCCGGATTGAAATGCACCAGACTCTTGGGCATATCATCCATAACCTCATACTCCGTATCGGCTGTACTCCCTTGAGTACGAGGCTCATTGTCAAGACGTGCGTGGAGGTCATCAATCTCACGCTGCATACGGAATATCATATTGAAAAGCAGCTCGCGCTCATGCTCATAGCTGTGAGCGCCCCCGGCGCTTACAGGCACAGGGCTGTACACTACTGCACTCTGCGGCAGATACGGTTCCATCTGGTGCGCACTCACTTCAGTACCGGCCTGAAACAGAGCCATCTGCTCCACTACGTTCTTAAGCTGACGCACATTGCCGGGCCAGCGGTAGTCTGTCATCAACCGGCGCGCACTGTCATCAAACTTAATGGCCGGCATACGGTAGCGCTCCGAAAAGTCAGCGGCAAACTTGCGTGCCAGCAGCACAATATCGCCTCCACGCTCACGCAGCGGCGGCACCGTGATCTGCACGGTTGACAGTCGATAGAACAGATCCTCACGAAACCGTCCGGCCTGCACCGCCGCAAGCATGTCCACATTAGTGGCCGCCACCACTCGTATGTTGGTACGCTGCACAGTACTGGAACCCACCTTTATGAACTCGCCGCTCTCGAGTACACGCAGCAAGCGCGCCTGAGTGGTGAGCGGAAGCTCCGCCACCTCATCAAGGAAAATGGTGCCGCCGTCGGCCTCCTCAAAGTAGCCCTTGCGCGATGACACCGCCCCGGTAAAGGCACCCTTCTCATGCCCGAAAAGCTCCGAGTCAATGGTGCCCTCAGGTATGGCGCCGCAGTTTACGGCTATGTAGCGTCCGTGCTTGCGCGGACTGTATGCATGTATTATCTTGGGAAAGAACTCCTTGCCCGAACCACTCTCACCCGTAACAAGCACCGACAGGTCAATGGGAGCCACCTGTAGTGCCCGCTGCACGGCGGCCAGCAGCGCGGGCGAATTGCCCACAATGCCAAACCGCTGTTTGGCCTGCATTATCTCCGGAGAGGGATCCGATAAAAGGAGTGGGGTATTACTATCCATAAAATATATTCAAACATTTAACACATCTCGCCACACAGCGGATAGGCCAGAGCGCGGCGCACATGCGATGTATCAAGCCCGAGGCCAAAGAGATACATCAGCTTCGTAATGGCGGCCTCCACCGTCATGTCACGCCCTAATATCACACCGCTTGCAGCCAAGGCATCGCCCGAGGCATAGCGCTTGTGCACGGCGCCGTTCACACACTGCGTCACGTTAAGTATCACTATACCTCGCTCCACGGCATCGCGTATGGCATCGTTAAACCAGTCCACCGTAGGGGCATTTCCGGCACCGTACGTCTTGAGCACTATCCCCTTCACGCCGGGAGTGGCGAGCTGATGGCGCAGTATGCTCTCGTTCATGCCCGGAAACAGGTCTATCACCGTCACTGCCGTATCAAGGCGGTAATGCACCTTCAGCGGACCGCGGTCAGCGGGCAGGCGGTACAGAGCATCCTCATTGAAGTTTATGCCCAAACCTATCTTGGCCAGTGAGGGGTAATTGTTGCTCTTGAACGCATTGAAATTGTCGGCACTCATCTTGGTGGAGCGGTTTCCGCGCCACAGATAGTTCTCGAACAGTATGGCCACCTCCTGCACCATGGGCGTGCCGTAGCGGTCAGTGGCAGCTGCTATCTGAAGCGCCGTTATAAGATTTTCCTCACCGTCAGTGCGCACCTCACCAATAGGGAGCTGCGATCCGGTGATAATCACCGGCTTACGCAGATTTTCCAGCATGAATGACAGAGCCGAGGCCGAATAGGCCATAGTGTCAGTGCCGTGAAGCACCACAAAGCCGTCGTACGACGCATAGTGCCGCTCTATGGCCTGGGCTATCTGCACCCAGTGGTCAGGGTTCATGTCGCTGGAATCGATAGGCGGGTTGAACGATATATTGTCTATGACATAGTTCAGCATCTTGATCTTAGGCACATTGTCTATCAGATGCGTGAAGTCAAACGGCCTCAGCGAGTGCGAGTCCGGATCCTCTATCATTCCTATGGTGCCACCCGTATAGATGAGCATTATGCGTGGATGGCGAAGTGTGTGTGACATGATTTGGTTATGTAAATGAGAGTGTGTCTGATTGTGTACGTATCAAGCAAATGGAGGCTACGGGGATGGGCGCAGGTGTCATTTCACCTGCGCGCCGGGAACCACTTCAGCCGTGGGTCCCATCACCACCAATGAGCCGTCAGCATTCTCGGCTGACAGGATCATGCCCTGGCTCACTATGCCCTTGAGCTTGCGCGGAGGCAGATTGGCTATGAAGCACACCTGCTTGCCCACCAGTTCCTCGGGCTTGTAGTACTTGGCTATACCTGACACTATGGTTCGCTTGCCCATTCCGTCGTCTATAAGGAACTTCAGCAGCTTGTCAGCCTTAGGCACCTTGGTACATTCAAGCACCGTGCCCACACGCAGGTCAGCCTTCATGAAAGTATCGAAATCCACATCGGGAGCCTGAGGCTCGGGGCGGAAATTCTTTATGCGGTTCTCCTCCTTGATGCGAGCCAGCCGATCCAGCTGAGCCTGTATGGCAGCATCATCTATCTTTTCAAACAGCAGTTCAGGCTCGGCTATCACCGTGCCGGCAGGTACCAGATCAGTATCGCCGAGACGGCCCCATGCCAATGCCTGTATGCCCAACATAGCGGTAAGGCGTGCGGCACTGAACGGCATGAACGGCTCCATGGCTATGCTCAGGTCAGCGCACAGCTGCAGGGCGCAGTAGAGCACCGTAGCCACGCGGTCCATGTCAGTCTTGGCTAATTTCCACGGCTCGGTTTCCTGAAGATACTTGTTGCCCAAGCGTGCTATCTCCATCATCTCCTTCAGAGCTTCGCGGAAATGGAACGTGTCAAGCTGTGCCTCAAGGCGCGTACGGGCCTGACGCACGTCCTCAAACAGCTTGAGGTCAATTTCGGCCAGCTCACCCGGCTGAGGTACGGTACATGCGAAATACTTCTTGGTAAGCACGGTGGCGCGGTTCACGAAGTTGCCCAGAATGGCCACAAGCTCGTTATTGTTGCGAGCCTGGAAATCGGCCCATGTAAAGTCATTGTCCTTGGTTTCGGGAGCATTGGCGGTGAGCACGTAGCGGAGCACGTCCTGCTTGCCGGGGAAGTCGCGCAGATACTCGTGAAGCCATACAGCCCAGTTGCGCGAGGTGGAAATCTTGTCGCCTTCCAGATTAAGGAACTCATTGGCAGGCACATTGTCAGGCAGCTGATAGCCGTCGCCGTAAGCCATGAGCATGGCGGGGAACACTATGCAGTGGAACACTATGTTGTCCTTGCCTATGAAGTTGATGATGCGTGTCTGCGGATCCTTCCAGTACTTTTCCCAGCTGTCAGGCAGCAGCTCCTTAGTGTTGGAAATATAGCCTATAGGGGCATCGAACCATACGTAAAGCACCTTGCCTTCAGCACCTTCCACCGGCACGGGGACACCCCACTTGAGGTCGCGGCTCACGGCACGTGGCTGCAAGCCAAGGTCAAGCCATGACTTGCACTGGCCGTACACATTGGTCTTCCACTCCTTGTGCCCGTCAAGAATCCAGTGGCGCAAAGCATCCTCCCACTTGTTGAGCGGCAGGTACCAGTGGGTGGTTTCGCGCATGGTTACGGGCGCGGAGGTAAGGCTTGAGCGCGGATTTATCAGCTCGGTGGCGGCAAGGGTAGTACCGCAAGCCTCGCACTGGTCACCATAAGCGCGGTCGCTTCCACAATGGGGACAGGTGCCTGTAACATAGCGGTCGGCAAGAAACTCTCCGGCCTCCTCGTCATAAGGCTGCATGGAGGTCTGCTGCTCGAACTGACCGTTGTCATACAGGCGGCGGAAAAATTCGCTGGCCGTACGGTGGTGAATGTCCGATGTGGTGCGCGAATACACATCGAACGATATGCCGAGCTCCTTCATGGAGTCACGGATTATGGCGTGGTAACGGTCCACTATATCCTGGGGGCTGACACCCTCGGCACGAGCCTTGATGGTGATGGGCACACCGTGCTCATCACTGCCGCCCACCATAATCACATCCTGGCCGCGCTGTCTCAGATAGCGGGCATATATATCGGCGGGTACGTACACTCCGGCCAGATGTCCTATGTGGACAGGACCGTTGGCATAAGGCAATGCTGTGGTAATCAGCGTTCTCTTAAAATTCTTTTCCATATTGGCGATAATGTATTTTCCAAAATGCAAATTTACAAAATTTTCCGTAACCTCCCAATTTGCAAATACCGCACCAAAACTTGTAGAGTCAACTGGCAAGTGCAAAATTAAGCAATTCGTTTGAAGAACTCTTTTT
>JAMPBB010000013.1 GCA_023666885.1 Muribaculaceae bacterium | reverse complement strand
TGTATGCCAGCGAGTTTGAAAAATCCAACAATTTTTAAATGAAAGAGCCGTGATTTTTAACTGAGCAATACTGATTTTAAATTGTTTTATTACAAGAAATATCGTATATTTGCACCATTCCTTATAGAGCCGTCCCGACATTGTGCGATGCAGTTACAGAACGGTTACATACAGGATGTAGAAGCTAAAAATCCGTATACGATTTTTTTGAAAACCATAAAAACCGAACTAAATTATTCAACCGAACGCCGAGAGGCATTTTTTTCAACTACCTGACAAAGGTCAAAAAAACGAGTAAAATCATGGACAGCAACGAGAAAAAAGGAAAACGCCCACGTATAGGCGAGAGCCGTAGCATGGCCACTGAGGGAGCTAACGAACAGAACTCTTACACCTCTACGGACTATAACCAGTCCGAGAATCAGTCACGCGACTTCAATCAGCAGGGAAATGGCGGAGGATATCAGAGCCGACCCTACCAGCAGCGTCAGTATCAGCCCCGTCAGTACCAGCAGCGCCCATACAACAACCGCTACAACAATCACTACAACAATCACACTGAAGGAGGCTACCGTCCGCGCCAGCAGTATCAGGCTCCGACCGATGCCACAGCCACCGACTCAGCAGCACAGGGACAGACCGCATCAGAGCAGCCGGCCGAAGGACAGGCTCCGGTACAGCGTCAGTACCAGCAGCGCCAGTATCAGCCCCGCCCCTATAACAACAGGTACAATAATCAAGGATACAATAACAACCGTCAGGGCGGATATAACAACAATCGCCAAGGCGGATACAACAATAACCGTCAGGAGGGTGGCTATCAGCCCCGTTACAATCAGGGACAGAATCAGGGCTACCGTCAGCAGGGCGGATACAACAATAACCGTCAGGGCGGATACAACAACAACCGCCAGGGCGGATACAATAACAACCGTCAGGGTGGTTACAACAACCGCCAAGGAGGCTACAACAACAACCGTCAGGGCGGATACAACAAGGGCCCGCGCCAAAACATGCGCCAAAACCAGTATGGCATGCCGCAGGGCGGCAAGAGCTTCGTTCCGCGTCCCAAGCGTGTGGAATACGAAATACCCATACCCGATCCTAACGAACAGATACGCCTGAACAAATTCATGGCCAATGCCGGCATATGCTCACGCCGCGAGGCCGATGAATACATACAGCAGGGTCTGGTAAAGGTAAACGGTGAAGTGGTGAAGGAACTCGGCACCAAGATATCACACAATGATACCGTAGAGTATGACGGCAAGGTAGTGACTTTGGAAAGCAAGTGCTACATACTGCTTAACAAGCCGAAGGACTGCGTAACCACATCGGACGACCCCAACGGCCGCCTCACGGTAATGGATCTGGTGAAAAATGCCTGTGAAGAGCGCATATATCCCGTAGGGCGTCTGGACCGCAACACCACCGGCGTACTCCTGCTCACCAATGACGGCGACCTCGCCTCAAAACTCACGCACCCCAAGTACGTGAAGAAAAAGATATATCACGTATGGACTGACAAGGACATATCCGAGGACGACATGCAGCGCATAGCTGACGGCGTGGAGCTTGAAGACGGCCCCATACATGCCGATGCCATAAGCTACGCCACCGAAACGGACCGCAATCAGGCAGGCATAGAGATCCACTCCGGACGCAACCGCATAGTACGTCGCCTCTTCGAAAGCCTTGGCTATCACGTGACAAAACTTGACCGAGTGTATTTCGCCGGACTTACCAAAAAGAACCTGCCCCGCGGACGTTGGCGCTACCTCACACAGGAAGAAGTCAACTTCCTCAAGATGGGTTCCTTTGAATAAGATGTGGGCGTTTAATAACCTCTAAACAAAACTATACAGAGTAATAATGAAACGCACTAAGATAATTGACCTCTTCAGCCCTGAAATGATAGGCCGCGAGGTCAGCGTAATGGGATGGGTACGTACCCGGCGTGGCAACAAGCACGTCCAGTTCGTGGCCCTCAATGACGGCTCTACCATCAAGAACATCCAGATAGTACTGGATATGTCACGGTTTACCGATGATGAGCTCCGTCCCGTAACCACCGGCTCGAGCATACACGTTACGGGCCAGCTGGTGGAATCGATGGGCAAAGGGCAGACTTGCGAGATACAGGCCGAAACGCTCAAAGTGTTCGGTACAGCCGACCCTGAAAGCTATCCGCTTCAGAAAAAAGGCCACACATTAGAATTTCTGCGCGAGAAAGCCCATCTGCGCCCCCGCACCAACACATTTGGCGCCGTGCTCCGCGTACGCAGCACTTTGGCATTTGCCATACACAAGTTCTTCAACGAGCGCGGCTTCTTCTATCTGAACACCCCGCTCATCACAGCCAGCGACTGTGAGGGTGCAGGTGCCATGTTCCAAGTAACCACACTTGACCTCAACAATCTGCCCCGCACGGATGAAGGCACCGTGGACTTCTCAGCTGATTTCTTCGGCAAGCCCACAGCCCTTACCGTAAGCGGACAGCTCGAAGGCGAACTCGGAGCCACTGCATTGGGAGCCATATACACTTTCGGACCAACATTCCGAGCCGAAAACTCCAACACTCCCCGACACCTGTCGGAGTTCTGGATGATAGAGCCTGAGGTGGCATTCTATGACATAGCCGACAATATGGATCTGGCTGAGGACTTCATAAAGTACTGTATCAACTACGCTTTGGATAACTGCCGTGACGACATTGACTTCCTGGCGCAGATGTACGACAAGAATCTCGTGGATCGCCTGAAGTTTGTGGTGGAAAATGATTTTATACGCCTCCCCTATACTGAAGGCATCAAGATACTTGAAGAGTCGGGCAAAAAATTCGAGTTCCCCGTCTACTGGGGTGCCGACCTCCAGAGCGAGCACGAACGCTATCTGGTAGAAGAGCACTTTAAGAAGCCGGTAATACTCACTGACTATCCCAAGGACATAAAGGCCTTCTATATGAAGCTCAACGATGACGGCCGTACCGTACGCGCTATGGACGTTCTGTTCCCGCAGATAGGTGAGATAATAGGCGGCTCCGAGCGCGAGGCTGACTATGATAAGCTGCTCAAGCGAATAGAGGAAATGAATATCCCCATGAAGGATATGTGGTGGTATCTTGACACTCGCCGCTACGGCACAGTACCTCACGCCGGATTCGGCCTCGGGTTCGAGCGTCTGGTCCTGTTTGTGACCGGCATGACCAATATCCGTGACGTGATACCCTTCCCCCGCACTCCCGGCAACGCCGAATTCTGACACTCCGGCACATCACGCCATGTGCCTCCCGTATACGAGCCGTCCGCACTGATATGTGTGGATGGCTTTTTCTTTTTGCCATGACGCCAAATAGTTGTACCTTTGCAGTATATTTTAACCAGTATTAAATGCTCATGGCATCCACACTTCTTTCCACTGACTACAATTTCCCCGGCCAGACCGGAGTATATCACGGCAAGGTTCGTGACGTGTACACCCTTTCAGATGACATTCTGGTAATGATAGCCACCGACCGCATATCGGCATTTGACGTGGTTCTTCCTAAGGGAATCCCTTACAAAGGACAGGTTCTTAATCAGATAGCCACTTACTTCCTGGAATCGACCGCTGATATAGTGCCCAACTGGCGCCTTGCCACGCCTGACCCCATGGCCACCGTAGGCCTGAAATGCGAAGGCTTCCGCGTGGAGATGATAATTCGCGGTTATCTTACAGGCAGCGCATGGCGCGAATATCAGGCCGGATGCCGCGAGCTGTGCGGAGTGAAGCTCCCTGATGGTATGCGCGAGAACCAGCAGTTCCCCGAGCCTATCATCACCCCCACCACCAAGGCCGATGCCGGACATGATGAAAACATATCGCGTGAAGAAATCATAGCACAAGGCATAGTCAGCGCCGAGGACTACGCCGTAATGGAGGACTATACACGCCGCCTGTTCAAACGCGGCACTGAGATGGCCGCTGAAAAGGGGCTTATACTCGTTGACACGAAGTATGAGTTTGGCAAATATGACGGCAAGGTTTACCTGATAGATGAGATACATACTCCCGATTCAAGCCGCTACTTCTACTCGGAAGGCTACGAGGAGCGCTTTGAAAAGGGCGAGCCCCAGCGTCAGCTGTCAAAAGAGTTTGTACGCCAGTGGCTCATTGACCACGGATTCATGGGGCGTGAGGGTCAGCAGGTACCGGAGATGACCGATGACTTTGTACGCTCCGTTTCCGAGCGCTACATAGAGCTGTATGAGCACATCACCGGTCAGCCCTTTGTCAAGGCCGATGAAGCCAACCTCACTGACCGCATAGCCGTCAACGTGCTTGACTGCATCCAGAACCTCAAAAAGTGAACTGCGAGAAGATAAACCCTTACGCAGGCGACACGCGCCCCAAAAGCGAGCAGGTGCGTGACATGTTCGACAACATAGCCCCGGCATACGACTTCATGAACCGGGCCATGACCTTCGGGATTGACCGTATATGGCGTCGTAAAGCCGTGGACATGCTCCCCTCCGATGCTGACAGCATACTGGATATAGCCACCGGTACCGGCGATCTGGCACTGCTCATGGCACGCCGCACACAGGCCGCACATATAACAGGAGTGGACCTGTCAGAAGGCATGATTGAGATAGGGCGCCGCAAGGTACATGAGGCCGGCATGGATTCGCGCATAGACTTTCAGGTGGCCGACTGCCTGTCGCTGCCCTTTGCCGACAATTCGTTCCGATGCGTGACGGCAGCATACGGTGTGCGCAACTTTGAAAATCTTGAAGCCGGCTACCGTGAGATGCTACGCGTACTACGCCCCGGCGGGATGGCTATGATAATCGAACTGTCCACCCCCCGGTCGGCTATCGTAAGCCCATTATACAGGCTGTACACACGCACACTCATACCGGCCATTGGCCGGCTGGTATCACATGATGTCAGAGCCTACTCTTATCTGCCGGAAAGCATAGCCGCCGTGGCTCAAGGTGAAGAGATGACAGCCCTTATGCGCCGCGCCGGATTTGTGCGTGCCGAGTACCGCCCGCTTACATTCGGTACCTGCACCATATATACCGCATACAAATAAATCATCCCTATATTATGAAATTACTTAATCTTGCGCTCGTACTGGCGGCATCAGCCGTCGCCCTGTCGGCTTCAGCCGCAAACGAGCATTTGAAAAGCTTGGATCCGAAACAGATTGATACGGCCATACCTGCCGGAACCGACTTCTACGGCCATGTCAATCAGCGTTGGATGAACGAGCACCCCCTTACCGCCGAGCATGCCCGCTACGGCAAGTTCAACATCCTCAGCGACTCCAGCGAAGCCCGCGTAAAACAGATAGTGCTCAACCTCGGTGCTACCAATCCGGCTCCCGGTACTGTGGCATTCAAGGTTTCCACCATCTACAATCAGGCCATGGATTCTGCACGCCGTAATGCTGAAGGTGCAAAGCCCATTTTAGCTGACCTCAAACGCATCGAAACCACTCCCCACGAACAGATGGAGGACCTCTTCCTGTGGCTGCACGGCAACTATGCCAGCCCATTCTTCTCAGCCGGTCCCATGGAAGATCTGGCCAACAGTAACGTATATGCAATGTACGTGAGCGGAGGCGGCTTAGGACTTGGCGACCGTGACTACTATCTGGCCAACGATAAACGCAACAAGGAAGTACGCGAGGCATACAAGAAGCTTATAGTAAAGCAGATGATGAATGCCGGCTACAAGAAAAAGGATGCAAACCGCATAATGGCCAACGTGATGAAGATCGAGACTGCCTTAGCTGACTCCACATGGACCCGCGAACAGAGCCGCAACATCCCGGCCATGTACAATCCACGCACATTTGCGCAGCTCAAGGAAATGTATCCTGCCGTAAACTGGGATCGCTTCTTCATTGAAACCATGGGCATCCCCTCACCTGAAAGCGTGATAGTAACCGAAATCAATACGGTAAAGCAGGCCAACGACCTCATGGCCTCACTCACTGACCGCGAGATAAAGGACTATTATCTTTGGAAATACGTAAGTCAAGCCGCCGGAGCGCTCAGCGATGACTTCACGAATGCTTCTTTTGAATTCAGCAAGGTCATGAGCGGTGTGCAGCAGCAGCGTCCCCGTTGGAAACGCGCTCTCGGCGCCACCGAAGGTGCTATGGGCGAAGCCGTAGGCCAGCTCTACGTAGAGAAGTACTTCCCCCAGTCCTCCAAGGAATACATGATAGGATTAGTGGAAAATCTGCGCACGGCATTAGGCAAGCACATAATTCACCTTGACTGGATGAGCGATGACACCAAGCTTAAAGCACTTGAAAAGCTCAACGCCTTCACCGTGAAGATAGGCTATCCTGACAAGTGGAAGGATTACTCCACAATGGAAATAGACCCGGCTCTATCCTATTATGAAAACATGCACAATGTATCAATGTGGCATCAGCGTGAAACGTACAGCAAGTGGGGCAAGCCGGTGGATCGCACCGAATGGGGCATGACACCTCAGACCGTAAACGCCTATTACAACCCCATGGCAAACGAGATAGTATTTCCCGCTGCCATACTTCAGGCTCCCTTCTTTGACCCCGAGGCAAGCGATGCCGAAAACTACGGTGGCATAGGTGTGGTGATAGGCCATGAAATGACTCACGGTTTTGACGATCAGGGGCGTAACTTTGACGCGAAAGGAAATATGACCAACTGGTGGCAGCCTGAGGATTTAGAAAAGTTCACCGAAATGACCAAAGGCCTCGGAGCACAGTTCGATGCCGTAGAAGTACTGCCCGGCCTGCATGCCAACGGCACCTACACTATGGGCGAGAACATAGCCGATCAGGGCGGTCTGCGTGTAGCCATGACGGCGTTCCTTGACTCACAGAAGAAGAAAGGCGTGGACGTAGCCACCGAAACCATTGAAGGATTCACACCCATGCAGGTATTCTACCTCAACTATGCCAACCTTTGGGGGCAGAACATACGTGATGAGGAGATCCGCTCACTCACTTCCGGCGACGTACACTCACTCGGTAAAAACCGCGTGAACGTAACTCTGCGTAATCTGGCACCCTTCTTTGAGGCATTCTCCATAACTGAAGGTCAGCCCATGTTCCGCCCCGAAAGCGAGCGTGTAATAATCTGGTAGCATCAATATCCCCAAAATATCCAACGCCCTGCGGCCATCTGGCTTCAGGGCGTTTCTATATGCCATACGTTCCTCGTACACCTATTATATAATAGAGGAAGCTCCTGTATTAGGAGCTGCCTCACTGTATATTACAACTATTATAGATTAGCGGCGTTTCTTGGCGCGCTGTTTTTCCTGCTCACGGAGCATGGCCTGCTGCTGACGCTGGGCTTCTTCAAGCCGAGCCATAAATCCGCTCTTCTTGCGGGGCTTCTTAGCATTTTCACGCATGGTCTGGCGCACCTTCTCTTCATTTACCACACGGCGGAATATGAATGTCTGCGCTATGGTAATCAGAAGCGACAGGAAGTAGTAATAACTCAATCCCGATGCATAGTTATTGAAGAACACCAGGAACATGAGAGGCATCAGATACATCATCCACTTCATACCGGGCATGGCATCGTTTGAAGCCTGGTTCTGCATATTGATGCGGGTGTAAATGATGTTTACTGCCGTCATGAGCAGACAGAAAAGACTTATATGATTGCCGAACGTGGAAGATATGAACGGGATATTGGCGCTCCAGCTCACTATGGCATCCGGCGCCGACAGGTCTTTAGCCCACAGGAACGACTCACCGCGCAGCTCTATAGCCGACGGGAAGAAGTTGAACATGGCTATAAGTATAGGCATCTGCAGCAGCATGGGCAGACAGCCGGAGAATGGGCTGGCACCGGCTCTTGAATACAGAGCCATAGTTTCCTGCTGGCGCTTCATGGCATTCTCCTTACCTGGATATTTCTCGTTTATGGCCTTGATGTCGGGAGCCAGCACACGCATTTTGGCCTGTGACATATAGCTCTTGTAAGTAAACGGGAATAGGATAATCTTGATGAAAATGGTAAGGAGAAGGATGATTATGCCATAGCTGGATATGTATCGGCCAAGGAAGTCGAATACCGGAATCACTATCAGTGTATTTATCCAGCGGAACAGGCTCCATCCAAGCGGTATCAGCTTGGTAAGATGCAGATCCTCCTCGGGAGCTATAGTCTTCTGCAAGTCAGACAGCAAGGGATACGAATTGGGGCCAAGGAACATGGTGAACGATGCCGGATTAGCATGCATGGATGAATAGTCCATTGTGGCATGGGTAGACAGATGCTTTATAAATTCCTTGTTACCTTCAAGCTCCTCGGTGTCCAGCTCGGCAGTGGTAAACGTAGTGGCCGGCACTATTACAGCCGAAAAGAATTGGTTCTTATATCCTATCCATTTAAGCCGTTCGTTTATCTCCTTACGCTCGGCGCCTGATTCTTTGAGGTGGTCAACATCGCCGTTGGCATACATATAATACAGTCCGGAATTCCGCTGCTCGAACATTATGCCCTCTTCATTGCGGTCCATACGCTGATCCCAAACGAAATCTACCGTAGCCACACTTGTAGGAATGATGTTCTGCATACCTTGCTGCACTATGTCCATCTTCACCAGATAGCCCTCCGAGGGGAGAGTGTAGCGTATACCCCAGCTTGCGCCATCGCCCAGTGTAAGATTCATCAGCACGGTAGTGTCGCTTTCCTGTATAGGCGTGAAGTAGAACTCACGGGTATCAAACCGTTGGCTTGCTGAAGTGAGTATGAACCCGTAGCTGTCATTGGCAGTGGCTATGGGCATTACCGGTATTGAATCATACGTCTTGTAATCATTGAGCATGGCGCTCGCTATAGCACCACCCTTATTAGATATTTCAAGGGTTATGTCCTTATTGGCAAGGCGCACTGTGGCAGAGTCGCCATGCAGGTAGGCGGCAAAACCGCGATAGCGGGCGGCATCGGCAAGTCCCTTCCGAAATATCTTGACAGCCTCAGCAGCCTGCGAGGGCTTCAGCGTACCGTAATTGGCAGTAAGTATGTCAGTGACTGACACCGAAGTACCGTCAGCGAGCGATACCGAGCCTGACAGTGCACCGTCCGAGGCAAGATCTATAGTGAAACCTTTTCCGCTCAGAGTACGCATACCGGTAGCGGCATCAGCAGTACCGAGTTCATTTACTGTGGATCGGATTGTGGCTATCTCCGATGCGCTCACCGAATCAGGCGTAAGCACATTGTCAGCATTAGTGGCGGTAGCCGCCTCGGCCTCGGCCATTTCGCGGGCTTCCTGCTCCATTCGGGCGCGTTCCTCGGCAGAGGGCTGATTGAGCCACATGAAGCCAAGTATCACGGCTCCCATGAGCAACATGCCCAAGATGGTGTTTTTATCCATTTGCAGTGAATTTGTGATTTGTTATACTTGTATTTTTATTTTTCAATTTTTTCTGCCGCACGTTCCTCACCGTAGGCAATAGCGGCACGCATGAACGACAGGAACAGCGGGTTCGGATTAAGCACTGTACTGCTGTACTCAGGATGATACTGTGTGCCCACCCACCAACGCTTTTCAGGCAGCTCCACCACTTCCACAAGGTGTGTGGCCGGATTCTCGCCTACGCATTTCATACCGGCCGCCTCAAAGCGCTCACGGTAATCATTGTTAAACTCAAAGCGGTGACGGTGACGCTCCTTTATTTCAGTGGCACCGTATGCCTCGGCAGCTTTGCTTCCGGGCTTGAGCACACATTCATATGCCCCCAGACGCATAGTGCCGCCCATATTCGACACGCTCTTCTGCTCCTCCATGAGGTCAATGACATTGTCAGGTGTATTGGTCACCATCTCGGTACTGTTGGCATCCTTGAGGCCAAGCACATTGCGGGCAAACTCTATGACCATGCACTGCATGCCCAGACATATGCCGAACGTAGGCACATCGTGCTCACGGCACCATTTCAGCGCAACGAACTTGCCGTCTATGCCACGGTGACCGAATCCCGGGGCTATAATCACTCCATCCATACCTGACAGCTTCTCATTCACATCAGCCTCGGTGAGCTTTTCGCTGTGTATGTATTTCAGGTTAAGGCGGCGGTCATTATATGTGGCAGCTTGGAAAAGAGATTCGTTGATGGACTTGTAAGCATCCTGAAGCTCCACATACTTACCCACTAACCCTATTGTCACTTCCTTAGTGGCTGAATGCATCTTGTCTAAAAAGCACATCCACGGTTCCATATGCGGCTCGCCGCTGACAGGTACGTTCATTTTGCGGCACACTATCTCATCCAGATGCTGCTCGTGCATCCCTACGGGCACCTCATATATAGAGGGGCGGTCCACTGACTGCACCACGGCATCGGGAGCCACGTTACAGAACTGCGCTATCTTCCGCAGCATACCTGCCGGGATTTCACGCTCGGTACGGAGCACAAGCACGTCAGGCTGTATGCCTACTTCCTGAAGCTGCTTCACGGAGTGCTGCGTAGGCTTGGTCTTGAGTTCCTTGGCCGCCTTTAAGTACGGCACATACGTAAGGTGTATGCATATGGCATCCGAGCCGAGCTCCCAACGGAGCTGACGTACGCTTTCAAGAAACGGGAGCGACTCTATGTCGCCTACAGTGCCGCCTATTTCGGTTATTATAAAGTCATATTGCCCGGTCTTGCCCAGCCGCTTCACATTATGCTTTATTTCATCGGTGATATGAGGTATTATCTGCACGGTCTTGCCCAGATAATCGCCACGGCGCTCCTTGTCTATCACGCTTTGGTATATCCTGCCGGTGGTCACATTGTTGGCTCGGGTGGTCTGTACATTTGTAAAACGTTCATAGTGACCCAAATCCAAATCAGCCTCATGTCCGTCAACTGTCACGTAGCACTCTCCGTGCTCGTAGGGGTTAAGCGTACCGGGGTCAATGTTGATATACGGGTCAAACTTCTGAATGGTAACTCTGAACCCGCGCGCTTTAAGCAGACAAGCCAACGATGCCGATATTATACCCTTACCCAAGGACGATACCACACCGCCGGTTACGAAGATGTATTTGGTTTCCATTACAAAAATTGATGAGAATGATGGATTTTAAGCCGCAAATATAGCGAAAATCCACCACTCCCCCAATTTCATGTCCTATCAGTATGTAAAAAAACTGCCGCTACCTGCCCGGACGCATGCCGCTGCCGCCGGAGCTGCCGGGGGCGGTGGGCTTTGACTGAATGAATCCTTCGCCCGGCTTCGCACCGTTGCCGGGCAGCTGTATACCGGGATTGGTGTTCCAGTTAGGCGATATTACAGGCTTGTTGTCAGGCAACGGAACCGGCCTGTTTGACTGCTGCGGAGGCCGTACATTTCCCGTTGCGCCACCACCCCATGCCGGTGGGCGCACGCTGATACCCGGTCTTACAGGTGCTATGGCCGGCGAATAGCTCCATCCCGGGATGTATCCGGGTGAGTTCCACCAATAAGGCCCATTATATACGGAACCCGGATATAGATTGAGGCCTACATTGAGCCCATTTCCGTATCCATCGGTTGAATAGTCAAGCGATGTGCCCCATACGGCATCGCATGAGGCAAGTCCGGCTGCCGCAGCTACCGGAATCAAAGCTGCCGATACCCTTCGGAGTATCCCCGCTAAAGAATATGTGTGTATCATAGTCCGGAATTTTAGTCTATAATTAAGACAATTAATTGAGGACAAAAGTTCCATATAACAAAGAGTTAACAGCTATAACATCTATTAACACAAAATTTATTCATCTTCATTTAAACTTTTTGATGTATACATGGTCACATGTATCGTAAACAATTTCCAAGAGTAACAAAAAGATTAAGACCAATGCACTTCCTTACATCCATGAGAGCACTGGCAATAGGCCTCTTCACAGCAGCCGGTTCGGCTATGGCTGCTTGGGCCGGTGACATAAGGGGCTCAGTAGCCGATGCCGAAGGCGAGCCGCTTCCTCAAGCCACCTTACGGCTGCTCTCTGCTCAGGACTCATCCTTTGTGAAAGGGGTGAAGACCAACAATCAAGGCGTATATCATATATCAGGCATAAAGAACGGCAAATATATTGTCGAGGCTTCATATATAGGTTATAAGAACGGATTTGCAAACATCACCGTCGGATCCGCCACCGTAAATGTACCTAAGATTACGCTTTCCGACTCTTCCATAGAGCTTAAAGAAGTAGTGGTACGCGGTGTGCGCACCCCCATCAAGGTTATGGAGGACACGGTGGAATTCAACGCCGCATCATATAAGACCCAGCCTAACGCAGTGGTCGAGGATCTGCTGAAGCGCCTGCCGGGCGTAGAGGTGGACTCCGAAGGCAAAATCACGGCCAACGGCAAGGAAGTGACCAAGATACTGGTTGACGGAAAGGAATTTTTCAGCGATGACCCGAAAGTGGCCTCAAAGAACCTGCCGGTGGATATGGTAGACAAGCTTCAGGTAGTGGACCGCAAGAGCGACTTGGCCCGACTTACCGGCGTGGACGACGGTGAAGATGAAACCGTGATAAACCTTACCGTAAAGCCGGGTATGAAAAACGGCTATTTCGGAACCGTGGAAGGCGGATACGGCACTGACCAGCGCTACAAAGGCTCATTCAACGTAAACCGTTTTTGGAACGGCAATCAGGTTACGCTGTTGGGCAACTTCAATAACATCAACGAGCTTGGTTTTACTGACAGCAATGGCGGCCGGTTCCGCCGATTCGGTGGCAGCCGAGGCATAAACACATCGCAGGCCGTAGGCTTGAACTTCAACGTAGGCAAAGGCGAGATACTGCGTGTGGGAGGTGACATAATGTACTCACACAGTGACCGCGACACCCGTCAGAAGACTGACCGCGAGAACATAAACATGTCGCCCGCATTCCAGCAGATAGGCAAAGCCGCCCGTGACAAGGGTCACAATGTACGCGCCGACTTCCGCGTGGAGTGGAAACCTGACTCGTTCAACACTCTTGACTTCCAGCCTAATTTTTCATGGAACTACAACCGCTCCACCAGCATTGACTCCACTCTGAATCTGGCTAATGACATGTCCAACATATCACGCAGCTTCAACGACCAGAGCTCTGACGGCAAGTCGGTGGAATTCGGAGCACGCCTTATATATAACCATTCGTTCCGCAGCCGCCGTGGCCGCTCATTCTCGGTGATGCTGAACTATAGGCACTCCAATGTACGCGAGCATGAAAACAGCTACTCGTTCAACCGGTTCTTCCTGCTCAATGACTCCATTGACCTCTACGACCAGTACTCGGAGAATCACACCTGGAGCGATCAGGCTCAGGCACGCCTGTCATGGACCGAGCCTCTGGGCAATGCTGCCAAAGGTAACTTCCTGACATTCTCATACAGCGTGAACTACCGCTGGAACAATGCAGACAACCTTATTTATGACCGTCCAATAATATATCCCGGTGCAGATGCGCCCGCTGGCACAATGCCCGAAGTAGACTATCTGTCGCCGCTCATATTCAATGACGAGCTGAGCAACCGTTACCGCAACGATTACTTCAATCAGGACATTCGTGTAGGCTACAAGCACGTATCTAAGACGCATAACCTTGACGTGGGCATGTCCTTTGTACCCACAATGTCAAAGAGCGAGGATCTGATCAACGCTGACAGAAATATTGCCGAACGCTGGGTTTGGAACTATGCCCCATTCCTGCGCTACCGCTACAAGATGGGCAAGCAGCGCTCGCTTATGATGAACTACCGCGGCCGCTCATCCCAGCCCTCTATGACCCAACTGCAGCCCGTAGCTGACATGTCGGACCCCATGAACATAATTCAGGGTAACCCGGAGCTGAACCCAACATTCACGCATTCACTCAACGTGCGCTTCCAGGACTTCAACCTTGAGCACCAGCGCTCCATAATGGTGATGGGCGACATTCAGATGACACAGAACTCCATCGTGTCAAAAATCACCTCCAATCCTGAAACTGCCGGGCGCATCACCACCTATGAAAACGTCAACGGCATATGGAGCGGCCGACTGATGGGCATGTACTCACAGCCCCTACGCAACAAGTCGTGGATGATAAGCGGAAATACCTTCATTATGTATAACCGCAACGTAGGTTTCAATGACGGCAACCGAAACATAAGCACTTCGTTCAACTTCAACTTCTCACCGTCAATAGCATTCCGTCCCGAGAATCTGGAATTTGAGCTGCGTCCGCGCTATGGCATACAGACCACCCACAACTCCCTCCAGACCTCAGGCCGTGAAACAAAGCCCATACATAACTACGGCGGTACGTTCTCAGCATACTACCGTACACCCATAGGACTCATACTTAACACTGACCTCTCCTATACCGGCACTCAAGGTTACGGCAACGGCAATGACCGCAATGAATGGATGTGGAATGCTGCACTCTCATATGAATTCCTGCGCGACCGCTCTCTCACCGTATCGGTCAAGGCATACGATCTGCTGCAACAGGCATCGCAGATAAGCCGTACGCTCAGCGGTAACTACATTGATGACACGCTTTACAACAATCTGCCCCGCTACGTAATGTTTACCGTAAGCTACCGCTTCAACACATTCGGCAAAGGCAATGAACCCGCATCACGTGGAGGCGGACGCGGTGGATTTGGTGGCCCCGGAGGCCCAGGCGGTCCAGGTGGAGGCCCGGGTGGACGTCACTGACATGACACAACAAAAGCAACACACACTATAATATGACAGGTTAAAGAGTGATAATAGGATGCGTCTGAGCTGTGAAGCCCGGACGTATTTTTTATGCATATACTTGGTACATTACAGGGATATTCCGTATTTTTGTATCGTCATGACACAGTTAATGAATTGGGACAAACTGATATGCGACACCCGCTTCGGCCTTGAGGACTTTCAGGACAATAAACGCGGCTACCGCAGCGAATTTCTGCGCGATTATGACCGGTTGGTTTTTTCCTCGCCGTTCCGCCGCTTGCAGAACAAGACTCAGGTATTTCCGCTACCGGGAAGCATATTCGTACACAACCGCCTTACCCACAGCATGGAAGTGGCCTGTGTAGGCCGATCTCTGGCTGCCGAGGTGGCCTTAGTGCTTAAAAAGCGACATGCCCGCTGTCCGTGGGTGGACAAGCTTGACTCCATAGGAGAGATTGTAGCTGCGGCCTGTCTGTCACATGATCTTGGCAATCCGCCATTCGGACATTCAGGCGAGAAAGCCATATCGGCTTTTTTCAGCGAAGGTGCCGGAGCCTCACTCAAAAGCGAGCTTACGCCTGAACAGTGGGCTGACTTCACACACTTTGAAGGCAACGCCAATACATTCCGCCTCCTCACACACCGCTTCAACGGTCGGCGTCCCGGTGGGTTTGCCATGACCTACAGCACCCTTGCTTCAATAGTGAAGTATCCCTACGAATCCACCTTGGCCAATACCAAGCATAAATTCGGTTTCTTTGCCTCAGAGAAAGATGCCTTTGTAAAGGTTGCCACTGAGTTAGGGATGCTGCCGCGCCACACCCCGGAGGGACAGATGTCCTATTGCCGCCACCCGCTCGTATACCTTGTGGAAGCGGCCGATGACATATGCTATGAGGTAATGGACATAGAGGATGCCCATAAGCTTGGACTGCTTCCCACCGATGAAGTCATAGACCTGTTCCTCGGGTATTTCGACCCCGAACGGCGCAGGCATATGCAGAACGTCATGACACGTGTAGATGACCCCAACGAACGCATAGGCTACCTGCGCTCAAGCGTGATAGGCACACTTGTGGCAGCATGCTCCGGTGCGTTTGCCGATAACGAGCAGGACATACTTGCCGGCACTTTCAAGGGTACCCTAATTGATCATATCCCGGAGCGTGAGCGTGAGGGTTATGCCCGGTGCAATGACCTTTCATGGAGCCGGATATACTGCGCAAGCGATGTAGTGGACATAGAACTGGCCGGTACAAGCATAATAACATTCCTTATGGACAAGCTTATACATGCTGCCCTGTACCCCGACATGAACTATTCACGCCTGTTGCTTTCAAAAGTGCCCCGGCAATACGATGTCCGCGCCACTACTCTGTACGGCAAGATACAGGCCGTGATTGATCACGTGTCGGGCATGACTGACGTCTACGCACTTGACATGTACCGCAAGCTCAACGGTATGAGTCTGAAGATAAACAACTGATGACACTTAACATATCTATATCATGAATAAAGCATTATTCTATCCTGTCGGAGCCGTTGTTGCAGCCGCAACACTATGGCCCGCCTATGTGACAGGCATACCACTTAGGCCCAATACCCCCGATACGGAACTGACCCGTCCGGCATCTGATGCCATAACCGGAGCCTACAAACTCAACCCCACCACCGTGGAGCTCACCATGGATGGCGGCCGCCGTATGACCGTAGACTTCTATGGTGACCGTATATTCCGCATGTTCCGCGATGACAATGGCGGCATAGTACGCAATCCGGTGGCAACACCGCCGGCCGATATACTTGTAGGCAATCCACGCCGTCCGGTAGGCCCTATAACCGTGACGGATGCTGACGGCATCATAACCGTCAGCACTCCCGCCGTACAGATGCAGTGGAAAAAGGCCACAGGACTCCTTTCGGTAAAGGATCTTGTCACAGGCAAGACCGTAGCGGAGGAAAGTGCACCTGTCAAGTTTGACAAAGGACGCACCCACATGTCACTGACAGAGCGTCCCGGTGAATACTTCTATGGAGGTGGCGTGCAGAATGGCCGCTTCTCCCATAAAGGCAAATCCATAGAAATAGTCAATCAGAACAGCTGGACTGACGGAGGCGTGGCATCGCCTACACCATTCTATTGGTCAACTGACGGATACGGACTCATGTTCCATACATTCGGCAAGGGCAAGTATGACTTCGGCGCTACCGAACCCGGACGCGTAAACCTAAGCCATGATACGGATTATCTGGACGTGTTCATGATGGTGGATTCCACTCCGGCATCGTTGCTCTCTGATTTCTATCAGCTTACAGGCAGTCCGGTACTCCTGCCGAAATTTGGCTTCTACCAAGGCCACCTAAACGCCTACAACCGCGACTACTGGAAAGAGGATGAAAAAGGCATCCTTTTTGAGGACGGCAAACGCTATAAGGAGAGTCAGCGTGACAACGGAGGCATAAAAGAAAGCCTCAACGGCGAGAATAACAACTACCAATTCTCGGCCCGCGCCGTAATAGACCGCTATGCATCACACGATATGCCATTAGGCTGGCTGCTGCCCAATGACGGCTACGGAGCCGGTTATGGACAGACCGAAACGCTTGACGGCAACATTCATAACCTTAAGGAATTTGGTGATTATGCCCGTGAACATGGCGTGGAGATAGGCCTCTGGACTCAGAGCAATCTTCATCCAAAGCCCGAAGTCAGCGCCCTGCTACAACGTGACATCGTAAAAGAAGTGCGCGATGCCGGGGTACGAGTACTGAAGACTGACGTGGCCTGGGTAGGTGCCGGATATTCATTCGGGCTTAATGGTGTGGCCGATGTCGGTGAGATAATGCCTTATTACGGCAACGATGCACGCCCCTTCATAATATCACTTGACGGATGGGCCGGCACACAGCGCTATGCAGGCGTATGGAGCGGTGACCAGACCGGCGGCGAGTGGGAATACATACGCTTCCACATACCCACATATATAGGCTCAGGACTTTCAGGGCAGCCCAATATCTCATCAGACATGGACGGCATATTCGGCGGCAAGAACCCGATAGTCAATACCCGCGACTTCCAGTGGAAGACCTTCACCCCTATGCAGCTCAACATGGACGGATGGGGAGCCAACCCGAAGTATCCTCATGCTCTCGGCGAGCCTGCCACATCTATTAACCGCATGTACCTAAAGCTCAAGTCGCAACTGCTCCCGTACACCTATACATATGCACGTCAGGCCGTGGACAGCCTCCCCCTTATCCGTGCCATGTTCCTTGAATACCCATCGGACTATACCCACAGCATAGCCACACGGTATCAGTACATGTACGGTCCTGACTTCCTTGTAGCACCGATATATCAGGCCACAGCTTCCAACAGCTTAGGCAACGACATACGCAACGGCATATACCTGCCCGAAGGTGTGTGGTACGACTATTTCTCCGGACGCCGATACGATGGCGGAGTAGTGCTTAACAGTTATCAGGCACCGGTATGGAAGCTTCCGGTTTTCGTAAAGGCCGGAGCCATAATACCTATGGTCAACCCTAACAACAATCCATCTGAAATAGATCAGCATCTGCGCATCTACGAGCTTTATCCCGCAGGGCGCAGCTCCATGCTCCAATATGATGACGATGGCACCACTGAGCAATATCTCAATGGCGATGCGCAAGTAACCACCCTCGTCACATCCGATGCCGATGCCCATAAAGGCGAATTGACGGTGAACATAGCGCCCTCACAAGGGTCTTATGACGGCTACGAGCCTGTAAAGGCCACGGAGCTTGTAATCAACGTAACTGCTCAGCCAAAGTCAGTGACAGCCAAGATAGGCGGACGCAATGTCAAGCTTACACGAGCCGAGTCACTCGCTCAATACCGAGAGGGTACTGACATGTATTTCTATGATGCCGCCCCTGAGCTTAACCGTTTTTCCACTCCGGGGTCGGAATTTGCATCCGTCAGCATCACAAAGAATCCGCAGCTGCTGGTAAAACTGGCACCCGTCAATGTGAATGACCGGGGCGTAAGCGTTACAGTCAAGGGATTTGAGTTTAACCCCGCAGGTGAGCAAGCCACACTGCACGGACAGCTCACTGCACCGGCAGCACAGATAGCCGATGCCGAGGTAGAGCCATATGCCCTTACTCCTTCATGGACTCCCGTGCCCAATGCTGACTTCTATGAGATAGAATTCATGGGTATGCCTTATACCAATATTCAGGCTGACAGGCTTCTGTTCAGCAACCTTACTCCGGATACTCCCTACACATTCCGAATTCGTGCCGTGAATGCTGACGGAGCCTCGGATTGGAGCGAGGTGAGCGGACGCACCAAGAGCAACCCGCTTGAACATGCCATACATGACATACGCGCCGAGGTTTCTGCCGATATACAGCCCGGATTTGAGGCAAGGCGGCTATTTGACTTTGCCGAATCAGGCGACATGTTCCATACCCTGTATGGAGCCAACGCAATACCGTTTGACATAGTAGCTGACCTGCAGAGCGTAAATACTCTTGACAAGATGCTGTACCTTCCCCGTCAGAATGGCGGCAACGGCACCATTCTGAGTGGCGAAGTGGCCGTAAGTCTTGACAAAGAGCACTGGACGCCGGTTGATTCATTTGTATGGAAACGCTCCGGTGAGCCAAAAGAATTCGTATTCAAGGATCACCCGCAAGCCCGCTTCGTAAAGCTCACCGTAACAAAGGGCGTGGGCAACTACGGTTCCGGACGTGAGCTGTACATATTCCGTGTGCCCGGCACTGAGAGCTATCTGCCCGGAGATATCAACAATGACGGAAAGATCGACTTCAATGACCTGACGTCGTACACCAACTACACCGGACTCCGTTCTGGCGACTCTGACTTTGAAGGATATATCAGTAATGGCGATATAAACCGCAACGGACTTATTGATGCCTATGACATATCGAATGTAGCTATCCGTCTGGACGGCGGCGTAGAGCCTGATGACTATGCAGATCCTTTAGCAGGTGAAATCAAGGTGGACATACCGTCAGCAGCCCGCGTGGCTCAAGGCGACACGCTATCCATAACCGTTTCCGGCAAGGGGCTTAAGGAAGTCAACGCCATATCACTCGCCATACCGTACGATCAGCAGATATGGGAATTTGTAGGCATAGAGCCTGCTGCCGTAGCCACTATGGAGAACCTGACATATGACCGTCTTCACACTTCAGGCCAGAAAGCCCTGTACCCCACGTTTGTCAATATAGGCGAACGTCCGGCACTAAGCGGTGATGAAGTACCGTTGTTTACCGTCAAATTCAAAGCCCGCAAGCGCGGTGCTGCACCCAAAGCATCCATTGACGGCATGATAGTGGACAAGAAGCTCAATGTAATAAAATTCTAACCCTACCGTCTACAGTACAATACAGGCCGGTGCAGAAGCGTCGGCCTGTATTGTATATCTATGTTTTAAGCCTTACTTGCCAAAAAGGCTGCCTATCTTACCCTTGATTTCCTCAAATGCGCTTTCTTTCACGCCATCGCCATCAAGATCGCCTATCAGCCCGGCACCTTTCACCTTCTCTATAATCTCTGTAACAGAGAATTTGCTCGTATCTATACCCTTTAGGTGCTCCGTAACCTTAGTGACATCAAATGAGCCGCCATACTTTGATGTAAGCTCTGACAGTATGTTCTGAATATCCATAACTCTACATTTTTTTAGATTAATACTACTCAACAATAACAACCCGTGGGCACCCAAAGTTAGCAAGAGCAGTTATACAACACAGCCTGTCTTAGTGAAATTTATATAAATCAGGCGTAGGGATTAACATTCTACCGATTTTTGTAGTATCTTTGTAGAAATATCATGAACCAAACAACTTAATTATCTTATGAAGCATTGCAAGACCGCCCTCCGGGGGCTCGGCATCATGGCCGCAGCACTCATGGCGTGGCCTATGTCGGTTTCGGCCGATGAGTTTGATCTCACCTCACAGCGCGGTGAAATCCAGCAGTTCAACAAAGTACCCGGCCATAAAGTGGACCACAAGGGACTTGTCATCAACCCCACCCCCCACAGCATAGAGCATCCTTATACAGGGATACTCAACGCCTCAGGCGGATTCAAGGTTGTGGACAAGCAGAAAGCTTTTGCCGGCGACCTCGGCTTCCTGCGTCAGGAGCCCAAGGGTCTTAAACTCACCATTGACTTCGGTGAGAAAGCAGCCAAAAAGGCCGGAGTAAAGGATGTAAGCGGTGCCTACCTGCTCAACATCGGCCCCAAGGACGTGACCATTACCGGTTATGATGAACGCGGCGCTTTCTACGGCCTCCAAACCCTGCGCCAGATACTTGAAAGCGATGTGGCCAAAGGCGGTGATGAGCTTCCCATGATGGTAATAAATGACTATCCTGACCTCCCCTACCGTGGCGTGGTGGAAGGATTCTATGGTACCCCGTGGTCCCATGAGGTACGCCTGTCGCTCATAGATTTCTACGGCCGTAACAAGATGAACGACTATATATTCGGTCCCAAGGACGACCCTTATCACAGCTCACCCCACTGGCGTCAGCCCTATCCTGAGGATCAGGCAAAGAAAATCAAGGAACTTGTAGAAGCCTGCAAGCGTAATCGCGTGAACTTCGTATGGGCCATACATCCCGGACAGGACATACGCTGGAACAAGGAGGACTATGACAGCCTCGTAGGCAAGCTCAATATGATGTATGATCTGGGCGTACGCTCCTTTGCCGTGTTCTTCGATGACATTTCAGGCATAGGTACCGACTCACACAAGCAGGCTGCTCTGATCAACGATCTGACCCGCGACTTCGTTGACAAGAAAGGTGATGTAACCAACATTATGATATGCCCCACTGACTACACTGAGCTTTGGGCCAACCCCAAACCTACCGGACAGCTTGCCACTTACGGCAACGAGTTAAATCCCAAGGCCGAAGTGTTCTGGACAGGTAAGGTAGTGTGCGCTGACCTGACTCCCGAAACCATGGAGTTTGTCAACTCACGCATCAAGCGCCCGGCACTCTTCTGGTGGAACTTCCCCGTTACCGATTATTGCCGCAACATCATACTTCAGGGTCCTACATACGGACTTGACCCCAATCTTACCGCCAATGAAGTAGCCGGCATAGAGAGCAATCCTATGGAGCATGGCGAGGCTTCCAAGTTGGCTCTGTATGGCGTGGCTGACTATGCATGGAACACCAAGGCCTACAATCCTATCGACAACTGGGAACGCGGCCTGGAATACCTCATGCCCAATGCTGCCGAAGCCTACCGTACATTTGCCATACATTCAGCCGATACCGAAACCGGTTATCGCCGCGATGAATCATGGGAAACTCAGACATTCCCCTACAATGACTACACCCCCGCTCAGTTCAATGCCCTCAGAGCTGAATTCGAAAAAGTTGCCGCCGCTCCTGCCTTAATCAGACAGGGCTCCACTAACGCACAGCTGCTGAAGGAAATCGATCCCTGGCTCACTGAATTCGGCAAACTCGGACAGCGTGGACTCCGCACCCTGGATCTTATCAAGACATTTGAAGCCGGCAACGACTCGATATTCTGGGGTGAATACCTTGACAACCTCATGACCACCGCTGACCGCGAGGCTTATCAGGCTCACAAGAGCGGCACCATGAAGCTCCAGCCCTTCTACGAAAAGGCCATGGATGCCATGCTTTATGAATATTACAAGAATCTGACCGGCACACTGCCTGCCATATACCACGGTATAAGCTCGTTCCCCAACATCCGCACTACTCAGTCAAAGCTCATGCTTGACAATGACACCACTACCTACTATACCTCCGCTGCCAGCCAGCGTCCTGACTCATGGATAGGTATAGATCTGGGCGAAGTGGTTCCGGTGCGCAACGTCAACATCCATCAGGGTCGTAACTCAGTGGACGATGTGGACTACTTTGAGCACGTGGTACTTGAAGTGTCACCTGACGGCAAGAATTGGACAGCCCTTACTGACAGCCTCAAAAACACATATATCATAGACTGGGCTGCCGAACCGGTTGACGGACGCTATGTACGTCTGCGCCGTCTGCCCTCAGGCAAGCGCAACTATGCAGCTATACGCACATTCAATGTCAACACCCCCACTCAGGAGAGCCTCGGACTCAACCTTGAGGGCAAAGACACCAACGCCGCCATGGCCGCATTTGACCGCAACCCCTCCACTCCCTACAATCATACCGGTGATATATCATTCGACCGCCGTCCGGATGCCAAGGCTATAATCCTGCTCACAGGCCGTGGAGGAAGCCCCCTCACCATTACCCAGTATGACAAGAAAGGCAAGGTTCTGGGAACGAATACCGTAAGCGGGCCGTTTGCCACAGTGAACTTTGATGAAAAAGCCACCCGTTGCACCCTGAACGGTGTTGCCACCATATACGAAATAGTTCAGAAATAGCCCCACACATTCGTAGCTCCATATTACGAGGCTGTGCTGCTCATAAGTAGCACGGCCTCGCTGTTTTAGTATAGAACTGCACATGAAACGTTAATGTTGCTTAAACAATCCTACAGATATGACATATATCATAAATTTAGCAAACGTAGTTAAGTAACTTTGCATCGCTAAAATGCAACCGCTATACACAGACAATTATATTAAGGTAAAAATAGAATTTTTTTTGTAACAAGTATGAATGTAAAAGTCCTTACAGTGGCCGCAATGCTTACAGCAGGCGCTTCACTACTGACACTCAGCTCATGCGGAGAAAAGCAGCAGCAACAGCAAGCACAGGCTCCGGAAATTGCCACAATGACACTAAGTCTTGGTAATTCAGAAGTAGAAAGCTCCTTCCCGGCTCAAATCAAGGGTAAGACGGATATTGAGATCCGTCCGCAGGTAACCGGATTCATAACCAAAGTCCATGTCGATGAAGGACAGCGTGTGGTAAAGGGGCAGACCCTCTTCACACTTGATCAGGTACAGTTTCAGGCAGCTGTAGATCAGGCCGCAGCTGCCGTACGGTCAGCCCAGACTGCCGTAAACACCGCTCAGATCACCGCCGACACCAAGCGTCAGCTCCTTGAAAAGAACATCATAAGCCAATATGAGTATCAGTTGGCTCAGAACACACTGGCCAATGCACAGGCTTCACTCTCACAAGCCAATGCAGCTTTGGCCAACGCCAAAAAGAATCTGTCGTACACCGTGGTAACAGCACCGTCAAACGGCGTGGTAGGTTCCATACCCAACCGTGAAGGTTCTCTGGCATCGCCCTCTTCAGCCCAGCCGCTGACCACCATTTCTGACAACTCTGAGGTATACGCATACTTCTCACTCACCGAAAAGGATCTGCTCAAACTCACTAACGGCGGCACCCGCTCATTGGCCTCAGCCATTGACTCGCTCCCGCCCGTACAGCTTCGCCTCTCTGACGGCTCCATGTATCCCACTTCAGGTAAGGTAGCCACAGTGTCAGGTGTGATAAACACATCGACAGGCGCAGCCAGCGTACGCGCACTCTTTGACAATCCTTCAGGAATGCTCCGCAGCGGCAGCACCGGTAGCGTAGTTATGCCTAACGTATCGGAAAGCGTGATAGTAATACCGCAGAAAGCCACTTACGAGCTTCAGGACCGCCGCTTCGTATACCTTGTCAACGACTCCAACAAGATAGTTTCAGCACCCATAACCGTAGCTGAGAACAATGACGGCAAGAACTACGTGGTCACTTCCGGCCTCAAGCCCGGCGACCGTATAGCCATTGAAGGCGTTGGAACCGTGGTAAAGGACGGCATAGTCATCACACCCGTTGATCCTGCCGAGCGCGCCAAGAAGGCTGAGGCAGCCGAGCAACAAGCCGCTGCCGGTAAATAAGCCGCATCAGCGTATCACATACCCGTTTCAATGACCGTCATAACACTATTTACAGAGTAAATACCTAAAAATGAAACTCGACACTTTTATTAACCGTCCGGTACTATCCACGGTTATATCAATCTTTATAGTGCTTCTGGGTATCATAGGACTGGTTTCGCTACCTATCACCCAGTTTCCTGACATTGCACCGCCTACCATCTCGGTAACTACTACCTATCAGGGTGCCAATGCTCAGGCCGTGCTGAATTCCGTCATAGCCCCGCTTGAAGAGTCAATCAACGGCGCTGAAGGCATGACTTATCTGGAATCAACCGCTACCAACACCGGTTCAGCCACCATCAACGTATACTTTGAACAAGGTTTTGACCCTGATATGGCTGCCGTCGACGTGCAGAACCGTGTGGCCAAGGCTCAGAGCCTGCTCCCCGCTGAAGTGACCCGTGTGGGTGTGCTTACACAGAAACGCCAAACCTCCATGCTGGTAGGCGTAACGCTCTACGCCAAGGATGACACCTATAGCGAGGAGTTTGTGGAAAACTATATGAAAATCAACATCGTGCCTCAGATGCAGCGTATACAGGGCGTAGGTGACGTCATGGTAATGGGCGCCGACTACTCGATGCGTATATGGCTCAAGCCTGAGGTAATGGCTCAATACGGACTTATGCCGGCTGATGTGTCCAACGCCTTGGCCGAGCAGAATATAGAAGCCGCTCCGGGTTCATTCGGCGAACAGGGCAACCAGACATTCCAGTACGTGATGAAATATCGCGGACGCCTCGTGCAGCCGGAAGAATTTGAGAACATAGTGATACGCGCCAACTCCAACGGTGAGGTTCTGCGCCTCAAGGATGTGGCCGATGTAGAACTCGGACGTGTGACCTACGGCTTCCATGGTGGACTAAACGGACGTCCCGGCGTAACCGCCATAGTGTTCCAGACTGCCGGCTCCAACGCCACACAGATTATCAATGACTGTTTGAAGTTTATCGACGGGGTTGAGAAAGACCTCCCCAAAGGCCTTGGCATAGCTATCCCGATGAACAACAATGACTTCCTCTATGCCTCCATACACCATGTGATACAGACCCTGATCGAGGCCTTCATACTGGTGTTCTTCGTGGTGTACATATTCCTTCAGGACATACGCTCCACTATCATACCGGCCATAGCCATACCTGTGGCTCTCATTGGTACGTTCTTCGTGATGAAGCTTATAGGCTTCTCCATTAACCTCATCACACTTTCAGCCCTTGTGCTGGCCATAGCCATTGTGGTGGACGACGCCATTGTGGTGGTGGAGGCGGTGCACGCTAAACTTGACGTAGGCTACAAGAGTGCACGCAAGGCCTCCATCGATGCCATGAGTGAGATAGGTGGCGCTATCGTATCCATCACACTTGTCATGATGCTTGTGTTCATCCCCGTGTCATTTATGCCGGGCACATCGGGCACATTCTATCAGCAGTTCGGTCTTACCATGGCCATAGCCATAGGCTTCTCGGCTGTCAACGCGCTTACCCTCTCCCCTGCACTGTGTGCCGTGTTCCTTAAGCCTCATGAAGAGAATCACAGCCAGAAGCGCACTTTCATAGGTCGCTTCCACATGTGGTTCAACACCTTCTATGATGCCCAGCTCAACAAGTATAAGAAAGGTGTAAACTTCTTTGTGCGTCACAAGATAACATCATTCGGCATAGTGGCCGCATCCATTGCCGTACTTGTATGGCTTATGAGCATCACACCTACCGCCCTCGTGCCTAATGAAGATACCGGTACAGTGTTCTGTATGGTGGACATGCCTCCAGGCACATCACAGGAACGCACCGGTGAAGTCCTGGCGCAGGTTGACTCAATCATGGCTCAGATACCTGCCATTGAAACACGTACTATGATCAACGGTTACAGCTTCCTGGCCGGACAGGGCGCCACATACGGCACATTCATTGTCAAGCTCAAGGACTGGAGCAAGCGCGGCAAGGGTGAAAGCTCCGATGATATAATACAACAGCTATACGGCCTTACAGGCAAATACATCAAGGACGGACGTGTAATGATATTCGCACCGCCCATGATAACCGGTTATTCCGTAACCAACGGTTTCGAGCTCAAAATGCAGGACAAGACCGGCGGTGACATAAACGAGTTCTTCAATGTGGTAATGGGATTCCTCGGTGCGCTCAATAGCCAGCCTGAGATTCAGATGGCTTACACCACCTTCAACCCCACCTTCCCTCAATACCTTGTGGATGTAGATGCAGCTAAGGCTAAACAGGCCGGACTGTCGCCTCAAACCATCCTGTCGACACTTCAGGGTTACTATGGCGGTATGTACGTGTCAAACTTCAACCGCTTCGGTAAGCTGTACCGCGTAATGATGCAGGCATCGCCCGAGGCTCGCGTATCGCCTGAGACACTCCAGAACATCAAGGTACGCAACGGCAACGAAATGGCACCCATATCCAACTTCGTTACCCTCAAACGAGTATATGGCCCTGACCTTCTGAACCGCTTCAATATGTTCCAGTCCATATCCGTCTCAGGACAGCCTGCCCCCGGATATTCTTCCGGTGACGCTCTGGCTGCTATAGAGCGCGTGGCCAACGAGATGCTCCCGCAGGGCTACGGCTATGAATACGCCGGTATGACCCGTGAAGAAGCCGGCTCGTCAGGCAACGCCACCGCCATGATATTCGGCCTCTGTCTGCTCTTCGTATATCTGTTGCTGTCAGCACAGTATGAAAGCTACCTGCTGCCGTGGGCCGTAATACTTTCTGTTCCGTTCGGTCTGATGGGTTCATTCATCTTTGCTGATCTGCGTGACATATCTAACAACATTTACCTCCAGATAGCGCTTATCATGCTTATAGGTCTGCTGGCCAAGAACGCCATCCTCATAGTAGAGTTCGCTCTTGACCGCCGCAAGAACGGCATGTCCATAGTCAATGCTGCCATTGACGGTGCCGCAGCCCGTCTGCGTCCTATCCTCATGACCTCGCTTGCACTCATCATAGGTCTGCTGCCCATGATGTTTGCCACCGGTGTAGGTGCCAATGGTAACAAAGCCCTCGGTACAGGCTCCGTAGGAGGTATGCTTATAGGTATGATATTCCAGATATTCCTTGTGCCTGCCCTCTTCGTGGCATTCCAGTGGCTCCAGGAAAAGATTACGCCGCTCAAATGGGCTGATACCGACAATGCCGGCATAGAAAGCGAAATCGAGCAGTATTCACGTTAACCACTCCACAAAAAGAATCATGAAATCAAACAAGATAATCTTGAATATTGCAGTTGCACTGCTGAGCGCCTCGGCGCTCGGCAGCTGCAATCTGTACAAGAAATTTGAGATGCCTCAGGATTCGGCGCTCACCAAAGAATATGCCGAGGCCGTAGAGTCCGGCACTGACAATGCCGCGTTCGGTAATCTGAGCTGGGAACAGGTATTCACTGACCCCGTGCTTGCCGACCTTATCCGTCAGGCCTTGGCCAACAACATTGACTTGCGCAATTCACAGCTCAATGTAGAGATAGCCCAGGCACGTCTAAAGGGTGCCAAGCTCAACTATCTGCCCTCAGTGTCATTTGCACCCAACGGATCTCTGTCAAAGTACTTCGTTGACGGCTCTACTTGGGGCAAGACCTATCAGCTGCCCCTTCAAGTAAGCTGGGAAGTGGATATATTCGGCCGCTTGCTAAACTCCAAGCGTGCACAGCAGACAGCCCTGTATCAGAGTCAGGAATACGCACAGGCAGCACGCTCACAAATCATAGCCGCCGTGGCCAACACTTATTACGCCATAGCATACGTGCAGGGGCAGCTGACGCTGAGCCGTGCCACAGCGCTTAACTGGGCCGAAACCGTGCAGACCATGAAGGATCTGAAAGAAGGCGGTACGGTACGTGAGGACGCTGTAGTTCAGTCACAGGCGCAATATTATGGCATACTCGCCTCCATCACTGACCTTGAAGTGAGCCTTGATGAGCTTAACAACACCATGTCGCTACTGCTCGGTGTTATGCCGCAGAAATGGACCGTCAGCACTGAAGCTACCCTTGACGTTCCCACAATATTCCGTGAGAGCGTTCCCATGCGTGAGCTTGCAGCACGTCCTGACGTACGCGCTGCGGAATATGTCCTTGCGTCGGCTTATTACAACACTAATATAGCCCGCTCGGCATTCTACCCCATGCTCAACATCACTGCCAACGGCGGATTCACAAACATACTCGGATCAATGGTGATGAACCCCGGCAAATTCTTCATACAGCTTGCCGGAGCACTTACCGTGCCGATATTCTCCCGTGGCTCCAACATAGCCAATCTTGAAGCCGCCAAGCTCCAGCAGAAACAGGCGCTCAACAGCTTTGAATATGCGCTCATGAATGCATCGGCCGAAGTAAGCAATGCCATGACGCTCTACAATAAGGCTCAGGAAAAGTACATCCTGCTGGAAAAACAGGTGGAAAATCTACAGAGTGCAGTGGATATAACAAAAACTTTACTATCTTTGAACACCCAGACCGGTACCACATACCTTGAAGTACTCACGGCTCAAAGCAGCCTGCTGAGCGCACAGATGGGTATGCTCACGAGCCGTAACAACAGTGCCCGCGCTGTGATAAACCTCTATCAGGCTCTGGGTGGAGGCCGAATGTAAAACCCTTAACACGCATTTACCATGATTAGTCCATTAGCTCACGTAGACCCTTCGGCCAAATTAGGCCAAAATGTCAAGATTCACCCGTTTGCATTCATCGATGCCGATGTGGAGATAGGCGACGGCTGCGAAATAATGCCTTACACCAGCATCATATCCGGCACACGCATGGGTAAGAACAATAAGGTGTACCAAGGCTCCATTATAGGCGCCGACCCTCAGGATTTCCGCTGGAACGGTGAAAAGACATACTGCTACATAGGTGACAATAATGTAATACGCGAACACGTAATAATAAACCGTGGTATAAAACCTGAGGGTGGAACCCGTGTAGGCGACAGCTGTTTCATAATGGCCGAAAGCCATATAGGGCATGACTCTCTCATAGAAGGCCGCTCCGTGATAGGCAATAGCGTGACCATAGCCGGCGATGCTTCCGTAGGCGAATGCACCATACTGTCATCAGGTGTAATACTGCACGAAAAGAGCAAGGTAGGACAGTGGGTACTCGTAAAAGGCGGATGCCGTATAAGCGGCAATGTGCCCCCCTACGTCATCATGGCCCACAATCCTGCTGCATACTTTGGCGTGAACGCTGTGATACTTCGCAAACATGGATACACCGAGGATGAGATAGATGACGTGGCCAAGGCTTACCGTCATGTATATCAGAGCGGCACTTCAGTGTTCAACGCCCTGCGCCGTATAAATGCCGACCTTGAAGACAGCCGCGTGCGCCGCACCATAACCGAGTTTATCGAAGGTGTGAAGCTGCGCCTCGTGGCCATACCGCGCGACCTTGAAGAATAAACCCGCCCAAACATAATGATTAACGCCACAACTTTTATAAATTTGTGGCGTTATTTTTTAATACGTTTAATAGCCTAATATTATGCTCAGCAACAAAATTCAAGATGCGCTTAATGCGCAAATCAACGCTGAAATGTGGTCAGCCAATCTTTATCTGTCCATGTCCATGCACTTTGAGGCCGAAGGCCGTCAGGGCATAGCCAACTGGTTTTACATCCAGTATAAGGAAGAGCTTGCGCATGCACGCATATTCATGAACTATGTGAATCAGCGCGGCGGCCGCGTAGAGCTCAAAGCTGTTGATGCCGTACCCACCTCATGGGAATCACCTCTTGACGCATTCAAATCCACCCTGGCTCACGAACAGAAAGTGACAGCCATGATAAACGAACTGTTCTCTATGGCCGAAAGCGAACATGACTATGCCACACGTGACCGTCTGGCATGGTTTGTAAGCGAGCAGGTGGAAGAAGAGGACAATGCTCGCACACTCATTGACAAATTCGCCCTGATAGGCAATGACGGCATGGGAATATACATGCTTGACCAGGAACTGGCAGCCCGTACGTACGTGGCACCGTCCATCCTTACCAACGAATAAGTCATAACCACACATCACCACATTACGGCTCTGAATAAATCCGCTGCTTAGTGGACTTTTCAGAGCCGTAATCTGTTATAAAAGAAAAACCACCCGGATATGAGATTAGACGGACGCAGACGCAGCAATAACATTGAGGACCGGCGCAGCAGCCTGTCCGGACGTAAGATAGGTATAGGAGGCGGTATCATAGGTGTGATAGCCGTAGGTATCATCACACTCCTTTCGGGAGGCAGCATAGGTGATGTGCTTCAAAACGTGGCCGGTGGTATGGGAAGCGGTGTCATAGGGCAACCCGCCGCATCATCTGAATATGTACCCACCGAAGAAGATGCCGCCTTGGAAGAATTTGCCGCAAAAGTGCTTGCCGGCACCGAGGACGTATGGACAGAGGAATTTCGCCGCAACGGATGGGGCGGGTATGAATGTCCGAAAATGGTACTGTTCCACGGCTCGGTCAATTCCGGCTGCGGTACAGCCACGTCACAGACAGGACCGTTTTACTGTTCGGCTGACCAAACCGTGTACATTGACCTTGACTTCTTCAAGGATATGGAACGCGACATAGGCGGCGGTGGCGACTTTGCCTATGCCTATGTAATAGCTCACGAAGTAGGGCATCATGTGCAGTATCTGCTCGGCACTCTTGATGATGCACACAGTCAGATGAGCCGACTCCCTGAAAGCGAAGCCAACAAAATAAGCGTACGCATAGAGCTCCAAGCCGACTATTATGCCGGAGTGTGGGCAAACCGTGACAACGCCATGTTCAGCTCCATAGAGGATGGTGACATAGAAGAAGCCATAGACGTGGCCTCAAAGATAGGAGATGATTACCTGCAGCGCAAGGCTTACGGACGTGAGATGCCTGAAAGCTTCAATCACGGGCGCTCAGCTCAGCGAGTACACTGGTTCAAACAAGGTTTGACTTCCGGCCGCTCCACAGGCGGCGACACCTTCTCCCCTTCCTACTCCTCCCTTTAACCAACATAACATTCAGCTGAAATATACTGAGAACTTTTGCGACCGGCATTTGTATATACGATATATACATACTAACTTTGCAAGAAACATAAACCATATGAATACTATACCATTAAATTCGGCACAGCCATCACACCGAAAATTGATAGACATTCCTGAGGATGTATTTCGTGTATTAACCATAAAGTCAGCGGCCATGGGGCTTAATCTCAAAAAATATATCGAGCAACTTTTAGTGGAGGAGGCTAATGAAATAGAGGATGCAGAGCTCTACCGTTATCTTGTTTCAGCACATCCGGATGGGCAGGTTATGGTAAATGAAAGTGAAAAGAACGACTTTATGCGCCGTCACGGTATTGGTCAGTACAGATGAAAGTTGACTTCTCCAAGGAATTTGTCAAGGCCCTTGATAAGCTTTCCGGTAAAATCCACCATTCAATCGTTGAGGCGATAAATAACGTAATCGATGCTCAGAGCCTTGATGACATAAGCAACTGTAGAAAAATAGAAGGCCTTAACAATGTATATCGTATAAAGATAGGGAGCAAAAGAGCATTCTTTGTCCTTCATGTCCGGATTGAAGGAGAGCTGATACGGTTTGAGTATCTTGTTTCACGCGGCGAGGCATACAACAAAAAGAACATTGAGCGGCTTAGGAAGCGTGATGATTGATTCAACACTGCTACCATCCGTTTTATTTATTATTATTACAAACACTCCGGGGCGCATGGCTTAAGCCACGCACCCCGGATGCTGTTTATAGTAGGATTATACTACTCTTACTTGGGAAGATTACCTATTTCAGGATCTACGCCCCACTGCTGCTGAGCCAGACGGCGATAGTTGTTGTAACGCCACTGTGCATTAGCCTTGGCTGCAGCGAAGAGTTCAGCAGCCTGGTCAGGGTACTGCTTAACTACTGATGAGTAGCGCACTTCGCCCTTGAGGAAGTCTTCAAACTTATCCCAATCCGGCTCCTTGCTGTCAAGCGAGAACGGATTCTGGCCTACTTCCTCTAAAGCAGGATTGTAGCGCCACAGGTGCCAGTAACCGCAAGCCACGGCATTGGCCTCTTCCTGCTGGCTCTTACCCATACCGGCGCGTATACCGTGGTTGATACAGGGAGCATAAGCTATGATGAGCGACGGTCCGTCATAAGCTTCAGCCTCGCGGATAGCCTTAAGAGTCTGATTCTGGTCAGCGCCCATAGCTATCTGAGCCACGTATACATAACCGTAGGTAGATGCTATCAGACCGAGATCCTTCTTACGGATACGCTTACCTGATGCAGCAAACTTGGCAATGGCGCCGAGCGGAGTAGCCTTTGAAGCCTGACCGCCGGTATTAGAGTAAACCTCAGTGTCCACTACCAGCACATTTACGTTCTTACCTGAAGCGAGTACGTGGTCAAGACCGCCGAAGCCTATGTCATAAGCAGCACCGTCACCGGCTATAATCCACTGTGAACGCTTGGCTATGAAGCCCTTTATGGCAAGAAGTTCCTTGCAGGCATCGCAACCGCAAGCCTCGCAGAGAGGTACTATCTTCTCAGCCACCTCACGAGTTGACACGGCATCGTCAGGAGCGTTAAGCCACTGCTGAGCCAGAGCCTTGATTTCATCCGAACAAGTGGGGCATTCGGTGATGTCCTTCATCTTGTCGGCCACACGTGCACGGAGTTTTTCACCGGCTATAGTCATGCCGAGTCCGAATTCAGCAAAGTCCTCGAACAGCGAGTTGCCCCAAGCCGGACCGTAACCCTTGGCATTGGTGGTGTACGGAGTGGAAGGAACGGAGCCTGAATATATTGAAGAGCAACCTGTAGCGTTGGCCACCATCTCGTGGTCACCGTACAGCTGGCTTATCAGCTTCACATAAGGAGTTTCACCGCAGCCTGAGCAAGCGCCGGAGAATTCAAAGAGCGGAGTGGCAAACTGGCTGTTCTTGACATTGCTCTTTATATCTACAAGGTTCTGCTTTGAAGCCACCTTCTTAACGCAGTAGTCCCATTCCTTCTGAACGTCAAGCTGAGTTTCAAGAGGCTTCATCACGAGAGCCTTGACACCCTTCTTGCCGGGGCATACATCAGCACAGTTGCCGCAGCCCAGACAGTCAAGCACATCCACAGCCTGCATGAAACGCATGCCGGCAAATGTCTTGCCTATAGCAGGAATGGTTCTGTCCTCGCCGAACGGTGCAACCGCCATTTCAGCAGCATCAAGCACAAACGGACGTATTGAAGCGTGAGGACATACATAAGCACACTTGTTACACTGTATGCAGTTCTCAGGCAGCCATTCGGGAACGAATGCGGCCACACCGCGCTTTTCATAAGCGGCAGTGCCCTGCTCCCAAGTACCGTCAGCTATATTGGCAAAGTCACTTACCTTAAGCAGATCGCCATCCTGAGCATTGATAGGACGTACTATCTCATTGATAAATGCGGGATCATCATTGGCGGGAGCCGGTTCTATTTCAAGATTGCTCCAAGCCGGATCAACGGGAAGCTGCTTGTATTCGCCGCCGCGATCCACAGCTGCATAGTTCTTTTCCACTACATCCTGACCCTTCTTGCCATATGACTTAACGATGAACTTCTTCATCTGCTCTACGGCCAGATCTACAGGAATCACTTCAGTAATACGGAAGAATGCGCTCTGGAGGATGGTGTTGGTACGGTTACCAAGTCCTATTTCCTGAGCTATCTTGGTAGCGTTGATGTAGTATACGGTGATGTTATGGTCAGCGAAATACTTCTTAACCTTGTTAGGCAGGTTCTTGGCCAGTTCCTCGCCCTCCCATATGGTGTTGAGCAGGAATGTGCCGCCGTCACGCAGACCGCGTGTCACATCGTACATGTGCAGATATGCCTGTACATGGCATGCCACGAAGTTAGGTGTGGTTACAAGATATGTAGAGCGTATGGGCTCGTCGCCGAAACGAAGGTGTGAACAGGTGAAACCGCCTGACTTCTTCGAGTCATATGCGAAGTATGCCTGACAATATTTAGAGGTGTTCTCACCTATAATCTTTACAGAGTTCTTATTGGCGCCCACAGTACCGTCAGCACCGAGTCCATAGAACTTGGCCTCGTAAGTGCTTTCACCGCTCAGTGCCAGTTCCTTGACGGGAGGAAGTGACAGGAAAGTAACGTCATCGACTATACCTACGGTAAATTTGGTCTTGGGTTCGGGAAGAGCCAGATTGTCAAACACGCCTATGATATGAGCCGGAGTGGTATCCTTCGATGCCAGACCGTAGCGGCCCGATACTATCATGGGAGCGTCAGCCTTGCCGCAATAGCATTCAGCCACATCAAGGTACAGAGGCTCGCCGTTGGCACCGGGTTCCTTAGTGCGGTCAAGCACAGCTATACGCTTCACAGTTGAAGGTATGGCGCTGAGGAAGTGGCGTGCTGAGAACGGACGGTACAGGTGTACTGATACCAGACCTACCTTCTCACCCTTTGACATCAGATGATCTATGGCTTCCTGAGCAGCCTGAGTAACAGAGCCCATAGCTATGATTACGCGGTCAGCATCAGGAGCACCGTAGTAGTTGAACAGGTGATATTCACGGCCTGTGATATCGCTGATATTCTTCATGTAAGCCTCTACGATGTCAGGTACGGCATCATACTGCTTGTTGCAAGCCTCACGGTGCTGGAAGAATACGTCAGAGTTCTCAGCCATACCGCGAGCCACGGGAGCGTCCGGTGTGAGGGCGCGGCGGCGGAAATCAGCTATTGCCTCATAATCTACCAGCGGCTCCAGGTCTTCCTGATCCACTACTTCTATCTTCTGTATCTCATGCGATGTACGGAAGCCGTCGAAGAAGTTCAGGAAAGGAATCTTGCTCTTGATGGTGGACAGATGTGCCACACCGGCCAGATCCATTACCTCCTGCACTGAACCTTCGGCAAGCATGGCGAAACCGGTCTGACGGCAAGCGAGCACGTCCTGATGGTCACCGAATATACTCAGCGCATGTGATGCGATGGTACGAGCCGATACATGGAACACACAGGGAAGCATTTCACCTGCTATCTTGTACATGTTAGGTATCATCAGCAGCAGGCCCTGCGATGCAGTGTAGGTAGTGGTGAGAGCTCCTGCCTGAAGTGAGCCGTGCACGGCACCTGCGGCGCCGCCCTCTGACTGCATCTCCTGAACGAGAACCGTCTCTCCAAAAATGTTTTTACGTCCGGCAGCAGCCCATTCATCAACGTATTCAGCCATAGTTGATGACGGGGTGATGGGATAGATGGCCGCCACTTCCGAGAACATATATGATATATGCGCTGCGGCCTGGTTACCATCACAAGTCAAGAATTTTTTTTCCTTGCTCATAATTTTGTTAGTAATCTATTAGGAAATTAAGGTACTTCTTTATCTCCGGCACGCACCATGCATCATACTATTTATGCTGCGGTACGCGCGTCAGCGCGAAGTTACGAATTTATTCCCACAATATATAGAATATGGTTGGAATTTAACAGATTGATCACGGCTCTTTCATTTAAAATACCTTGATTACATCTCCCCAAAGATATATTTT
>JAMPBB010000012.1 GCA_023666885.1 Muribaculaceae bacterium | reverse complement strand
TTTCCAAGCCTCGCGGAGCATCCATCCGGCGGCCTTGTGAAGCAGGTCGTGAGGGCTATTCAATAGTTTAGCCGCTCTATCAAAACATACATCGGCACGTCCGTTACGTATTAGCATCCATGTGCTCACCATAGCTATACGTTGCTGCCAAAGCGTATGGCCTTCGGAGTTAATCCAATCACTCATCAATGTTATGGATGGATTCAGCACTTCGTGATTGCCAACAATCTTTATTGCCGACAGATCAACCAAATCCCAGTTGTTGATATGCTCATGTAGCCCTGTATAGGTAATGAATATAGCTTCCATAGCCGCCACATCTTTCTTATTCATGGCTTTGAGATATTGCTCCACCATTATCAGCAGCCCGCATAGGCGTACCTCATGAAGTGGCGATTTCACCAACTTTGCAGCCTCTGACAGTGGAGTATCCCTCCACGCCTCTTTGACTACCATTCGCACTTGCGGATTCTTGAGCCCGATGAATATGTCGCCTTCGCCATATTCCCCCGGCCCGGTCTTGAAAAAACGCAGCATCTGACGTGCCTGGCGCTCATCGGCCATACTCAGCAATGTCGCCTCAATATCCTTTGCCCCACTCATTTACCTGATATTATGATTGATTCCTTTTAACTTGATTTACTTTCCGGATGCTCGTTTTTCTTGTTAACTTTGCTTATGATCCCCTAATACTTCACTGGCTCTGATTTGCAGATATCGGTTCTTCAACTCATGGTTCTCACCCATAAGAAGATTCCGAAGAAACAGCACAAGGTATTCATCAGTCGGCTCTACACCTTTAACTACGTTTCGATAATTGGCGCGGACAAGGGCATTACGGAAGTACCATGAATGACTCTTGAACATGTCATTCTCTACCTTATACCCCATGGACCGGAGATATTTTATTGTGAACACAGCCGTGGTTCGCGTATTCCCTTCCGGAAAAGGATGTATCTGCCATATACCCGAAATAAACTTTGCAAGATGCTCTATTATCTGGAGTTGCGTCATGCCCTTATAACGGAACTGCCGTTCCTGTTCAAGGTCATACTCTATGGCGAGTGTCAGATCTTCCCAAGGTCCATATAGTACTGATGCTCCGTCAAGTACCCATTCCTTCTTGGTTATGTTATATTTTCGGAACTCACCGGCATGCTTTATCACGCCATGGAAAATACGTCTATGCAATCCGGCCAAACCTTGGACCGAGAAAGAGAATGACGGTTCAGAAAGAACACGGACAATATTCTTCGATACCTCATCGGCCTCCTTTACGTCATCCGGAATCTCGCGGGCAGCCTCGCTTTGATAATAGGTCATTATCAGTTTGTCAACATCATCAATGCTGACCTCACCTTCAATATGCTTTTTTGCCGTTGCAACAAGATAGTCTGACACATCCAGACCATCAACTTTCTGCAGACCTATAGCCGTTTGCCACAACTCGGCTCGCTCCTTCGGTTCCGGCTCGGACGCTCTGATATATTGTCCAAATTCGCTGTATAGGTTCATGGTGGTGGGGGCTATTTTATGATTATGTTCGGATTGATTTCTTTGAGCCGGGCTATGAAGCCGTCGCGATCCTTGGGCGAGATTTCTATAGGCATGGAGCTTTTCAGAATTTTCCTGTCATAAAATTTTATAGATATGCGCTTAGTTGACAGCGCAGCTCCGGCTAAAATCCCGCTCGTTTTCTTTACCTCCGAGATTTTGTCTATCGGAAACCACTCCCAGCGGTAGAATGGGTTTCTTACCCCGAGCCGGCCATCGGATATCTGATATTTGACGCTGCCGAACATCACTGCTTCAAGGATAAAAAGAAAAAGCCCCATAATCAGTCCTGTAATTAAAAGTTCCCCGTCAATGATAGGGCCTATTATGCATATCACTACGGTGAATATAACCACTGCGGGCACCCACCAGTCCACCTTTGAATTATATATTGTAGTATCCATCTGCCACTTGCATTTCATAATTGACAAAGATACTAAAAAGTTTCTTTTGTAAGGGTCAGTTACGCGGACATATTAATCATGGTACTTGTATGAGCCATGATTTTAGCGTATCTTTGAGGCACCTTAAAAATGATGGAGTATGAAAAGAATCTGTGCATTGTCATGTGCTGTAGCTCTATTTGGCGCATTAGTGTGTAGTGCATCGGTAGATGATTTGTTGCCTCGGCCACAAAATATTGTGTTGAATGACGGTGCTGCATTCTCGCTTGACCGTCCGTTGCGGTATGAGGGATGCACGTCCGATATAATGCTTGATGATGTAGTCACCACATATGGTGCCAAAGAATCAAGCGCCAATCCCGGTATAATCAAGGTGATGATAGTGGATTCTATCCCCGGAGCATATGATTATCAGCTGTACGGGTATCAGCCTGAGGCATATTCCATCGATGTCACTGCCGATACTGTATATGTCAAGGCTTTGAACTCCACAGGTGTGAAACGCGCTGCAGCTACTCTTGGCCAGCTGGCCATGAACGCATCATATATCCCGGCTCTTGCCCTGAGGGATTGGCCGGCATTCAAGCTCAGGGGATTTATGCATGATGTAGGCCGTTCGTTCATATCCATTGATGAACTGAAGCGTGAAATATATCTGCTCTCAAAGTTCAAAATCAATACCTTCCACTGGCATTTCACCGAAAATCAGGCATGGCGTTTTGCAGTCGACGCTTTCCCTGAACTGACCGCTGACAGTGTCACGGTCCGATTCCCCGGCAAGTATTACACGCCTGAAGAGTGTACTGAGCTTGAGCGGTATGCAGCCGAACGCGGCGTAACCATAATTCCTGAAGTAGATATGCCGGGGCACAGCGCTGCCTTTACGCGTGCCATGGGGCATACCATGCAGACTGATGAAGGAGTGCAGGAGCTTGGTATGATAATCGAGTCGCTGGCCAAGGCTTTCCCCTTGGCACCGTACCTGCATATAGGGGGTGATGAAGTGGCCATAACTTATCCGCGCTTCCTTGAGACAATGATTGACAAGGTACATTCGCTCGGGCGCAAGGTCATACTCTGGAATCCCATACATGGTGTGAACCTCAGCAAGCTGGACGGATATGACATGACGCAGATGTGGAGCACTGCAGGGCGCCGTATAGCCGGAAAACCCAATATCGACTGCCGATACAACTATGCCAACCATTTCGATACATTTGCTGACATAGAAGGCATTTACAGCAGCAATATATATTATGAGCCTTGTGGTAGTGCGGAGAATGCCGGAACCATATCGGCATACTGGAATGACCGCAAGCTTCCGGGCGAAAAGGACATAATAGGCCAAAACAATTTCTATGCCGCTGTACTTGCTTCGGCCGAACGCGCTTGGATAGGCGGAGGCAATGAGTATATAGAACGGGGTGGCGTACGCATGGTTCCCGGCTCTAAGAGGCATAAAGAGTTTGCCGACTGGGAACGCCGGTTCCTCACACACAAGAATGGCTTGCTTGCCGCCGAACCTGTACCGTATATGCGCCAATCTGATGTGGTGTGGAATGTGGCCGGCCCATTTGAAAACGGGGGCGATGCCACTGCCTCGTTCTGGCCGGAACAGCGTGAGGCTACACCGGCGGATACCGCTATGATAGAAGTGGCCGGCGCCGGGGTATATCTGCGCCATGCATGGGGGCGCAATGTCCCCGGATGGTATGGCGATATAAGATCCGGCCATACCGCATATGCGTGGACATGGGTTTATAGCCCTAATGACACTGTGGCAGGGGCATACATTGAACTTCAAAACTATAGCCGCTCCGAAAAGGACTTGGCTCCCGATGCCGGATGTTGGGACAGGAAAGGCTCCCGCATATGGCTCAACGGCGAGGAGATCCTGCCTCCAGCATGGTTCAATTCCGGGCTGAATGTAAGCAATGAGTCACTGCTTCTAAACGAGAATGCATCAGGTAGGCCCGTTATACCGGTAACACTTAGGAAAGGCTGGAACAAGGTTCTCTTCAAACTGCCGTATGTCGATGCCCCCGGTATACGCCTTAACAAATGGATGTACACGTTTCTGCTCACTGACATGGCGGGGCGCAATGCTCTGGACGGAGTTACTTACTCCACAGCACCCACAATGGTAGATTGAACCGCTCATGCTTCGGTCGGTTAAATATCTCGCTTTAGCCTTGATGGCTGTCAGTGCCGTTTCGTCATGTATGAAATGGCCGGATCATGAGCAGGAGTCCTTTGATGAGCCGGGCTACGGATTGTTCATACTTAACGAAGGTAATTTCCAGTACAGCAATTCTTCATTGAGTTTTTATGACCCGGCTGAGGGAACCGTCACCAATGAAATATTCCTTAAGGCCAATGGCATGAAGCTTGGTGATGTAGCCCAATCCATGACTATGTTTGGAGGCCTGGGCTGGATAGTTGTGAATAATTCACATGTGATATTTGCCATTGATCCGAATACGTTTCGCGAGGTGGGCCGGATTGAGAATTTGACCTCTCCGCGATACATCCATTTCATTTCGCCCACCAAGGCTTATGTGACACAGCTGTGGGATAACAGGATATACATCATTGATCCGTCACGGTTTGAAATAACCGGTTACATCACAGTGCCGGGCATGACCATGGAGTCAGGCTCCACGGAGCAGATGGTAAGTTACGGCAAATACGTGTACTGCAACTGTTGGAGCTATCAGAACCGAATCATAAAAATAGACACCGAAACGGATAGGGTGGTGGATGAATTGGTGGTAGGCATCCAGCCGGTATCGTTGGTTATTGACCGTAACTACAAGCTTTGGACGCTGACCTCGGGTGGCTACGAAGGCTCGCCCTATGGCTACGAGGCTCCGGGGCTTTTCAGGATTGATGCCGCTACATTCACCATTGAACAGTCATACCGATTTCCGCTTGGCGACAATCCGTCCGAGCTTGTCATTGACGGTGATGGCGATATGCTGTACTGGATTGACCGTGATGTGTGGCGCATGAATGTCAGCGACTCTCGCCTGCCCGTAAGGCCGTTCATCGAGTACAAGTCAACACGCTTCTACGGACTTACCGTCGATCCTCTGTGTGGCGACGTCTATGTGGCTGACGCCATTGATTATCAGCAGCAGGGCATGATATATCGGTTTAATGTCGATGGTGTGCTCATGAGTGAATTTTATGTAGGTATTACACCCGGAGCTTTTTGCTGGAAGAGATGAAAGGGACCACACTCATATTTGCAGCCACTGTATTAGGCTCGGTATTATACTCGGGCACTGCCTCCGCACAGCGGAGCCGCAACCTTGATGAAGTAGTTCTCACGGTACGCCGGCCCATGAAAGATATCGGAGTACAGAAGACGGTATTCGATTCTCTGTCACTTAAGGAAAATCTGGCTCTATCCATGGCGGATGTTCTGGCATATAATTCATCCGTGTTTGTCAAGAATTACGGACGCGCCACCTTGTCCACGGTTTCCTTCCGTGGGACATCTCCGAGCCACACGCAGGTTACATGGAACGGCATGCGCATAAACAGCCCCATGCTTGGCATGACGGATTTTTCTACCATCCCGTCATTTTTCATTGACCGTGCTTCGCTCCTGCACGGCACATCATCAGTGACGGAGGCCGGTGGCGGCCTGGGTGGACTTGTCAGCCTCTCATCCGGCGCTGCATACCCTCAGGGCGTAGGCCTTCAATATGTCCAAGGGGTAGGGTCATTCAGCACGTTTGATGAATTTGCCCGCTTCAGTTATGCTGGCAATAACTGGAGTGCGGTTACGCGTGTGGCCTATGCCTCATCGCCCAATGATTATAAGTATGTGAATCATGACAAGATGATAAACATATATGATGACCTGCATAATATAATAGGCCGATACCATCCTACGGAGCGTAACCGAAGCGGATCATATAAGGATCTTAATATACTTCAGGAGGTACGATACGATACACATCACGGTGATAAATTCGGTCTTTATGCATGGTTTACCAATTCTAACAGGGAACTTCCCATGCTTACCACTGATTATGGCAGTGAAAAGGATTTTGAGAACAGGCAGCGGGAAAATTCCTTCCGTGGCGTTCTGACATGGGACAGGCTCCGGTCCAAATGGAAAGCCGGGGCTAAGGCCGGCTACATTCATACACATATGGCCTATGACTACAAGAAGGAAGTGGCCGATGATAATTGGGTGGTTATGACCCGCTCAAGAAGCCGTGTCAATACCTTCTTCGCCAGGCTTGACGGAGAATATTCACCTGTAAGAAATTGGTACTTTACCGCAAATGTATCGGCCCACCAGCATCTGGTGCGGAGTGAGGACAAGAATATCATCCTTCAGGACGGCGACAAGGCTATAGTGGGATATGATCAAGGCCGTTTAGAACTGTCGGCGGCCGCTTCGGCCAAATGGCAGCCTACCGATCGCTTGGGGATGTCGGTAATATTGCGCGAAGAGCTTGCCGGCAGTACATGGGCTCCGGTTATTCCGGCATTCTTCATTGACGGCCTTCTGTCAAGGCGCGCCAACGTTATGGTTAAGGCTTCCGTGTCACGTAACTATCGCTTTCCCTCGCTCAACGACCTTTACTTCCTGCCGGGTGGTAATCCTGACTTGAAAAGCGAGCGTGGCATAACCTATGATGCCGGACTGAGCTTTGACAAAGCCTTTGGAAATAAGTTCAGTATAGGAGGCGGTGCCACGTGGTTTGACAGCCGCATCGACGATTGGATCCTTTGGCTCCCTACCACTAAAGGGTTCTTCTCCCCGCGAAATGTGAAAAAAGTCCATTCCTATGGCGTTGAAGCAAAGCTAAATGTAGGTATGCACCCTTTCCGTGACTGGTACTTTGATTTCAATGGATCATATTCATGGACACCGTCTGTAAACCGTGGTGAAAATATGTCACAGGCTGATCAGTCCGTAGGCAAGCAGCTTCCGTATGTGCCCAAACATTCGGCCTCGTTTAATGCGCGAGTTTCGTGGCGCACGTGGAGCCTACTGTATAAATGGTGCTTTTATTCCGAACGCTACACCATGTCAAGCAATGATCTTACCTTAAGCGGTACGCTACCTAAGTACTACATGAATAATGTAGCCGTTGAGAAGGCGTTGATATTCAAGCCGGCTGACGTTTCGCTCAAACTGGCTGTGAATAATCTTTTCAATGAGGATTACCTCTCAGTCCTGTCACGGCCTATGCCGGGTATAAACTTTGAGTTTTTCATCACTGTTACGCCTAAATTCTTTACCAAGAAATGAAAGGTAGATTCGCGCCGTCGCCCACAGGACGTATGCACCTCGGCAATCTGTTTACGGCATTGCTGTCATGGCTTTCCGTAAGGAAAAATGGCGGCAAGTGGATTCTCCGTATCGAGGATCTTGATCCACAGCGGTCCAAGCGTGAATACTCTAAGCTCATAGAGGATGATTTGGCGTGGCTCGGACTGGATTGGGATGAAGGCGGCTTGGCAGGATGCGGAGAGTGCGGCCCGTATGAACAGAGTATGCGGAGTGGACTGTACCTGCAGGCGTTGGAGCGCGTAGCCTCGCTTGGTCTGGTATACCCGTGTACATGCACGCACCATGATTTGCTGGCTACGCAAGCTCCGCACAGCTCTGACGGTAGGGTGATATACACAGGCCGGTGTCGCCCCACATTGATACCCTATGCTGATTCCGTACAGTCGCTCTCGTTAAGGGCCGCTTCAAGGCTATATGTACCTGACCGGACATATTCATTCGTTGACAAAGTATACGGTAAGCAGCATATGAACCTTGCCACTGAATGTGGCGATTTCATACTGAGGCGTGCCGATGGAGCCTGGGCTTATCAGCTTGCGGTGGTTGTAGATGATGCCCTTATGGGGGTGACTGAAATAGTGCGTGGAGCTGATTTGTTGCCTTCCACGGCACAGCAGCTCTACCTGTACTCACTGTTGGGATACGCTGCTCCTGATTTTGCTCACGTACCTCTCGTATGTAATTCCGCCGGGGTACGGCTGTCCAAGCGTGACAAGTCACTTGACATGGAATCTTTGCGTTCACGGTATTCTCAGCGTGATATAATAGGCATATTGGCTTATATTGCAGGGCTCACCTCCGCAGTAGTCCCATGTACACCTGCGGAACTTATCAATGTGTTTTCATGGGATAAGATACCGGCTCTAAATAGTGTGAACGTGCCTGTTAATTTGTACGAAATATTGTAATCGCCCTTAGTTAGCGCCTGAATATAAAATGCATTGTCATACATATGTTTATGTGTGAATATGCGGTTTGTATACGTTAATTATACAAGTTAAAATACTGTTTACTTTGAATTATGTTAACTTAATCGTTTCTTTATGTGAAAGCATGTATTTGCGTGTGGGCCAACATTGTAGTAACTTTGTATTCGGAAAAACAACACAGCAGGACATTTTAATCAGAATACATGAAGAAATTATTATCTATAGCAACCTTTTTATTTTTCATACTCTCTCTTACCGCAACAAACCGCAAAACCACCATTGACAATATAGCTCTCCCTCAGGTGCCGGTACCTGAAAATATTTTTACCGAAATGCTATCCGCTCCGTCAGTTGATGAAGCTGAAGAAGAGGAGGAGGGCATGGCATCAGATTCAACCAATGAATTGGCCGAAAGCATTAAGGCATTTGCTGCAAGATACCTCGGCACTAAGTACGTATGGGGCGCCACCGGGCCTAAAAATTTTGATTGTTCCGGATTTACCAGCTATATATTTAAGAACCATGGTATAAACCTTCACCGTACATCAAAGGCTCAGTACACTCAGGGTACTAAAGTGGCCCACAAGGAATGGAAGACCGGCGACCTCCTGTTTTTCAGCTCCGCCCGTAGCGGCAAAGGCCGTGTAGGCCATGTAGCCATGGTGGTGGATGTGAATCCTGACGGCAGCTGCACATTCATACATGCCTCTACCAAGAGGGGAGTGGTATATCAGAAATTTCCCGATGGCGGATACTACAGCCGCAATTACATCGGAGCCAAAAGAGTAATAGAAGCCTAAGCACCCAATAGGAAGGCCATGAAAAACACAGCGTCCCCGCATCCCGTGGACGCTTTTTTTGTGCAAACTTTTGCCTATAGGCTTGATTTGTTATAAATTTGCATCATAATTAGCTAACAATATAAAAGCATATAAATTACGATGGATTTTATTGAAGAACTGACATGGCGCGGCATGATTCACCAGATGATGCCGGGTACGGATGAACAGCTCAAAAAAGAAATGACCACGGCATATCTGGGCATTGACCCCACAGCCGACAGCCTTCATATAGGACACCTTGTAGGTGTGATGATACTTAAGCACTTCCAGCGTTCAGGGCACAAACCTATAGCTCTCGTAGGCGGTGCCACGGGTATGATAGGTGACCCCTCTATGAAGAGCCAGGAGCGCAAACTCCTTGATGAGGAGACACTCCGCCATAATCAGGAGGCCATAAAGAAGCAGCTCGCCAAGTTTCTTGATTTTGACAGCGATGCTCCCAATGCCGCCGAAATGGTCAACAACTATGACTGGATGAAGAATTTTTCATTCCTTGACTTCATACGCGATGTAGGCAAGCATATCACCGTCAACTATATGATGGCCAAGGACTCGGTGAAAAAGCGTCTGTCAGGCGAGAGCCAGCAGGGCATGTCGTTTACGGAGTTCTCATATCAGCTTGTGCAGGGTTACGATTTTCTGAATCTGTACCGTGAGAAAAACTGCCGCCTTCAGCTCGGCGGCTCGGATCAGTGGGGTAACATCACCACCGGTACTGAACTCATACGCCGTACCCTCGGCGGCGAAGCCTATGCGCTTACATGTCCGCTCATCACCAAAGCTGATGGCGGCAAGTTTGGAAAGACTGAGAGCGGCAATGTGTGGTTGGATCCGCGCTACACCTCACCTTACAAGTTCTATCAGTTCTGGCTCAATGTGAGTGATGCCGATGCTGAGAAGTATATAAAGATATTCACCGAGCTTAGCCGTGAAAAGATAGAGGCTCTCGTAGAGCAGCAGAAGGCTGATCCCGGACAGCGTCCGCTCCAGAAGCGCCTTGCTGAGGAGATTACCGTAATGGTACACTCGCGTGCTGACTATGATGCCGCAGTGGAAGCCTCACAGATCCTGTTCAGCAACAAGGCCGGCGATATACTTCGCCGTATCGATGAGCCTACGCTGCTTGCCGTAATAGAAGGCGTGCCCCGTTATGAGATAGACCGCGCAGATATAGAGGCCGGAGTAAAATTGGCCGACCTGCTCACCGACAAGGCTCCCGTATTTGCCTCAAAGGGCGAAATGCGTAAGATGGTGCAGGGCGGAGGCGTAAGCATCAACAAGGAAAAAATTACCGATCCCTATGCACCTGTATCAGTTGATATGCTTCTGAATGGCCGCTATATACTGGTTCAGCGCGGCAAAAAGAACTACTATCTTCTTACCGTAAAATAAAATTACATATATACTTATACATACCTGACGTACCATGACTGTAGTAGACCGATTTCTGCAATATGTCAAGTTTGACACTCAGAGTGACGAACTTACTAACCTTACCCCCTCTACTCCGGGGCAGATGATATTTGCCCAACATCTCAGGAATGAGCTTGAAGCTCTCGGACTGGAAGATATCACTCTTGATGACAACGGCTACCTTATGGCCACCCTTCCTGCCAATACTGACAAGGCATCCGTGCCCACAGTAGGCTTCATAGCGCATCTTGACACATCGCCCGACATGAGCGGACGCCATGTGTCGCCCCGTATAGTGGAGAAGTATCAAGGCGGCGACATAACCCTTAATGCCGACAAGGGTATAGTGCTTTCACCTTCAGAATTTCCCGAACTTAATCACTACATAGGCCAGGATCTGATAGTGACTGACGGCAACACCCTTCTCGGAGCCGATGACAAGGCCGGTATTGCTGAAATTGTCACAGCCGTGGCTTATCTGCTCAAGCATCCGGAAATCAAGCATGGACGTGTACGCATAGCCTTTAATCCTGATGAGGAGATAGGGCAAGGCGCCCATAAGTTTGATGTAGAGCGTTTTGGAGCGGACTGGGCCTACACCATGGATGGCGGCGAGATAGGCGAGCTTGAATATGAAAACTTCAATGCTGCCGTGGCACGCATTACATTTACCGGACGCAATGTACATCCCGGCTACGCCAAACACAAGATGATAAACTCGCTGCGTATAGCCAATCAGTTTGCCATAATGCTGCCCCGATGGGAAACACCCGAACACACTGAGGGCTATGAAGGCTTCTATCACCTGATTTCGGTAGAAGGCACAGTGGAGAAGACCACTATGACTTACATCATACGTGACCATGACCGTGACCGCTTCGAACGCCGCAAAAAGGAGATGGAGCATCTGGTGCGTAAGGTCAACAATGAATTCCCCGGTGTGGCCTCCCTTGACATAAAGGACCAGTACTACAATATGCGTGAGAAGATCGAGCCGGTAATGCACATAATAGATATAGCCGAGGAGGCCATGCGCCTTGCCGATGTCACGCCCAAGGTAGTGCCCATACGCGGCGGCACGGACGGGGCACAGCTCTCATTCAAAGGTCTTCCCTGTCCCAATATCTTTGCCGGTGGACTTAACTTCCACGGACGCTACGAATTTGTGCCCGTTCCTTCCATGGAGAAGGCCACAAAGGTCATTGAGGAGATCATAAAACTTGTGGAGAAACAGGCGTAACCGAATCAATATCCGTTCTATTGGGTAAAGATAAGACTCTTGTGGTCATTACCGGACCTACCGGTTCCGGCAAGTCAGACCTCGCTGTAAGAATTGCCCGGGAATTGGGCACCGAAATAGTTTCGGCTGATTCCCGGCAAATCTATTGCGGACTGCCTATCGGTACGGCAGCGCCTACGCCCGGGCAGCTTGCGTCCGTAAAGCACCATCTTATAGGAGTGCTCCCACTTGAGGCTTATTACAGCGCGGCATCTTTTGAGGCTGACGCACTTGACATTCTCGGTGCCATCTGGCAAAAAAATGACTATGCCGTAATGTGCGGAGGATCCATGATGTATGTCGATGCTGTGGTGCATGGCATCGATGACCTCCCCACCATATCGGAGCCTGTGCGCAGCAGTGTCAAGCAGCTTTATCAGCGTGTAGGGCTTGAGGGTATTCGGAGCGAGCTCATGCGCCTTGACCCTGAATATTATGCCATAGTGGATAAGAATAATGCCAAGCGGATTATTCATGCTATAGAAATAATAGCAGAGTCAGGCCGCACCTACTCCTCATTCCGTACAGGCAAGCGTAAGGACCGCCCGTTTAACATCCTGCGGTTCTACATTGACTGGCCACGCGATGAGCTGTTCAGCCGTATCAACGCACGTGTAGATGCCATGATTGCCGCCGGGCTGGTGGATGAGGCTCGCGCCGTGTATGACCGGCGGGAATTGAACTCGCTTAACACTGTTGGCTATAAAGAGCTGTTCGCTGTGTTTGACGGCGCCATGTCTATGCCCGATGCCATAGCCCGTATAGGAAAGAACACTCGGGTATATGCCAAGAAGCAGCTCACGTGGATAAAGCGAAACCCCGATGAGTATATAGCCCTTTCGCCGGCCCATTCATTTCAGCAAGCCATGAACGTAATAAAAGGTTATTAAACCACCTCAAAAAACAAACCATAATTAATGATTGACCGTAAACATATTGGATGGATTGATTTCCTCCGTGTTATGGCATGCGCCATGGTAGTGTTGGCGCATTGCTGTGACGGATTTGTGGCTCAGTTCGATGCTGACCGCTCCACCTTCCTTACCGGAGTGTTTGCCGGGAGCCTCTTCCGCCCCAGCGTACCGCTGTTTGTCATGATGACGGGCGTGCTCCTCCTGCCGCTGCCACAGCCCGTATCGCTCACAGCTTTCTATCGTAAAAGGGTAGGACGCATAGTGTGGCCACTCATATTCTGGTCATTGGCGTTGCCGTTACTTGCTTACATGTATTTTACAGGTGCCGGTATCCGTACCGCCAACCCGTCGGTGGACATGTCGGCATATACGCCTGACGGGCTCACTAACCGCCTGTGGAGCTGGGTACTTAATTTTAATTTTGACACCACACCGCTTTGGTACGTGTACATGCTCGTAGGCCTGTACCTCATCATGCCTGTACTCAGCGCATGGCTCACCACTGCATCGCGCCGTGACATAAAAAATTTCCTTATCCTGTGGTTTGCCACCTTATTCATTCCTTACATCAAGCTGTTTGCCCCGGCCGCAGGCTATCTCGGCAATTATGGCAATATGGACATACTTGGCGGATGTGACTGGAATGCATTCGGGCTGGTGTACTACGTGTCCGGATTCATAGGCTATCTGGTATTGGCATACTATCTGCGCACCTACCCGCTGCAGTGGTCCGCGCGTAAGATGTGCGCCGTGCTTATCCCCATGTTTTTGGCAGGCTACGCCATAACATCATTAGGCTACATCACGTTACAGAACTATTATCCCGGCGACTATGCCTATCTTGAAGTGATATGGCTGTTCTGTGGTGTAAATGTATTCCTGATGACATTTCCGGTGTTCGTAACCGTGCAGCGTATCAATCCTCCGTCAGGATCCATGCTGCGTAAGTTAGCCACACTGACATTCGGCATATATCTGTGCCACTTCATCTTCGTAATGATGAGCTATGACCTCTATGCCATAGCATCCATACCGGTAGTGATACGCATCATTCTTATGGGTATCACCACATTTGCAGTAGCTGCCGTACTCACATGGGCGCTGCGTCTTAATAAATTCACGTCAAAATTTGTAAGCTAATGAAATACAGCTATTTCCTAATCATTGCCATGCTCATCACGTCATTGAAGGGTCATGCCGCCGGTTATTCTACTGATATAATACCCAAGCCGGCCTCAATCACAGTGTCCCAAGCCAAGCCGTTTAAGCTCAAGGCTTCCACCACATTGTATATCGACGCTCCTGAGGCTGACAAGGCTCACCTCGCATCCTATATTGCGAGCGTACTGCCTCAGCTCACGGCCACCCCCAAGAAAAGCAATAACCAGATCCGGCTTGAAATAGCCTCGGAGGTGCCCGGAGTAGAGTCGGCTGAAGGCTACCTGCTCACAGTCGGTGACAAGCTGGGCGTAACGGTAAAAGCTACCGGTGCGCAGGGGCTGTTCTACGGCATGCAGAGTGTCATACAGCTACTTGAGGAAAATGGTGGTGATATTGTTCCTCCCGTTACGGTTACTGACAATCCCCGCTTCGGATATCGCGGCATGATGATTGACGTAAGCCGTAATTTCCGCGACAAGGAATTTATAAAGAAGCAGATTGATGCCATGGCACGCCTGAAGCTCAACACCCTCCAGTTTCATCTTACCGATGGTGCAGGATGGCGCTTGCAGATCGACCGTTATCCGCGTCTTACCGAATATGCCGCATGGCGTCCGGCCGACACTTGGAAGGAGTGGACAAAGACCGGCAGTGAATACTGTGAGAGCACTGACCCCGGGGCACATGGCGGATATTACACCAAGGATGATATCAAGGATATTCTTGCCTACGCTGCTTACCGATATATAACAGTGATACCTGAAATAGAGATGCCCTCGCACTCCGAGGAAGTCACCGCCGCATATCCCGAGCTGTCATGCACCCATAACCCCAAAGGCACATCTGATTTCTGTCCGGGCAATGAAAAGACATTTGAGTTCATAGAAAATGTACTTGATGAAGTAATAGAGCTTTTCCCCTCTAAATATATTAATATAGGTGGTGATGAAGCCCCGAAGACCAACTGGCGCACTTGCGAGCTGTGCAAGGCCCGCATGGAAGCTGAAGGATTGGAGAGCGTCGATGAGCTCCAGAGCTATCTTATACACCGCGTTGAAAAGTACCTCAACTCCAAAGGCCGTGATCTGATAGGGTGGGATGAGATAATGGAAGGCGGCCTTGCCCCGAATGCGGCCGTAGTGTCATGGCGCGGTGTTGATGGCGGCGTTAAGGCCGCCCGCTCAGGGCATAAGGCAGTCATGGCTCCCGGCCGTTACTGTTATTTCGACGGCTATCAGGACGCTCCCTACAGTCAGCCGGAGGCCATAGGCGGATACCTGCCTCTGAGCCTTGTATATGAATTTAATCCGGCGCCCGATTCGCTCGGACGTGATGTCACGGATTATATAGCCGGTGTAGAGGCTACGCTGTTCACTGAATACATCCCCACTGATGAGCATGCGGAGTACATGATGTATCCGCGCATGACGGCTCTTGCCGAGGTGGCGTGGACCCCTCAGGAGCTCCGCAATGATTACCCTGAATTCCGTCAGAGAGCCTTGAAGGTTAATGACCGTATGAAGGCTCGCGGGTACAATGTATTTGACCTTGCCAACGAAATAGGTAACCGTCCCGAAGCTCAGACACCTATCGAACACCTCGGACGTGGAAAGACCGTTGACTACAAGCTCCGCTATTGGGGCAACTATCCTGCCGCAGGAAAGGCTACGCTCACTGACGGACTGCGTGGCGGCTGGAACTACAACGATGGCCGCTGGCAGGGATTTGTCAAAGGCACGGATGAACGTATCGATGTGGTGATTGACCTTGAAAAGACTCAGCCACTGACATACATCGGAGCTGACTTCATGCAGATATGCGGCCCTGAAGTATGGTTCCCCGCACGTGTGGTGATATCGGTGTCCGATAACGGTACCGACTTCACTCAGCTCAAGGAAATAACCTATGAGCAGATCCGTGATGACAAGGTCAGCTTCCGTGAATACTCCTGGGTCGGAAATACCGAGGCTCGGTATGTAAGATACCAGGCCTTCTCGCCTCAAGGCGTATTGTTCACGGATGAGATAGTGATCAAATAATGAATCGGCGTCAGTCCGGTTTTATCATATCCAAAAAGGTATCTTCGTTTATTACGGGGATACCTAATTTTTTTGCCTTTTCTAATTTGGCCGGCCCCATGTTGGCCCCGGCAAGTATGAAGTCGGTCTTTTTGCTTATGGAGCCGGTGTTCTTACCGCCGTTCAGTTCTATAAGCTCCTTGTATTCATCTCTGGAATGATGGGTGAACACACCGCTTATCACTATGGATTTTCCGGACAGTCTGTCAGTATGCGCAGCTGTGGCATCCTCCGCTACCACCATCTGCACTCCGGCGTTACGCAGCCTTGAAATTATTTCAATGTTTATAGGCTCCGCAAAGTATTCGGTTATGCTCTCAGCTATTCGCGGGCCTATGTCATCAATGGCCGTCAGCTCCTCCACTGACATGGCCATAAGGACATCTATGCTGCCGGTGGCACGTGCCAGTCGTTTTGACACCGTTTCACCCACATAAGGTATTGACAGCGCATATATCACTCGCTCAAACGGCACATTTTTTGACTCTGCTATGCCTTGCATTATGCGGTCAGCGCTCTTTTCACCGAATCGTTCAAGCTTGGCTAACTGCTCATGCGTAAGGTCGTATAGGTCCGCTATGTTATGCACCAGCCCTTCGGTGAAGAGCAGTTGTGCCGTTTCCTCGCCTATACCGTCAATGTTCATCATGCGGCGTCCCACAAAGTGCTCCAAGCGTCCCGTCTGCTGCGGCAGGCAGCCATACTTGTTGGGGCACAGCCATGAGGCCTCGCCCTCCACGCGCACTAATTTTGTGCCGCAGGCAGGGCAGTGGGTCACGAATCCTACAGGCTGCGCATCCTTTTCACGGGCATCTGTGTCCACGCCCGTTATCTTAGGTATGATCTCGCCTCCTTTCTCCACATACAGCATGTCGCCCTCATGTATGTCAAGCGAGCGTATTATATCCTCATTATGGAGCGATGCGCGTTTTACTATGGTGCCTGACAGCAGTACGGGCTCAAGATTGGCTACCGGGGTGATTATGCCCATACGCCCCACTTCATACGACACGAATTTCAGTTTGGTCAGAGCACGCTCCGCCTGAAACTTGTACGCTATGGCCCATCTTGGCGATTTGGCCGTAAAGCCTAAATTCAGTTGCTGCTGGAGCGAGTTGATCTTGAATACTAATCCGTCAGTAGCTACCGGCAGATGTTTCCTTTCGGTATCCCATTTGGTTATGTAGGCATCCACGTCATCTATCGAATGCAGGCAGCTCATGGCATCGCTTATCTTGAACCCCCACGAGCGTGCCGCCATCATGTTGTCATAATGGTTGTCATAAGGGAGCACATCGCCAAGCAGATAATAGAAATACGCATCCAATCCGCGTCTTGACACCTCAGCCGGATTCTGTAGCTTAAGTGTTCCGGAGGCGGCGTTTCGCGGATTGGCAAATAGCGGCTCCTCGTTAAACTCGCGCTCCGCGTTCAGCCGGTCAAATGCCGTCCAGGGGAGTACTATCTCGCCTCTTATCTCAAACTTTTCCGGCCATCCGCTGCCGCTGAGGCGCAGCGGTATGCTGCGTATGGTCTTTATATTGTCCGTCACCACATCACCTTTCTCACCGTCGCCTCGAGTCACGGCTCTTATAAGACGTCCGTTTTCATAGTGGAGTGATATGGATGTGCCGTCAAACTTCATTTCTCCTACTATGGTGAAGTCCTGATTCATCAGCCCCTCCTTGCACCGGCGTATGAACTCATTTACCTCCTCTATGGAATAGGTGTTGCCCAACGACAGCATACGCCGCTCATGCGCCCACTGCTCGAAGCCCTTGGTCAGGTCACTGCCTACCCTATGCGTGGGCGAGAGCGGATCATCCAGCTCCGGGTGCTCCTGTTCGAGCCGCTCTAATTCCTTCATTAGCATGTCAAACTCCTTGTCCGATATTGAGGGCGAGTTAAGTACGTAATACTCATGATTATAGCGGTCAAGCAGAGCGCGTAGCTCTTCTATGCGTTGTGCAGTATTGTTCATAGCCATATGTTTTTCGTTTGGTAGAGCAAAGTAAGCAAGAATTTGATATAGCACAGGATTCGGCTCCGTTGAATTAACAAAATTTAAGTAATGGGACTCTAAAAATGTTCATTAGTATGTAATTATATCGTAACATATACGTAACTTTGTGCGGATTTTTAGACACAATCATTATCATGAGAATAATAATTGCCGCCCTTGCAGCCATAGCCATTGTGGGCTGTGGATCTTCAAAGCAAGGAAAAGCGGATGACCATAGCGCCCCACGCGATACCATGACTGTAACAGCACCGAAATTTAATGCTGACACGGCTTATTCCTACGTTGACCGTCAGGTTTCATTCGGGCCGCGTGTGCCGGGAACCGAGGGCCATAGAGTATGTGCTGAATTTATCAAGGATGTCCTTAAGGCTAACGGCGTTGACACTATTATTGAACAGACTGCTGAGGTAGAGGCGTTTAATGGCGACAAGCTTAATATACTCAACATCATGGGGCGCTTTGCCCCCGAGGCCAAGGAGCGTCTGCTCATAGTGGCTCACTATGACACACGTCCTTGGGCCGATAACGAGACGGACGTCAGTCGCCATCGCCAGCCCATATTGGGAGCCAATGACGGTGCAAGCGGGGTAGGGGTCATGCTTGAGCTTTCCCGTGCACTCGGGCATGTGTCCCCCGGCATAGGAGTGGACCTGCTCTTTGTCGATGCCGAGGACTATGGCGACAGCGACGGCTGGAACTCCAACGAGGATACATGGTGCCTGGGCACTCAGTACTGGGTAAAGAACATGCCTTACGGGTCTGACACGAAGCCTCTTTATGGCATAGTGCTTGACATGGTGGGGGGTACGGATGCCGTGTTCCATCGTGAATACACTTCTGACCGCGTGGCTAAAGGTGTCAACGACAAGGTATGGAACATTGCCGCTCTCTCAGGATATGACCACAAGTTTATCAATTCTACCGGAGGTGGAATAGTTGACGATCACCTGTTTATCAATCGTGCCGGCATACCCTGCATTGACATAGTGGAATGTAACAACCCCACCACCGGCGCATTCCCCACCACATGGCACACGCTTAACGATGACATGGCTCACATTGACCGCGAGTCGCTTCAGGCCGTAGGTCAGGTGGTGATGAATGTTATTTATAATGAGAATACTGACTGAGTTGGTATAATTATCTGAAAAATTTCGTATCTTCGCATCCGTTATGACCATAGACAGGATACAAGACGAAATTATAGAAGAATTTTCGGAAGTTGATGACTGGATGGATCGCTATGCCATGATAATAGATCTTGGCAATTCACTTCCGGCCATTGACCCGTGTTTCAAAACCCCCGAGCACCTCATTGAAGGGTGCCAGAGCCGTGTGTGGCTCAATGCCGAGGAGCGTGACGGCAAGGTATATTATACCGCCGATTCCGATGCTATAATAGTGCGCGGCATCATAGCCCTGCTTATAAAAGTGCTCAACGGCCACACTCCGCGTGAAATCATTGATGCCAAGCTCTACTTCATTGACCGCATAGGCCTGGCCGAAAATCTGTCGCCCACGCGCAGCAACGGCCTCCTTGCCATGGTGAAGCAGATGCGCCTCTATGCCATAGCATTCCAGGCCAAGGATGACGCGGCTGCCCGAAATTGAATTTATCAAATTAATAAACCAACCATACCATGTTTAAGAATCAACCGGCGGGTCTATATGTCCTTTCGCTTGCCAACACCGGCGAACGCTTTGGATATTACACCATGCTCGCCATTTTCCTGCTCTTCCTGCAGGCGAAATTCGGCTTTGACTCCACAGTGTCAGGCCAGATCTATGCCGGATTCCTGGCATTAGTTTATTTCATGCCTCTCGTAGGCGGATGGGTAGCTGACAAATGGAGCTTCTCCAAGTGCGTAGTTACCGGTATAGCCGTTATGTTCATAGGTTATCTGGTAATGGCCATACCTACTGACATTCGCTCCACCTCATCACTCGTTATCCTTTGCGGAGCCCTTGCTCTTATAGCCATAGGCACCGGCCTGTTCAAGGGCAACCTTCAGGTAATGGTGGGCGACCTCTACAATGCGCCCCGCTACTCCGGACAGCGCGATGCTGCCTTCTCCCTGTTCTATATGGCCATCAATATCGGCTCCATGTTTGCCCCCATGGCCGCTACAGCCATGTGCAATATGGCGCTCAAGGCTCAGGGACTGAGCTATGTAGCCGCACTGCCCGCTGCCTGCAATGCCTTCCTTGACGGAGCCGAAAACGGTGCTGAGCTTTCTCAGCTTGCCGCTGACGGCGGCATGAGTGTAGGAACTGACATGGTCGCATTCGCTTCACAGTATATAACCACGCTCTCCACCGGTTACAGCTATGCATTTGCCGTGGCCTGCGGATCGCTCATCATCAGCTTCCTCATCTATTTCCTCGGACGCCGTACATTTGCCCACATCATCACTGACAAGAAAGCCGGTGCAGCCAAGTCCGCTCAGGCAGCCGGTCCGGAGCTCACCCCGGCACAGACCAAGCAGCGCGTAGTTGCGCTCCTGCTCGTGTTTGCCGTGGTGATATTCTTCTGGATGGTGTTCCATCAGAACGGTGCCACACTTACCGAATTTGCCAAGAGCTGTACCTCACCTGAAGCCGGTGGCTGGACACGTATAGGATTCAACGTATGGGCTCTGCTCTCCATAGCCGTAGGCGTATATGCGCTGTTCAACCTCTTCCAGTCAAAAGGCACCGTAAGCCGTGTGGTATCAGTAGCGCTTCTGGCCGCCGTAGCCGGTGCCTTGTATTACTTCTATGACGCTACCGAGAACCCTCTTACCGGAATACAGCCGCAGCAGTATCAGCAGTTCAACCCCTTCTACGTAGTGGCTCTCACGCCCGTATCGCTTGCCATATTCGGCTGGCTCGCCAAGAAAAAGAAAGAGCCCTCCGCACCGCGTAAGATTGGCTACGGTATGGTTATGGCAGCCATAGCCTATGCCGTTATGATGATAGGCTCGTTTGCCATAGTAGGCACCAGCGCATCCGTGTCGCCCAACTGGCTCATATCCACTTACCTGCTCCTCACATTCGCCGAGCTGCTGCTCTCGCCCATGGGCATATCGTTTGTCAGCAAGGTGGCTCCGCCCAAGCTCAAAGGCTCCATGATGGGTGGATGGTTTGCAGCCACCGCCATAGGCAACTATCTCGTATCCATCCCCATGCTCCTTTGGGGTAAGATACCCGTATGGCTCCTTTGGGGCATACTTATAGCCATCTGTCTGGTTTCAGCCATATTCATATTCTCCATCATGAAGAAGCTTGAAGCCGCTACATCTGACTCTCCTGCAGCCCCCGCTGTCGATGAGCTGGAAACTGTAGAGGACGACGCCATCTGACGCTACCCATAGCACCCGATATACACGAGGGGCGGAAACACTTCCGTCCCTCGCTCATTTTTAAACACTGTCTATTATTTTGCTGTAACTGAAAAAAGTCATATCTTTGTGCCTGAAAAAGGTGGGGACACCATCTAAAAAGGTGGCACCTTTATGAGTCTCCGTAGTTCAATGGATAGAATATCGGATTCCGGTTCCGACGATTGGGGTTCGACTCCCCACGGGGATACACTGATAATGAGGCTGTACCGTACTGTCAGAAATGTCACGGTGCAGCCTCGTATTTTTTTATTACATGTCGGCTATGTCGTAACCCAATAGTGCGCTCACACCGTACAGAGCCATAAGTATGCAGAAGCCTATGGCGAAATCTATCAAAAACGCCACGTATTTATTCTTCACCCGCTTCTTGACGGCCTTGGTAATAGGCTCCATCCCTATACAGTATATAAGGCACACTATGATTATAACAATCCACTTTTGCATAGCTTTTTATTTTATATGACGCACCCCGCCCCCAAAAATCACCCCCCCCCAAGTGTTAAATTAGCTTAAATTTCAGTATATTGAACCAAGCGCAGTAAAATTATGTTAGGAAGTAGTTACGTTTCAATGTATTTATGACATAAAATTCATTCATGATTATGAAGACAGCTCTTATCACTGGAATTACCGGACAGGACGGGTCATTCCTCGCCGAACTGCTGCTTGAGAAAGGTTACGATGTGCATGGTACCATACGCCGCTCATCCGTTGACTTTCGTGAACGCATAGCTCACCTTGAAGGCCGTCCGCACTTTCACCTGCATTATGCCGACCTGGGCGACTCGATGTCGATAATCCAAGTGCTCAACAAGATACGCCCGGATGAAGTGTATAATCTGGCTGCCCAGAGCCATGTACAGGTGTCGTTTGATTCGCCGGAATTTACCGCCGATGTCGATGCCACCGGTGTGCTGCGCATACTCGAAGGGATACGCCAGTGTGGACTGGCCAAGACATGCCGCTTCTATCAGGCATCTACGTCAGAGCTGTATGGCAAGGTGGAGGAGGTGCCGCAGAATGAAAGCACCCCGTTCCATCCCTACAGCCCCTACGCCGTGGCCAAGCTCTACGGCTTTTGGATTGTGCGGGAGTACCGCGAAGCTTACGGCATGTTTGCATGCTCAGGCATACTGTTCAATCATGAGTCGGAGCGCCGTGGCGAAACGTTCGTTACCCGCAAGATCACCCTTGCCGCCGCCCGTATAGCGCAGGGAAAGCAGGAAAAACTGCTGCTGGGCAATCTGTCCTCGCTCCGTGACTGGGGCTACGCCAAGGACTATGTGGAGTGCATGTGGCTCATACTTCAGCAGCCTGAGCCTGATGACTATGTAATAGCCACCGGAGTTCAGCATTCCGTGCGCGAGTTCTGCCTTTACGCTTTCCGCCGGGCAGGCATTGAAGTGGAGTTTATAGGCGAGGGTGCCGATGAAAAGGGTATTGACAAGAAAACAGGTAAGGTCATCATTGAGGTTTCGCCTGACTTCTACCGTCCTACGGATGTGGTCAACCTTTGGGGCGACCCTACCAAGGCCAAAGAGAAGCTCGGATGGGATCCCACCAAAAAGACGTCATTTGAGGAGCTTGTAAATCTGATGGTTGACGCTGATATGGCCAAAGTGGCCGTAGAGCGCGCCGGAGAGCAAGTGAAGATGAATCTTGAGGAATATTTGGAGAAAGGTATAGTGAAATAATGGACAAAGATTCAAAGATATACGTGGCCGGACATCGCGGCATGGTGGGTTCGGCCATAGTCAGGGAACTAAACCGCCAAGGCTACACTAACATCATAACCCGTACGCACCGGGAGCTTGACCTTATAAATCAGGAGGCTGTAAACAGGTTCTTTGAGCAGGAGCGGCCGGAATATGTGTTCCTTGCTGCGGCAAAGGTGGGGGGCATCGTAGCCAACCAATCGGCGTTGGCCGACTTCATGTACGATAACATGATGCTGGAGATGAACGTGATTCACGCAGCGTGGAAGAACGGCTGCCGGAAGCTTGAATTTCTCGGCTCATCATGCATATATCCCCGCATGGCACCGCAGCCCATGCCTGAGAGCTGCCTGCTCACGTCGGCTCTTGAGCAGACCAACGAGGCTTACGCCCTTGCCAAGATAAGCGGACTGAAATACTGCGAGTACCTCAACCGCCAGTACGGCACCGATTACATATCGGTGATGCCCACTAATCTCTATGGCCCTAACGACAACTATCACCCGGAGCACTCCCACGTGCTTCCTGCGCTGATACGCCGCTTTCATGAAGCCAAGGTGTCCGGAGCCGACAGCGTTACCTGCTGGGGCGACGGCTCCCCGCTGCGCGAGTTCCTGTATGTGGATGACCTTGCCAATCTGTGTGTGTTTCTGATGAACCACTACAGCGGCAACGAAACCGTCAATGCCGGTACCGGCAAAGAACTTACCATAAAGCAGCTCACGGAGCTTGTGGCCAAGATCGTGGGCTACAAGGGTGAAATACTGTGGGACACCACACGCCCCAACGGCACTCCTCGCAAGCTGCTTGATGTATCGAAGGCCGCCCGCTTAGGCTGGACTTACCGTACTGAATTGACCGACGGCATCAGGCTTGCCTACCATGACTTCCTTAACAATCCCATGCGGGCCGAGCGCTGACTCTATCCCATCATTGTGGCTTGACAAACGCACATTGCAGCACCTCATTGCTCCCTGCTTGAGGTGCTGTATCTGTTTATGCACCATCCGAAATTAAACTTTTTTAATATAAAAATTTTTAAAGCATGCTTCCTATTACTTATATTTGCCCTCACGTTGGATGAAAATTTTATTAATCCGTTTTTGGAAAAAGTTAATATGCTACATTTTAAGAAAATTGCTATTGCCGTCGCCGCTGTCGCTGTATGCTTCAATGCCGATGCTAAAAAGCCTCAAGAACAGGAATATGTTATTGAGGAGTCAGGTCTTAACGTTACAAAAATTACCGATGAGGCCCTTAACTCTGTGATTGGAGCTACCACATCAAGCGGTTGGCTCGCAGGTCGTTTCGCTTCATCTATGCGTGGCGGTTGCAAAAAAGCTAAGTTCCTTTGGGGCCCGTATCGTACACTTGCCGTGTCAAAGGACGGTAGCGAAATCGCATACATGACCCGTAAGAACAAGCAGGACAATATAATGATTCGCCGCTCCACCGGTGCCGGCGCTTCCACTCAGCGTACGTTCCGCAATGTACTTGACTTCTGCTGGGGCCCGGATGACAATCTTTACATAAGCGATTATGTAGATAATGAAAACGTGAAGATAGGCTCTGTTGACGCCCACAAGGGTAACATCATGCGTCAGCTCACATCTAACAACTTTGACTTCAATCCCGCTACTATCGACGGCAAACTCATATTCTTCACCCGTTTCGACCATAACGGTCCTATGATTTGGAGCTACAACACCGAAACAGGTGAGCTTATAAGCTGTGCCCGTGGCTTCCAGCCCACTCCCATATCATCCGATGAATTCCTCTGCACCCGTAACTCTACCGACGGCAACTCGGAAATATGGCGCGTAAACTATGTTAACGGTCAGGAAACTCTCGTAGTATCCAACCGCGAACAGGGCTACACTAACCCCACCTTGTCGCCTGACGGTCAGTGGATTCTTCTTCAGGCCAACTCAAAGTCTACAAGCACCAAGAAACAGAATCTTGACATATATGTTATCCGCCCTGACGGTACTCAGCTCACCCAGCTCACATACCATCCCGCCGATGACTTCTGCCCCCAGTGGAGTGCTGACGGACGTCAGATATACTTCATATCATCACGCGGCACCAAGGATAGGTCCTTCAACATCTGGAAGATGAACTTCTCTCTCTAATCCAAAACTTATATAATGCAGTGGAGTAGTGCCTCCACTGCATTTTTTATTATATAGACATGAAAAAACTGCTTGCTCTTATTTCCGTTTTAGTCATTTCAATGACGGTGTCAGTACACTCCGCCAATGTACTCAGTCACGACAAAAACATCGAGAAGCAGCTTAAGAAACTATACAAGACGGTTTCTTATATGCCGCATGCTGATTGCTATCTTGTCACGTCAAAGAAAGCCCCGGACGGTAGCGGCGTATGCGATCTTCAAGCCCGGGAGGTGGTGCCTCCGGTGTATAAAAAGATTAGCTTTGAACGGACGGAGAGCGGCGAAACGCTCATACTCTGTGAGAAGCCCAATTCATATGCCTCGCAGCGCGGTAACAAGGTCTATTCCCTATCAAAAGGTGAAATTATAAACCTTGGCACCAGTGAGCCTTGGTATATCGACGGCGGGTATCTGTCATCATATGGCAAACCGGTATACAATCTGTCAGGCAACATTGTTCTTGAGTGCGAAACGTCGGCAGTCCAGCCTGTCAGGCACGGGGCAAAAATAATAGCCTACCGCGTCAACACGCGCTCCATCATAAACGGTGCCGCCAAGGATCAGCTTTGGTTCTGTGATGAGACATTTAATCGCCTCTTTGTACTTGACGGACAGGCATATCTGTGGCAGACAGAGGAATCCGTAGATTCCGATGGCCGCAGGATATGGCTCTGTACGGCCAATGACTGGGAGAAAGGCAAGTACACCCTTCGCTATTCTGCCGACGGTACACTCCTTGATAGCGAACCTGCCGCCAATGATAATATGCTCGCAGAAGCTGTGCCCGAGCCCCAGCCGGAACCGAAACCAACGCCAAAGCCCCATTCCAAGCCGACTGCCTCAACACCTGCAAAGAACACTCCCGCTGCCGGGCAGAAGCCTGTAGCATCCGGAAAGTCCGATGTGGATATAAATCCACCCAAAACGGATAAGGTGGCAGAAAACACCTTCGCCGTTATTATAGCCAATGAAAACTACTCGGAAGTAGAGGATGTGCCCTTTGCACTGAATGACGGCACGAGCATGGACACTTACTGCAAGCGCACGCTCGGTATTCCGGAAAGCAATGTGCGCTTCATCCGAAATGCCACCCTTAACCAGATGAAGCGCCAGCTCCGATGGCTTAACCAGATAGCTGAAGCCTACGGTAAGGACGCTAAGATAATATTCTACTACTCCGGTCACGGCATGCCTGACGAAGCAAGCAAAGAGGCATACCTGCTACCTGTCGACGGATATTATGCCGATATGTCAACCAATCTGGCTGTCAATGAGCTGTATTCTTCTCTTTCGGCTCTTAATGTAGAGCAGGTCACGGTATTTATGGATGCCTGTTTCAGCGGGTCGCAGCGCAGTGATCAGATGCTGGTATCGGCACGTGGTGTGAAGATAAAAGCACGTACTGACCGCCCTAAAGGAAACTTGGTGGTGATGTCAGCGGCACAGGCCACCGAAACGGCATACCCTTACCACGAGAAGCAGCACGGCATGTTCACCTACTTCCTGCTCAAGAAACTCAAGGAGTCAGGCTCTGCGGTAAATCTTGGCGAATTAGGTGATTATATAATTGACAAAGTAAAGAAAACATCTCTTATTCAGAACGATAAAATTCAAACCCCTTCGCTGGCAATCTCTCCGCTCCTGGAGGATTCTTGGCGAAACAAACCCTTGAACTAATATGAAAAAAGTATTTAGTATCTTACTTACCGGCCTGTTTTTAATTTCGGCCACAGCATTTGCTGCCAATGACAACACCACTGACAAGGCACGTGCAGAACATACAAAGGCACTCCGCAAGGAGCTGAACGAAAAGGCCTCGAAGGATGCCCGCAAGGAAGCAAAGCGTCTGCAAAAGGAAAACTGGAAAGTGGCTCCCGGAGCACTTTCGCTTGAAAAGCAGATAGACCGCGCCATGCTCATGGACTATGAGCTCAATGATGACGGCGAGAAGAAATTTTTCATAGGCTCGGCCATGAGCATAGGTAAGACATTCGATGCCGCCAAACTTCAGGCTATGGATCTGGCAAAGCTCGATATAGCCGGACAGATTGAAAGCGATGTCACCGCCTTGGTGGAAAGCACCGTGGCAAATGAACAGCTTACCTCGGAGGAAGCCGAATCACTTGTCAAGACGGTAAGCGCAAGCAAGAACCTCATATCACAGAGCATAGGCCGTGTAACACCCATAGTAGAAGCCTATCAGGAAGTGGGCGACGGACGCAATGTCATGATTCGTGTGGCTTACAGCACAGCCAATGCCAAGAAAGTAGCCAAAAAAGTAATCAAGAAGCAGTTAGAGGACAAAGGCGATGAGCTTCATGGCAAGCTTGATGAACTCCTCGGTTGGTAATATTCTCCCTTAGTCACATACGTGTCAGGTAGATACCGTTCTGCCTGGCACTTATTTTCTTTTTTCCTTTATGAAATATCTCGCCCTTTGTTTGTCAGCTGTTCTCCTCGGTACTTTTGCCGCTGCGGCACAAAAAGATGTCAAGGTCACGGCCGAATATACATACTACGCACCTGAAACCATGTCAATCGACGAAGCCAAGCGTACGGCTCTTGACCGGGCCAAAATTCAAGCTATAGCCGATGAATTTGGCACCGTGGTCACGCAGAGTAATTCCACGGTTATTTCTAACCGTAACGGCAAGTCGGACACTCAGTTCCTGTCCATAGGCGGTACTGATGTCAAGGGCGAATGGATTCAAACCACTTCTGAGCCTGTATATGATGTCAGTTTCGCTGATCATCACATAGTGGTAAAAGTGGTGGTGAAGGGTGTGATACGGGCCATTGATGAAAAGCGCACAAACGTAATGGTAAAATGTTTGCGCAACGGCACAGACACGAAATATGAGGATACTTCCTTCAAGGACAATGATGACCTGTTCATGTATTTCTCCTCGCCGTCCGACGGCTACCTTACCATATTCCTGTTCGATGAACCGCAGCGCCGCGTGTACTGCATACTGCCATACAGCAGTTCCAATGGCGAGCCCATTGCCGTTGAGCATGATAAGGAATACATTTTCTTCTCCGCCAAGCACAAGTACACACCCGATGACGTGGATGAGCTAACCCTCTCATGCTCGGCTGACAAGGAGTTTAACACGCTTTACGCCATATTCTGCCCGCGTAAGATAGGCAAGGCGTCCATGTCGGCAGGCGTGCCGGGTGAAATGCCTAAAAATATGACATTTGAGGATTTCAAGCGGTGGATGGCCGATGTGCGCAAGAATTACAATGATGCCACCGTGGTGGAAATACCCATATCTATCGAGTCACGAAATTAACTTGCCGCATATATGTACCGCATATCGCTTCTCATTGCTTGCATCCTGTCATGTTCGATCATGGCTGTGGCCGATGATTTTGAAGATAAATATAAGAGCTTCAAGGAAAAAGCCAAAGCTGAATATCTGTCATTCAGAAAACAGTGTAACGACACTTATGTACAGCATCTTAAAGATGCATGGCAGTGGTTCGACGGCAAAGCCCCTATGCCGCGGCCTCCGGAGCTTGCTCCCATACCGCCCAAGCCTTATGTTAAGGATGAAAAGCTTGATCCGGTAGTAGTAGCTCCGGTCCCGGTGGTCCCCATACCTGTACTCGACCCCAAGCCGCAGCCGCTTCCTGTAGAGCCGGTCAAGGAAGTGCCCGATGATGATGATAAGAGGCACGAATTTCTGTTCTACAGCTCGCCAGTGACTGTACGCATACCTGTGGCAGTGGACATTACGCTCCCTGACGTGTCAGCAGCCGCTATAGCCCGCATGTGGCAGGCGCTTGCCGATAACGGGATGAACAACACTATCCGTGACTGCCTGGAAGCCCGTATAGCCATGAATCTTTGTGACTGGGCCTACCTGAAGTTCCTTGACTCGCTATGCTTCACACTCTGCTCTGACCGCAACAGTGCCACCATGCTTATGGCATTCCTTTATTGCCAGTCGGGCTATCAGATGCGCCTTGCCGTTGACGGCAATAGCCTCTTGATGCTATACGGCAGTGATCACCTGATATATGACAAGGGATATTTTACCATCGATGGCACCAAATTTTATCCATACGGCAGTCATTCCATGACGGTGCAGATATGTAATGCTGCCTTTGAAGGCGAGGCGCCCATGTCGCTCCTCATACCGTCCGAACAGCTCTTGGGCGGTGAGCTTTCACAGGCCCGAACCATAAAGTCACAGAATTACAGTGATGTAACCGTACAGTCCCGCACGCCGTTAAATCTGATTGAATTCTTTGACAGCTATCCCTCATCGACTCTTGTCGGAAATGTCATGACCCGATGGGCCATGTATGCCAACACGCCACTGGCACAAAAGAGCCGCGACGCCATATATCCCGCGCTTAGAAAGGCCATTGAAGGCAGTTCAGAAGCCATGGCCGCCAATAAGTTGCTCAACTGGGTGCAGACCGGATTCGTGTATGAGTACGATGACAAGGTGTGGGGCCATGACCGCGCCTTCTTTGCCGAGGAAACCCTCTACTATCCTTATTGCGACTGTGAGGACCGCTCCATACTGTTCTCCCGCTTGATACGTGACCTTCTCGGGCTGGACGTGGCTCTCGTGTACTATCCCGGACACCTCGCCACGGCAGTGTGCTTCACTGATGATGTATCGGGTAGTGCCATTGTGATAGATGGCCGCAAATTCGTAATCTGTGACCCCACGTACATAGGGGCTCCGGTAGGCGCACAGATGCCCGGACTTGAATATGACAAGACGCAGGCCATACTCTTGGATTGAGCAACGCAGCCCTTTGTAGAAAATTAGTGCAGTCAGCCGTACCGAAACACGCCGAAAGTAAGTATCTTTGCATAGATTTATTTGATGTAACTATGGCAGAGTTGAACATTACCAAGCAGGAGCGTGATGAGCTCCTGAGCCTTTACCGCGATATCCGACGGGGCACAAACACGCTTTTCTCCCCGGCCGAAGCACACAGGCTGCATCATCTTATACGTGATGTGTATGGCAGTGGCGCATTGAGCCGTGATCGGTTCGGCTTTCACCCCATTATCATGAGTATGCGCACCGCCAAGGCGCTATGTGACATGATAAGCCCTGACCGCCATATGATTATAGCCATATTGGTACACAATCTGTCTGACAACGGCCTCCTGTCACATGACATGGCCGTGGAGCAGTGGGGCAGCGATGTAGGCAAGCTCATTGAAGGCCTCCGCAAGGTGTCCACCCTGTACGAGAAGCAGACCAAGCTGGCCGATGAAAACTTCAGCAAGCTCCTCATGACATTCGCCCAGGACATACGCGTCATAATCATTATGATTATGAACCGCCTTGTGCTGATGCGTGCCATAAACCACCATCCTGATGAAGAGCATGTAAAGGAAGTGGCCATAGAGGCAGGCTATCTGTATGCACCCATAGCGCACAGGCTCGGGCTGTATAAGATTAAAGGCGAGCTTGAGGACATGTCGCTAAAATATACTAATCGTGACATATATACCCGCATAGCGCGTAAGCTCAACGAAACCAAGAAGAGCCGCGACGCCTATATAGCCGCATTCATTGCGCCGGTCAAGGCCGCCCTTGAGCGTGAAGGGCTTAAGTTTGACATCAAGGGTCGTACCAAGTCCATCTATTCCATATGGAACAAGATGAAGAAGCAGAACAATGATGTGGACCATATATACGACCTCTTTGCCATACGCATAATACTTGATGCCCCGGAGGATCGCGAGCGTAAGGAGTGCTGGCTGGCCTATTCCATAGTGGCCGACATGTATCAGCCTAACCCGGCCCGATTCAAGGACTGGCTCACCATACCCAAGTCAAACGGTTACGAGTCGCTGCACACTACCGTCACCGGTCCTGACAAGAAATGGGTGGAAGTGCAGATACGCTCACGCCGCATGGATGAGATAGCCGAAAAAGGTGTGGCCGCCCACTGGAAATACAAGGGCATCAAGAGCGAGAACAATCTTGACACCTGGATGAACCGCGTGCGCGACATCCTTGAGGCCGGCGACAGCGGACCGCTCGAGCTGATGAAGAACATGGATATGGACCTTTACAATAAGGAAATTTTCGTGTTCACCCCCAAGGGCGACCTCTACAAGCTCCCCAAAGGCGCCACACTACTTGACTTTGCCTTCAACATCCACTCCAAGCTCGGATGCACATGCGTGGGCGGTAAGGTCGACGGCAAATCACGCAAGCTCAACTATAAGCTCAAGAGCGGCGACACCGTGGAGATACTCACCTCCGCATCGCAGGCTCCGAAGCAGGATTGGCTCTCGTTCGTAGTCACCTCCAAGGCCCGCAGTAAGATACGCCAGACGCTGAAAGAGCGCGAGAACAAAGCCTCTGAGCTTGCCAAGGAGCTTCTTCAGCGCCGGTTCAAGAACCGCAAGATAGAGCTTGATGAGTCAGTGCTGATGCGTGTCATAAAGAAGCTCGGCTTCAAGAGCGTCACGGAGTTTTATAGCGAGATAGCCTCCGAACGCCTTGACGTAAACGATGTGATAGCTGATTACGAGGCATTCGACGCCAAGTCAGCTCCGGCTGTCGAGGCCCGCTCCGCCGAGGAGTTTACCCTCAATCAGGATGTAAAGGAAGGGGAGTCCGGCTCTGATGTTCTGGTGATAGGCGACAATGTCAAAGGCCTCAATTACCGGCTGGCCAAGTGCTGCAACCCTATTTACGGCGACAAGGTATTCGGCTTCATATCCTCCGAAGGTGTTATAAAGATACACCGCGATGACTGTCCCAACGCGCGCAATATCCGCGAGCGCTATCCTTATCGCGTCATAACCACCCGCTGGTCAGGCAAGAGCGGTGCGCAGTTTGCCGCTACGCTCCGCGTGGTAGGCCACGATGATATAGGTATCGTTACCAACATCACATCCATTATTAATAAGGAGAAGGACGTGGATCTGCGCCGTATTGAAATACAGTCCAACGATGGCATATTCCAGGGTCATCTTGTACTCGGTGTGGCCAACACGGTGGCCCTTAACAATGTTATCAAGAAAATCAAAACCGTTAAAGGTGTAAAAGATGCTACAAGAAGTAACTAAAGGATTTGTAATAAGCGCTCTCATAGGAGCGGCCTGCCTTGTAGGCGGTTGCTCGGAAAGCTCACGTCAGGCAGGGGAGCGGCGAGTGGCTGAAGCCCGTGAAAAGTATGAGGCCGGCGATTACTCCGGGGCGCTTGCCATAATCGGTGAAATAGATTCGCTGTATCGCGGCGAGCTTGACGTGCGCCGGGCCGCCATGCACCTCAAGCCTCAGATACTTGAGCAGTTGGCTCTACGGGAACTTACCGAAAACGATAGCCTTATAGCCGTGACTTCTTGGCTGGCCGACTCGCTTAGCCGTGATATGCGCTTCGTAAGTAACTCCATTGAAGGATACTACGTATCGCGCACCGAGCCTGCCGACATCAATGGCCGCCCCGGGCTGTATGCACGTATGTCGCCTGACGGTCAGTTCTATATGGTAGCGGTCAATGCCCCCGGAGCACGCAGCAATGCCATTTCGGTAACTGTAGCAGGGGAGTCGGCCTCAAGCGCCACCCTGCCGTCCGATGGCGAGCGTGTGGACCGCTCCGGCCGCTCGGAAGTGCTCACGTTCATGCAGATAGAATGTGACTCCGTAGGCAGCCTCATATCGCGTCATTCCGGTGAGCCGGCATCGCTCACATTCCTTGGCGGCAAACCGACCACCGTATCATTGACGCCTGATCAGACACGGGCCATAGCCCAAGTATATACAGCTGCACAAGCCTTTACTGACATGAAGCTGCTTCAGGTGCGCAAAGCTCGCCTTGAAAAGACGCTTACCGTAGCGCGTAACCAGACAGCCCGCACCATGAATGACACCACACAATCCGCCGCTCAATAAAGATTCACACTTCCCATAAAAAAGAAAGCAGCCGCTGATCGGGCATCCGTCAGCGGCTGTTTGTTTATCCCTTACGGGCTTGTGTTACTTCTTTGAAGCCTTGGCAAGTTGCTTCTTGGCCTTTTCTACAGCCTTGTCATATGCTTTGCGGGCCTTATCCTGAGCCTTGCCCTCGGGAGCGGCCATCATAGCGTTGTACAGAGGCCATACATTGTTGTCCTTCACGGCAGCTTTCTGAGCATCGGTAAAGGCCATGGCGGCAGCCTCTACGGCTGCTTCTTCAGCAGGTTCTGCCCATGCGTGGTCATAGCCCTTCACGTCATTCCAGTGGCCGCGGGTAAAGTCAGGGAACTCTACTGCTGCACTGTTGTTGTCCATTGACAGCGATCCGAGCTCGGCAAGTGAGCACCATTCAGCCAGGTCATATACATCCATATCTAACGGCAGACCGTTTTGCAGACAGTACACCATTCGGGCATCCATGAAGAAGTCCATACCGCCGTGTCCGCCTACCTTTTCAGCCATTTCGCCATACTTCTTTATTATGGGGTGGCGATATTGTTCGCGCAGCGAGTTCATTTCAGCCTTAGGCATGAACCCGTGCGATGACAGGTCGTCCACCTTCGGAGTGTAGCCTGAAGCCTTGAGCTGCTCCGGCTCTACGGCTATACCCTCTACGGGATACTTGTTGGCAAATCCCTTGGTGCCGGTGAGCTGATACAGGCGGTTGTAGGGCTGCGGATTCATTACGTTGTGCTGTATCTCTACCACCTTGCCGTTTTCCGTACGCATCAGTGTGGTAGTGTGGTCGCCGTTACGGTATTCAGGGCACGGCTTGCCGGTCTTGGCCTCTACATATTCCTTGCCGTGTACCGATTTCGTGTCCATGGCCGTAAGCGTCTTGAAGCGGTCGCCACGGTGTATGTTCATCACCTGAGCCACCGGGCCGAGTCCGTGTGTGGCATATACGTCGCCACGGTTCTCCATATTGTATTTCATGCGCCAGCCTAACTTGTCAGGGTCGTTCTCCGGATTGCTCCAGTAGTAAGCCCAGAACGGATCAAGGTTGTGTATATAAGCGCCCTGTGCGCGGAGCACCTCGCCGAATACACCTTTCTGAGCCATGTTCAGAGCATCTAACTCAAACCAGTCATAGCAGCAGTTTTCCAATATCATGCAGTGCTTGCGATTCTTCTCTGAAAGGTTGATGAGTTCCCAGCACTGTTCCAGATTCATGGCCGAGGGCACCTCTATGGCAGTGTTCTTGCCGTTTTCGAGCGCGCACTTCGCCACGGGGAAATGATGGTCCCAGTCAGTGGCCACGTACACTAAGTCTATGTCATCACGCTTGCACAGATCCTCGTAGCCTTTTTCACCGTAATAGATGTCGGCGGGCATAAGTCCGGCCTTTTCTATTATCTTCTGGCAGCGTTCGGCACGGCCTTTCTCATAGTCGCACAGAGCCACTATCTCTACGCCGGGAATGTATGTGAATCGCTCTACGGCACCCGGGCCGCGCATTCCCAAGCCCACGAAGGCCACGCGCACTTTTTCCATCTTCGGCACTGTAAGCCCTAAGGCATGCTGCTGTCCCGGTTCGCGCTCGGGAGTGTCAACTACTATGGTGCCCTTGTCCCAATGCCACTTGGTTGACGGTGACAATGACTGCGCCTCGGCTGACACAGCGGTTCCCATCACGGCTATTCCCGCAAGAAAGCCGGCCAATAATTTGTTTAGCTTCATAAAAATCAGGTAGTTAATGTGGTATTATATTTGGTTGAAATTAATATTGCACTTCATCATTATTCTTTTCACCTACAAATATATATAAAATATCCCACATACACCACTTCCGGAACGCTAATAAAATAAGCCGGGCCGCAAGAGTCATGTCTCCTGCGGCCTGCTAAACCATAATATCCTTTGTGTCTACATAGTGCTATTCTGTCAGTGATATAAGGAAATCACCCTTCCCTAACGCTATATTCAATGTAGCACCCTGCATGGTAAGCGGTGCATTTCTGATTGCCGATACGGTAGCATTGTCAGTAGTGCCATACACCGCCACTACAGCTCCGTTATAGCCTGATGCAGTGGCTATCAGAATTTCATTACGCACTGAATCGATAGGGGAGGCATATATAAATGCGCTTACAAGTCCATTGTTCGCCCCGTTTATCATATCGGCTAACGGCACTCTGTCAAGCACCGCATACATCGCATTGCCGGTTTCATATATCTTGGTCGAATCAAGTCCGTAAGCAGCGGCCACGCCCTGCACGTCTATCACGTCATTTTTCACCACGTCCACTGAGTCCGTTACGGTTGTGTCAATGGTCATGTTCGGGAGTGTAGACAGTGCGTCATAAGCCTCCTTTAGCGAGGCATATTCCTTGGTAGAGTCTGAGGCAGTCGGTGCAGCAGCGGTAGGGGATTGCCGGCCCGTACAAGCCGTACTGAATAGAACTGAAACGAGTGCTAAACCTAATAAAATCTTTTTCATAACATATAGAGTAATTTGTTTGAATATAAAACAATTACCCCATGCATTAAGTTCTATCCCGCTGCACCCCTTGGGGCGCTACTGTCAGAAATAATACGAAAGCGTCAGATATGCACCTTGCATGAACGACTTCTGCGGATAAAACTCGCTGAACGGAATACCGTTGTATGACAGATGCCTATACTGGCTGTACACATCAAGATTCGACATCATGTATCCCGCGCTTATCCCGCACGGCCCTACGTTGGCATACACACCGGCCCGCACATCCACAGCGCACCATTGCCCTTTGGATGTGCTCACCGATTTTGGCTCATAATTCGGCCATGTGGTATATTGGCGTATCGACACCCGCGTATATGGCACATTCATCATTACTCCCGGCTCGGCAAACAGCCCTAAATCCACTTGCCCCACTTTCAATGCCGGCGACTTCAGAACCACCGACGGGCGCAGATACAGATTATAAGGCTTATTGTCGTCACTCTCTATATCCCAATTCTTTCCGGACGGAAACCCCTCTTCGAAATACACCTTCCAGCCTCCAAACGACCCGCCTACGCCTATATACCTGTTTATCATATAGTGGTAGCCCACCTCCATCTGCCACGAATCGGTCGATGTAAGCATCCCGCTCACTTCCACCCTGTTATGTCCGAACTCAAAATTGCTCTCCTTCCTCTCCTCGGCGCCCCCGTATAACGCCGTCCCCAGCGCCATCGCCGCCACTAATCCAAGCGTCCTCATCCTGTTCATAATCATATAAATAGTACCATCCTTTAATATGAATCAAACATTTATTATTACCGGCCACAAAGATATAACAATACTCCATAATTCCCAACCCCACCCCCGACATATTTTTCGCGTGTTGAATATCAATCGTCTGCTTATAAACATATTTCGTTACATTAACGTATTATTATAAAATTTATATTTCTATCAATGAGATTATTTTCTAAAAATATTTTGTAACTTTGCAACGCAATACCTGTATGCAGAAGTCCGATAAGGTTGCCTCAGGTGAAAGGCTAGGCAGCTAAAGGGCTATGTGGGCGGGGTTGCTGACATATTTTAATAGAGCGTCTTTGTGCGCTTTGTTCTTGACTCTG
>JAMPBB010000011.1 GCA_023666885.1 Muribaculaceae bacterium | reverse complement strand
ACTGCAAATTTATCGATTCTATTTCACTTTTGGTTTGCCGCTGCAAATCTAAGGTAGCGCAAAGGTACTTACACATCATGAAAAAACAAAAGCACCGGAGTGAAAAAGTCAAGAAAAATTCTTAACTTTGCGTGCAATAAATTTTACCGTTATGTCATTTATTGCAGAAAAAGTGAAAATGGACGGACTCACGTTTGATGACGTGCTCCTGATTCCGGCCTATTCCGAAGTGCTTCCCAGGGAAGTGAATCTACAGACTAAATTTTCGCGGAACATCTCCCTCAATGTGCCTCTCGTATCGGCCGCTATGGACACCGTTACAGAGGCTCGGTTAGCTATAGCCATAGCCCGTGAAGGCGGTATAGGTGTAATTCATAAGAATATGCCCATAGCCGAACAGGCCCGTCAGGTACATGCCGTGAAGCGTGCCGAAAACGGCATGATATATGACCCCGTTACCATAAAGCGCGGAAGCACCGTGGCCGATGCCTTGGCCATGATGGAGGAGTACCATATAGGTGGCATCCCGGTGGTGGATGATGACCGTATGCTCGTAGGCATAGTCACCAATCGCGACCTCCGTTTCGAGCGTGACCTCAAGCGTAAAATCGATGAGGTTATGACCTCGGAGAATTTGGTTACCACCACCCAGTCCACTAATCTTGAAGAGGCATCTGACATACTTCAGCGCCATAAGATAGAGAAGCTCCCGGTAGTGGATGCCGAAGGTCATTTGGTGGGGCTCGTGACATATAAGGACATAACCAAGGCTAAAGACAAGCCCAATGCCTGCAAGGATGCTCTGGGGCGTCTGCGTGTGGCTGCCGGCATAGGCGTGACTGCCGACAGTATAGAGCGCGCCGAGGCTTTGGTCAACGCCGGGGTTGACGCAATAGTGATAGACACAGCCCACGGACATACCCGTGGTGTGGTGGATGTGCTCAGAAAGGTAAAAGCCCGCTTCCCGCAGATAGACGTAGTGGTAGGCAACATAGCCACCGGCGAAGCTGCCCGCTATCTGGCCGATAACGGTGCCGACGGCGTGAAGGTGGGCATAGGCCCTGGTTCTATCTGCACCACCCGTGTCATAGCCGGTGTAGGTGTGCCTCAGCTCACGGCCATATATGATGTGGCCAAGGCTCTTGAAGGAACCGGTGTGCCTCTTATAGCCGACGGCGGCATACGCTACTCAGGAGATATAGTCAAGGCTCTGGCCGCCGGAGCTTATTCGGTGATGATGGGCGGAATGCTTGCCGGAGTGGAGGAAAGCCCCGGCGACACAATTATATATAATGGTAGGAAATATAAGGCTTATCGCGGCATGGGCTCGCTCGAGGCCATGGAGAAGGGTTCTAAGGACCGCTATTTCCAGGCAGGCGAATCGGACGTGAAGAAGTTGGTGCCCGAGGGTATAGCCGCACGCGTGCCTTATAAGGGCAGCCTGTATGAGGTGACCTATCAGATGTTGGGCGGACTGCGGGCCGGTATGGGCTACTGCGGCGCTCCCGATATCGAACACCTTCATCAAGCCAAATTCACCCGTATCACCAATGCCGGTGTGGCCGAGAGCCATCCGCATGACGTAGCCATAACAAGTGAGGCTCCTAATTACAGCGCTTCACACCAGTAAACCATAACATCATTGAGCGCGAATATAATAACGCACCTGTAAAGAGCGTTATGTATTCGTGCTTTTTTGTGAAATGAAATGAGTAAGAACGTACTTTTGACCATAGCCGGCGTTAGTGCCGCCATTTTTGCGGCCTTAGGTGCCGCTCCGGATCCGGTGTTGATGACCGTGGGCGGGAAAGATGTGCCGCAGAGTGAGTTTGAATATCTCTTCAACAAGAACAATGCCCAGCAGCAACAGCCGCAGAGCGTGGATGAATACATGAAGATGTTTACGGACTACAAGCTTAAGGTGGCTGCCGCCGAGGCTGCCGGGCTTGACACCACGGCCTCATTCCGTGAGGAGATGGAACGTTATGCCGGAGAGCTTGCAGATCCTTATATGCGTGTAAAAGCGGTGGACGACAGTATAGCCCTCGTTACATACAGCCATATGCTTAAGAACCGTGACATAAGCCACATAATGCTCAATTCAGACAATCGCGCTCTTGCCGACAGCCTGCACGCACTGCTGGCATCCGGATCTGACTTCGCGGAACTGGCCGATGCGTATTCGGTGGATCCGTCCGCTAAAATGAACCACGGGCATATAGGATTCATATCCGCCGGTATGTACCCGTATGCTTTTGAGGAAAAGGCTTATGACACATCCATAGGTGAACTGTCGCCCGTGTTCAGCACCCGGTTCGGACTGCATATCATAAAAGTGAACGGTGAGCGTGATGACCGTGGAGAAGTAAAGGTGCGCCACATACTGAAGCTCACACAAAATCTGGCACCCGAGGATACGCTGCGCAAGCTTCAGCAGATTGATTCCATATACACTGCCCTTAAAAACGGCGCTGACTTCAGCGAAACGGCCATGCGTGAAACGGAGGATCCGTCAGGTACGAAGAACGGTGGCGACCTCCCTTGGTTCGGTGCCGGACGCATGGTGCCCGAGTTTGAGGCAGCTGCTTTCAGCCTTTCCGATGGCGAAATATCCGCCCCTGTACGCACCTCATATGGCTATCATCTGATTCTGAAGGAGGGTAGCCGCCGGACAGGTACTTTCGAGGATTCGCGCAAAGCTATAGATGAACTCATGGCGCGTGATGAACGCAGCGTAATGGCTTCGAGGCGTGCCACTCAGCAGTATCGCGAGCGCTACGGCATAGAAGCTAAGCAGGATGTCATGAACAAGGCTGATGCTCTGATAGCGGAAAGTGGCGGTGATGTACGCGCCGCCCTTACCCGCCTGCGCGAATGTGGCGATGTTATAGCGTCAGGATGCTCGCATGAGCTTACTGTGGGCGATGCCGCCTCTCTGATACAGTTCAATGTGCCGGCCGACAAGCTGGCCGAGGTGTTCCGTTCGGCTGTGGAGTATAAGCTCAATGAATTGGCGCGCTCCTGCGCCCGGGCTGATTTGGTGCGCGAGGAGCCATCCTATGCCAATTTGCTTAATGAGTATCATGACGGGCTGCTCCTGTATGAGATAAGCAACAATGAAGTGTGGGACAAGCCGAACCGTGACCCGCAAGGTTTGGAGCGCTATTACGAGGCTCACCGCAATGAGTACACTTGGGACAAGCCTCGTTACAAAGGCTATCTCATTATGGCCGAGAACGATTCCGTGGCTGAGGCGGCACGAGCATACCTGAATGAAGGTAATGTGCCTGACGACTCCCTCACCGTGGAGCTGCGTAAGCGTTTCGGCACTGACGCTAAGGTGGAGCGCGTACTCGCTGCCACCGGAGCCAATGCCGTGATTGACTATGTGGCGTTCGGAGGCCCGCATCCTAAAGCAGTAGGGCGATGGAACGCATTCCTGCCGTTCCGCTACCGTATAATAGCGCAGCCAGAGGAGGCAGCCGATGTCAAGGGACAGCTTAGCGTGGACTATCAGAAAGAACTTGAAAAAGAGTGGCTTGACAAGCTGCGCCGCACATACCGGGTAAAGGTGAATGAAAAGACGCTTAAAGCTCTTCGTGACAAATATTCACGATGAATGAGCATTTTTTACATTCATTAATGATGCAAATAGGCAAAAAATACTAATTTTGGGCTTGAATATCCATTCAGCATGAAAATGAGAAAATTAGCAGCAGCGCTGCTCCCTCTGGCCGCAGGCATGATAGTGTGTGCCCAGACTAATGTGATAGAAGAAGTAGCGTGGGTGATAGGCGACCAGCCTATATGGAAATCGGAAATAGAAGAACGATACAACAATATGCAGTATGAGAAGGCGGACCTCCCGGGCGACCCTTACTGCATTATACCCGAACAGCTTGCCATTGAGAAGCTATATCTCCATCAGGCCGAACTTGACACGGTGGAGGTGTCAGAGTCAATGGTGCAGAATCAGGTGGACGCACAGATGAATTTCTATGTGAGCCAGCTCGGAAGCCGCGAGAAAGTGGAGGAATATTTCCGTAAGCCGTACTCAGAGATGCGCAGCTCCATGGCCGACATGATACGCAACGAATACCGTGTGCGCGAAGTGCAGCGAAACATTACCGAGGGCGTAAAGGCCACTCCGAGCGATGTACGCAAGTACTATGACCGCCTGTCGAAGGACAGCGTGCCTTTCGTGCCTCTGAAAGTGGAGGTGGAGATAATAACCCTGCACCCCGTAGTGCCCCGTCAGGAGATAGATGATATAAAGGCCCGTCTGCGCGACTATGCTGACCGTGTAAACCGTGGATCGGATGATTTTTCCACACTTGCCATCCTGTACTCCGATGACCAGGGCACAGCTGTGCGTGGCGGTGAAACCGGATTTATGGGGCGCGGTACACTTGACCCTGAATACGCCGCTGTAGCTTTCAATCTGAACGATCCCAAGAAGGTGTCGAAAATAGTGGAGAGCCAGTACGGCTACCATATAATACAGCTCGTGGAGAAGCGAGGCGACCGCGTGAACACGCGCCACATACTCCTGCGTCCGCGTGTGAGCGAGAATGAGCTTAATGAATCCATGGCGCGTCTTGACTCTATCCGCACGGATATGGTGGATAAGAAGAAGTTCACTTTTGAAGAGGCCGCTGTAGTGTCAAATGACAAGGACACCCGCAATAACCACGGGCAGATGGTGAACACCAATACCGGCGATACCCGATTTGAAATGTCGGAGCTGCCTCAGGAAGTAGCCAAGGCCGTTGACACTTTGGCCATAGGCGGCGTGTCGAAGCCCTTTGTCATGATTGACCCCAAGCTGAACCGTGAGGTAGTGTCAATAGTCAAGCTCACCAACCGTATAGACGGCCACAAGGCCAATATGTCCGATGACTATCAGACTATCAAGGACATGTATGAGGACTCGCAGCGCAATGCCTTGATACGCAAGTGGCTCACCAAGAAGATAGCTGATACCTATGTACGTATTGAGGACGGCTGGCGCAACTGTGAGTTCCAGCATGAAGGTTGGATAAAGGAAGCTTCATCCGCTGACTGACAAACCTTTGTAGGAAAGCACTATGAGCGTGCGTCCACATATATTCAAGGATAAAGCCCGGATTCGGGCAGTGATAGCCGGTGCGTGTATGCTTGTGCTTGCCGCCCCGGCTATGCTCGTGGCTTCCGGTGCGCCGTTCGGAGCGGTACAGGCTCCTCAGCAGCCGGCACCCACGGAGCAGAACAAGCGCGAGCCTATCAAGCCTACCGTACCGGGAGCCGACCGTTACCAGCCAGGCAAGGTGTTTCTGGAACATGCTGACCGCCTGTACTATCAGGAAACCCCGGGCGGCGTGGCCGATATGCAGTATCAGGTGCTTGTGGGCAATGTAAAGCTCCGCCGCAATGACATGTTCATGTATTGTGACAGCGCCCGCTTTTATGAAACCTCCAATTCGCTCGATGCTTTTGGCAATGTACGTATGCAGCAGGGCGACACGCTCTTTGTATACGCCGATGAGCTTGATTACAACGGGCGCACCGAGATGGCCATTCTGTATGCCGATTTCGGTAAAAAAGTACGCCTTATAAACCGGGATGTCAAGCTTGAAACGGATGTGTTCAACTATGATATGGCCCGTAACGTGGGTTATTATAATATAGGTGGCGTGCTTACGGACAAGGCCAACCGGCTTACCTCCATAGAGGGTGAGTACTATCCTGACACCAAGTATGCCTATTTCTATACCGATGTGTTGCTTGAAAGCCGTGAGAAGGACAATGAGCTTACCATGCGCACTGACTCGCTCATCTATAACACGGCCACTCACATAGCCGAGCTCATAAGCCCTACTGAGATAGTGAATGCTGACGGAACCATAGAGTCATCATCAGGTATGTACAATACCAACTCCGGCGTGGCCGACCTGTATTCACGCTCTATGGTGCGTACGCGCAAGGGCAATACACTTACAGGCGATACGCTTTTCTATGACCGCAACAAGCAGTATGGCGAGGCCATAGGCAATATGATACTTACCGACTCGGCCCGGCAGACGTCGCTGCACGGCGATTATGGCTACTATGATGAGGTGCGTGACAGTGCGTTCGTTACCGGACGTGCCATGGCCAAGGAGTATTCACGCGAAGATACGCTGTTTCTACATGGCGACACCATCAACGCCTATCTTGACCTGAATGATTCCACCCGCGTGACCAATGCGTATCATGGAGTGCGTTTCTATCGGAGCGACATTCAGGGCGTGTGTGACTCTATGAGCGTTACCGAACGTGACTCGCTGATGTACATGTACCGTGCGCCTATAGTGTGGAGCGGTGAGCGCCAGATTACGGGCAATGTTATACTGGTGCACATGAATGACTCTACGGTGGACTGGGCGCGTGTGCCGCAGGACGGCCTTATGGCCGAGCATATAGCCGAGGACTGTTATAATCAGATAGCCGGCACTGATATGACCGCGTGGTTCAATGACTCTACCGTTCGCCGGCTGTATGTAGAAGGCAATGTCCAGCTGATAATGTTCCCTATGGAAACGGATTCGGTGTACAATAAATTCGCTTTCGTGGAGAGCAGCTTTATGGACGCGTATTTTGATGCCAACCAGATTGAAAGCATACATTTCTGGCCTGAGACCACGTCAAAGATCACTCCGCTGTATCTGGCGCGCAAGGGCTCGTATTTCCTGCCCAAGTTCCAGTGGTACGAGGATTTGCGCCCATTTGACAAGTATGATATTTTCACAGTTCCCGCAGGCATGCGTGAGCTTATTGACGCGGCCCCGCCTGTGAGGAGCGACTTCAAGAGCAAGAGCCTCAAGAATGTGACGCGCCCTAATCCTAATGCACCTATTCCGGCTGAAGATGGCCTTGACACGCCGACTCCGGTTGCCATTGAGGAGCCTATCGGAGAGGCTGAAGAAGTATCGTCGGAGCCTGCTGAAGTCCCGTCAGAGATTCCTTCGGAGGAGTCAGATGAGGAATCTGTGGGCGAGGAGGGCTAAAGTTATCTACATTTTATCTACACATCAAGGCACCGCGTGTTGAAAACAGAGTTTGTAGCGGCGCCCGGGGTATTGTAATTTTGTGGGTCAATATACGAGTATGAATGATGTAATTAGACTCTTACCGGACTCCGTGGCCAATCAGATAGCTGCCGGCGAGGTGATACAGCGCCCCGCTTCGGTGGTGAAAGAACTGGTAGAGAACGCCGTAGATGCAGGTGCCACTGATATCCGTATTATAATTACCGATGCCGGACGTACACTGATACAGGTGGTGGACGATGGCTGCGGCATGTCCGATACGGATGCGCGCATGGCATTTGAGCGCCATGCCACATCCAAAATCGAGCAGGCCGCTGATCTGTTCAGCCTTCACACCATGGGCTTTCGCGGTGAGGCATTGGCCTCCATTGCGGCTGTTGCGCAGGTCGATTTGCGTACCATGCGCCATGGTGCTGACATAGGGACGCGTATATTGATAAGCGGTTCGCATGTCGATGAGCAGACTCCCGAAGCGTGTGCTCCCGGATGTAACATGATGGTGAAGAATCTGTTCTTCAACGTACCGGCACGCCGTAAATTCCTCAAGAGGGATTCTGTGGAGCTCAGCAATATTCTGCATGAGTTCGAGCGGCTGGCGTTGGTCAATCCCGGCATAGATTTCACGCTTACATCCAATGGAGGAGTGGTGCACAAGCTTATGAAGGCTTCGCTCAAGCAACGTATATCCGATCTTTTCGGCAAGGGACTTGACAAGCAGCTCCTGCCGGTGCAGACAGCCACGTCCATAGTAAAGATAAGCGGCTTTATAGGGCGTCCGGAATTTGCGCGGCGCCGTAATCAGCTACAATATTTCTTTGTCAACGGACGGCATATGCGTCATCCGTATTTTCACAAGGCTCTGCTGCTTTGCTATGAACGCCTCCTGGCCGCCGATATGCAGCCCAACTATTTCATAAACTTTGAAGTGGAGCCGGCTACTATAGATGTGAATATACATCCTACTAAGAATGAGATAAAGTTTGAAAACGAGAATGCCATATGGCAGATTCTTACCGCGGCTGTAAAGGAAGCCTTGGGCCGTTTTGGAGAGGTTCCCGGGATAGATTTTGACCGTGAGGATGCACCGGATATACCGGTGTTCAATCCTGATGCCACAGCTGCCCATGGCATAGAGCTTGATGCTGACTATAATCCGTTTACGCTTCGTGATACCGATGATCGTACATCACGTGGCTCAGGTTCCGCCGGCTCGTTTCACAGAGCTGACCGTCCGTTTTCTGACTGGGAAAAGCTTTATGAAGGATTTACCTCCGGACGTGAGGACGCTGAGCCTGACCGCAGAAGTATTAATGTCCCGGCTCAGCAGGGGAGCGCGCTGAATCAGTGGGATAGCACCGAAGCGGCTCCTACTCTTGACCTTGATACGGCTCCGGCAGAGCGTCAGGATGTGGGCACTATACAGGTGAAAAACCGCTACATATTGTCGCCGTCAAAGTCGGGGGTCATGGTCATAGACCAGCACCGTGCGCATATGAAAGTGCTTTATGAACGCTATATGTCCATGTTGGCATCAGGGACTACAGGAGGGCAAAAAGTGATGTTCCCGGACATGCTCCGGCTTTCCCCCTCACAGGCCGCCATGTTTCGCGGCATTATCGGCGAGCTTGAGAAGATAGGATATGAATTTTCTTTTCTTGGCGATGACACTTGGAGCGTCAATTCTGTCCCGTCAGCTGTGCAGAATGGAAATTCAGGCACTGTAGAACGCTTGCTGCGTATAGTGGATAATGTGGCCGACGGGGCTGATGCCGGTGAGGATATGCGGCGCAACGTGGCACTGTCCATGGCACAGGCCGAAGCCATAAATGCCGGTCGGGCGCTTGACTCGGCTGAGAGGGAGCACCTGCTCGGTGAGTTGTTCCGATTGCCGTCGCCTAATTACACGCCTGACGGTAAGCTGATAGTCAGTATAATCCCTATTGAAGAACTCTCCGGGCTATTCTGACGTTGAAAAAAATATTTTAGAGAACAAAATTTGTTCAGTATATTTGTAACCGTGATTTCCATATTAGACCATATACAGTATCTGATCATGCGCCATGACTGCGTGGTAGTGCCCGGCTTGGGAGCTTTCGTGGCTCAAAACGAGGCGGCCTATCGCGCTGCCGACGGTCGTTGGATGCCTCCTGCCCGTGTGGTGGGGTTCAACGCCGGTGTAGGACATGATGATGGTATCCTGTGTGCCGGAGTGGCCCGCAGGGAAGGAATCTCATATGAGGCTGCTAAGACAGTGGTGGCTAACGATGTGGCACTACTTCGCCAGCGTATGGGCATGACCGGTAGTGTCATGCTGCCACGATTAGGTTCATTTAATGTGCATGACGGCATTATCACGTTTGAGCCATGCGGATCTGAGGCCGTGGCCGGAGCCATGTATATGGGACTCCGCCCGGCAGGACAGGCATCGGAATCTGTCAGTGAACCAACCGGTATACTTGATGTGCCGTTCACCACACAGCGCCGTACACGCAGCTGGATAAAGATAGCGGCATCGGCGGCTGTGCTTCTTGGTCTTGGACTTACGCTGTCCACACCTATAGCCGTTGACCGCAGCGCCATGCAGTATGCCTCGGTGGCGTCCATTGCCACACCTGCCGCCATTGATGATGCCGCTGCCACTGCCGCTGAAGAGGTGAGGACCCTATATTGTATTATACCTAATCCGGCCGACGGAAAGTCCTCGGTACTTGCCAAAGCTGATAAGCCGTCGGTGGTTAAAGATGCCCGTGCAGCGGCTGTCAAATCCGGAGCTAATGATAAGAAATCTTTAGTGGATAAGGTTCAGGACGGGTATCACTACCTTATAGTGGCTTCGTGCGAATCGCTCCAGCGAGCCGAACGCTTCGTTGCCGAACATCCCGGGCAGGGGCTGCGCATACTTCCGTCCGAAGGGCGCTACCGTGTATATAAGAATCGGAGCACCTCGCGCGATAACGCCATGGCACAGAGGGAGTCAGTTATCGCCACTTATCCCGGTGCCTGGGTCTATTCCTGCGAATAAATCTTTTTATTTGTAAATTCTAAAGGATTATGCGGTGAGTATGTAATCCGGAATAGTACGCGGGGGCGCCTCAAACAAGGTGCCCCCGCGTATATGTTGGTGTTATGGGAATATTTATTTGGACAGGGTCAGTTTGTCCGTAGCGGGATTGTAGCTGATGGTGTATGTGCGACCTTTTGAAGTGGGGAATTCAAGGGTCTTGCCCTGATAATATACCTTGGCCGGTTCGCCTGACAGTGAGCGTATCACAGCTTTGTCAAGGCGGCCGTCAGTATAGTTTATGTCTACTTCAAAGTTGCCACGGGCACGGAGTCCGTTGATATGTCCTTCTTTCCACTGTGAGGGTAGTGCCGGAAGCAGGTTGATGGTGCCGTTGTGGCTTTGGAGGAACAGCTCCACTATACCGGCTGTGCCGCCAAAGTTGCCGTCAATCTGGAATGGCGGATGCACGTCCCACAGATTGTCGCCTGTACCATTCTTAAGCAAGTTCTGGAACAGTACGTAGGCATGGTCGCCGTCAAGAAGGCGTGCCCAGTGGTTAAGCTTCCAGCCCATGCTCCAGCCGGTGGCGGCATCGCCACGCTGACGCAGGGTTTCCTTGCAGGCATCGGCCAGCCGCTTGTCGGTTACGGGGTCAATGGTATTGCCGGGATGCAGCCCGAACAGATGATTGGTGTGGCGATGCTTGTCGCCCTCACGGTCGATGTCATGATACCATTCCTGAAGCTGACCCATGCGGCCTACCTGATAGGGGTACATGTTGGCAAGCTTTTCTTCCCATTCGGCCACTGATTCGGCATCGGTGTCAAGTGCTTTGGCGGCTTTTATGGCTTCCATAAGTACTTGGCGTGTCACAGCGTTAGCGTATGTGGCGCCGAGATCCACTTGTCCGTGTTCCGGTGAGGTGGATGGTGCCGATGTGTAAGTGCCGTTGGCCTTGTACAGGAGGTCGGTTACGAAATCAGCGCTTGACTTGATTATCGGGTAGCCTACTTCGCGAAGCCAATCCTTGTCGCGGGTGTAGTCATAATATTCCCATATCTGCGAAGCCAGCCACGGACCGGCGGTGGGATTATAGTTCCATGACATGTTGCCATCATTGAGCGGGGCGGTGAATCCGAATGGATTCGTGGACACTTCAGCCGTCCAGCCTCGAGCTCCGTAGTAATCCTTTGCGGTGCGCTCGCCCGGCTTTACGAGGGTGCGTACATAGTCAACGAACGGTACGAAACACTCGCTCAGATTGGTGGAGTTGGCCGGCCAGTAATTCATTTGCAGATTGATGTTGTTATGGTAGTCCACACGCCACGGGCCGTCAAGATTGTTGTGCCATAGACCTTGCAGATTGGCCGGAAGTGTGCCCGGACGCGAGCTGCTTATGAGCAGATAGCGGCCGTACTGGAAATATGTCTTTTCCAGATCATGGTCCAGGGTGCCCTCGCGGTAGCGCTTCAGCCTCTCGGGTGTAGGGAGATCTGAGAATGTTTCTGAGGGGTTGATAGCCAGGTCTACACGGTCATATAGCGTTTTATAGTCCTTGAGGTGACGGGCGTAAAGCTGCTTGTATGACATGCGTACGGCGGCATCAATCATGGCGTTGACCGTGGTCACCGGATTCGGGCCTACGTATGTTTTGGGGTCGGTCATGTCAGGATTGAAGTTCATGCGGTAGTCAGTGTCGGCAGCGAGTATGAACTCCACGTCACTGGATCCGGTTACGGTTATGGTGCCGGCAGCGGCATCCGGAGTTATCTTTCCGCGTGATGTGCGTACGTATACTCGCAGCGCCCACTGCATGCCGTTGTTCTCTACTGTTCCGGTATATATCAGACCGTTTTTTGCGGCGGTAATGGCTGAAATCTGCTGAGGGGTGTCAAAAGCAAATGTCAGCTGCTGCGGGCTGCCGGTGGAGCGGAAGCGCCACACCATTACGCTGTCAGGATACGAAGCGAAGTATTCACGGGTATAGTCAGTGCCGTCGGCTGAAAACTGTACGGCTGCTATAGAGTTGTCTATGTTCAGCACACGTGTGTAGTCCTGTACCTTGCTTTCATCTATTCCGGTGGTTACATATGCCTCACCGAGCATGGTGAAGCATCCGAATACGTTGCGGTCATAGCTTATCTTGCCGCGATATTTGTCGGCAAGAATCTTGTCGGCCTCGCTGTTCTGTCCGTTTTCAAGCAGAGTGCGTATTTGAGCTAAGGTAGAGTCGCTTACATGACGGTTCATGTCCCAGTAGCGTTCCACTCCGGTGGCAGGGCCTCCGGGCCAGAGCGTTTTCTCGTTGAGCACCACACGCTCACGGCCTACGGAGCCCATAATGGTGCCCCCGAACGAGCCGTTGCCTATAGGCAGTGATTTCGATTCCCATGCGGGGTCAGGATTTACCGGAGTGCCGCTGAAGTCATTTTTCTTCCATACGGCCACGCCTTCAGTAGATGAATTGGGCTTGTCAAACCATATGGCATTGCCGGCACGGTAGTCGGTGGTCTTGGCTCCCCATGCCGCAGGTATGGTCACTGCGGCTATGATGATGCCTGTCAGGAATTTTTTCATGGATTATGGGGTATTGTTTAGTATATGATATGTATTAGGCACGAAATTAATAAAAAAAGTGCATAATATATAGCGAGGCCTGTGTATTTAATGGAAATTAGTAATTTTGCATGGAATAAAATGATGCGATATGAGTGATTTTCATGATCTGATAGTGCGCCGACACAGCATTAGGCGCTATACATCCGAACCCATAAAGGCTGAGGATGTGAAGCTTATTCTTGAGGCGGCTCTTTTGGCGCCTACATCGAAGAATACGCGGTCATGGCAGTTCGTGGCCATTGATGACCGTGGCATGCTTGAGCGTCTGGCTCAGTGCAAGCCTGCCGGAGCTGCGCCTATAGCTCGCTGTCCGCTTGCAGTGGTGGTGACAGGTGATCCCGAAAAAACCGATCCCTGGATAGAGGACTGTTCCATAGCGGCAGCCTATATGCAGCTTCAGGCTGAGGATTTGGGCATAGGTTCCTGCTGGATACAGGTGCGTGGACGTTTCACGGCCGATGATATTCCATCGGAAGAGTATGTACAGGAGCTACTGGGCATGCCTGAAACGCTGCCGGTGCTATGCGTTATGACGTTCGGCTACAAGGATGAGGAGCGTCGCCCGGTGGATACATCGAAGCTCCTTTGGGAACGTGTGCACATAGGTTCATGGAAGCCTGTCAACGACTGAGCGAAGAGCCTTTGCGTACGGTAGTGATAGGCGCCGGCAATGTGGCATCGCATATAGTGCCTGCGCTCGAGCGGACAGGTTCCATAGATGTGTGTGCGGTATGGAGCCGCACCGAGGAGCATGCCCGTGAACTGGCATCAGCGCTGAACCATGCCACGTATACTGATGATATGGCTGCGCTTCCTTCCGATGCCGAGCTGTACTTGGTGTCGGTGGCCGATGATATGGTAAGCCGTATAGCGGACCTGTTTGCCGGAGGACGTGATGCCATATGGCTGCATACCTCGGGAAGCGTGGATGCATCGGCCCTGTCAGGTATTACTCCGCATTATGGAGTGTTGTACCCGCTTCAGACGTTTACGCGCGGCGCCTATCTGGATGTAAGCCGGGTGCCATTCTTCATAGAGGGGCATGATGAGCTGACATACAGTACCGCTACAGCTTTGGCTCGTTCGGTGTCGGAGCGAGTATATCCGGCTGACAGTGTGCTGCGTGCGCGTATGCATGTGGCGGCGGTGTTTGCATGTAACTTCACCAATTATATGTGGAGCGTGGCCGACAGGATGCTCGCGCGCGATGCCGGGCTTGATATAAGCGTGCTTGAGCCTCTGCTGCACGAAACTCTGCGTAAGGCTATGGCTATAGGCCCGGCGGCATCACAGACCGGTCCGGCCCGCAGGGGCGACCGCCGTGTCATAGACAAGCATATGTCCATGCTCCCTGCCGATGAGCGGGAACTTTATGAGTTTATTACAGAAAAAATAATATCCGAATATGAGCGGAATCAATTATGATCTTACCCTGCTCAAGGGGGTAGCGTTTGATGTGGATGGTGTGCTCTCGCCGTCTACAATACCCATGAGCGCCGAAGGCGAGCCTCTTCGCATGGTCAATATCAAGGACGGCTATGCGCTGCAGCTGGCCGTGAAGTGCGGACTGAAGATAGCTATCATAACAGGCGGCGACAGCGAGGCAGTGCGCGTGCGCTACAATGGCCTCGGTATAACTGACGTATATCTGAAAGCCGGACGCAAGCTTGAAGCGCTTGGCGACTGGATGCATCGGCATGGGCTGAACTCGGATCAAGTGGCCTATGTGGGCGATGACGTGCCTGATTTCGAGGCTATGCGTGCCGTGGGACTGTCCGTGGCTCCGGCCGATGCCGCGCCCGATGTTCGTGACATAGCCGTGTACATATCGCCCGTTAATGGCGGTTACGGTGTGGGGCGTGACCTGCTTGAGCAGATACTCCGGGCGCAGGGCCACTGGGTGATGAATGAAAAAGCATTCGGCTGGTGACCATGGGATGTGACGATAAGGAAGTGCGCAGGCTTGTGCTTGCCAGCGGCTCGCCGCGCCGGCGTGAGCTGTTGGGTATGTTGGGCATTCCCTTTACGGTGGAGCTGCCTGCGGAGTGTGATGAGTCATACCCTGAAATACTCCCGGCAGAGGATGTGCCTGAGTATCTGGCCCGCAAGAAGGCCGAGGCTTTTGTGCGCGATGCCTCCGGGGCATATGTGGCCGTGACCTCTGATACCGTGGTGATACTTGACCATGCCGTACTGGGTAAGCCTGCGGATGAGGCCGATGCGCGGCGTATGCTTCACATGCTGTCAGGACGCACCCATAAGGTGGTTACGGGTGTGTGCCTTACTGACGGAGAGCGCTATGAAAGCGCACGCGCTGTGACCGAGGTGGAGTTTGCCCCGCTCACCGCCGGTGAAATTGCTTACTATGTAAGCAGGTCCCGTCCGCTTGACAAGGCGGGAGCCTATGGCATACAGGAATGGATAGGATGCATAGGCGTAAAGCGTATTGACGGATCTTTTTACAATGTCATGGGGCTGCCGCTTCACTTGCTGTACACCATGCTTCGGGCATTCTCAAGTGCCACGGTCATGCCGGTGCCTGTGGGCGACAAATCGATATGAGATGACGATGCCAAGGCCGGAGCGGTATACATGACGCCCTCCGGTATGGTGTGGCAAAGATGGCCGGCTACATACATGGCCGCCACGCCCATAGTCATGCGCATGTTTATCTCCATGCACGGATTCAGGCCGTGACTGTGCAGGAGCATGTCCACGCCTATCCATCCGGAATACCTATCTCCTATTATCGTTTCAAGATGCCCGGCCATGCAGACAGCGGTGTCGGTAATGTCATGCCCGAGCATAGCTTTTATGTGTGCTTGGGGTGCCACAATATTGCCGCCATATCGGCCATCGGCAGAGCTGAGAAATCGTGAGAAGCCGCGAAGCGTTACCATGCCGTCATCGGCATAGTACAGTGCTGCACATTCCATTTTAGGGGAATACTCCGGTTCTATGAGCACACTTCCCTGACGGCGAATCATGCCCTCAAGGCGGCGTGCAAGTTCATCGGTGGAGTGTCGGGCGGTAAACATCACTCCACGACCGCTGCATGACCATGGCAGTTTTACCACTGCTCGCCCAAGGTGTGCTATCCGCTCCATTGCCTCTGCTGTGGATGATGCTTCATATGGACATTCATCAGGCGGCATGCCAAGCAGCCGGTGCATCTCTATAGTGGTACGCCGATGGCTCAGACGGCGTATCTCCTCTATTTGATCCTGTGAAGGAAGTGCCTCGGGGGGCATGCCATGAGTAAGGTATGTGCGGCGTGTGGCAGCGCTCCAGCCCCAGGGAGCAGCCGTGTCAGCTTTGTGGCCTATAGTGCCGTGCAGTCCGTAGCGCTTTCGCATAGTTTCAGCAGCCTCAGCCATATGCTGCGGGGCTAACACGGAATCATCCTTCTCAGCCCACCACAATGGGAACAATGCCCCGCCGAGAGCCATGTCACGTGCGGCAGCCGGAGGGGTGTAGCTGTCAAGCCCGGACGCAAGTGCAAGGTCATTCCACGGATTGTATAGAAGCAGATGTGACATTATGGGTGCAAAGATAGGCAATAATCACGGCCGGACTGCGTTTTACATATTGTAATGAACAGATTGCTTAGAATAATTCTGATTATATTGGCTCCGCTGTTTGTGGCGGAGGGTGCCATGGCGCGAGAGCTCAACGATAAATTGCTCAACCGCCCATACAGCGATTTACGCCGGTGGCACTTGGGCTTTTCGGTAGGTGTGCAGACGCAGGATGTACGCTTTACGCATAACGGCTTTGTCACCGAAAGCGGTGAGCAGTGGTTTATGGAGCAGCCGGCCTTTTCGCCGGGCTTTACCGTGAGCGGTCTGCTGTCGGTGCGGCTTAACGATTATTTCAGTGTGCGGTTCAGCCCGGGTATGCAGTTCGGCAACCGTGACATACGCCTGCGCGAGGCTGTAAGCGGCCGGGAGGAGCGGCAGAATATAAAGTCGGCTTACGTGGTGACCCCCGTGGAGCTGAAGTTTGCGTCACAGCGGTTCCGCAACTTGCGTCCGTATCTTATAGGCGGCCTTATGCCGGCATTTGATGTGTCGAAGCGGCGTAATGATCTGCTCAAATTCAAGGCTACGGACATATTTGCCACCGTGGGGTTCGGATGTGACTTCTATCTGCCGTATTTCAAGCTTATTCCTGAACTGAAGTTTTGCTTCGGGCTGACCGATATCCTTGACCACAAGCGCCCGGATCTGGCCGATGAGCCTGACAGAATGAAATATACACAGTCACTTACCAAAGCCGTATCGCAGATGGTGGTGCTAACTTTTTATTTTGAATGAAACGCTATCTGCTGCATATACTGATGCTTTTGGCGGCGTGGACATACTGCGGCGCTCAGACTGACGTGCAGATGAGCCAGTACTATGAGGTGCCGTCATACTTCAATCCCGCTGCCACCGGACTTGAGGACAACATACGCATACGCGGTGCAAGCCGCATGCAGTGGATAGGCATAGACAATGCGCCGAAGCTGTTTCTGGCCACTGCCGATATGCCGGTAAAGCTGCTCGGCAAGCGGTTAGGCGTAGGCATTACGGCCCGTCAGGAGAGCGCCGGCCTGTTCCGTAACCTTACCATAGGAGCTCAGGCCTCGTACAAGATGCGCCTGTTCAAAGGGCAGCTCGGAGCGGGCATACAGATAGGGTATTCCAATGAGGTGTTCAAGGGCAGCCGGGTGTTCCTGCCTGACGATAATGACTTCCATGAAGGTACTGATGAGGCCATACCCACCACTGATGTGAGCGGAGGTGCGTTGGATATGGGAGCGGGTGTGTGGTATACCCACAAATGGTTCTATGCCGGGCTGTCGGCACAGCATCTTACAGCGCCCACCATCACGTTCAGTGATGACACCGGCACGCTGTCAGGCGGAGCCTCTACAGGGAGTGAAACAGTGAAAAGATATGAATTTACGCTAAAGCGTACACTGTATTTTGCAGCAGGCAGCAATATACCGATAAAAAATACGTTATTTGAAGTGATGCCGTCAATGATGGTGAAGACTGACTTTGACTTTTGGCGTGCCGAAGTGACCGGCCGTATACGGTATAAGAAATTCCTTACGGCCGGTGTAGGCTACCGACACGATGACGCCTTAGTGGCCATACTCGGTGTGGAGTTCAAGGGATTCCATATAGGTTACAGCTATGACTATCCTACCTCGGCCATCAGCAAGGCAAGCAGCGGGAGCCATGAGATAACGGCCGGCTACAGCCTTAAACTCAACTTATCCGATAAGAACAGGAACAAACACAAGAGCATACGCATAATGTAATATGAAAAAACTGACCATTTATCTACTTGTCATACTCACAATAGGGCTTATGGGCGCATGTGCGGCCGGCCCGCGCAGTTCTACCGGTGGCGAAGTGACCGGCGTGGGGGGCACCTCGTGGAGCGAGCCCACTCCTTACGGCATGGTACTCGTGAGCCGTGGCTCCATGAAGGTAGGGCCGCAGGAGGACGATAGCATATGGGGTACGCGAGCTGACGCCCGTGGCATGTCAGTGGATGCTTTCTGGATGGATGAAACCGAAATCACCAACTCAAAATACAAGCAGTTTGTATTCTGGGTGCGTGACTCCATAATCCGTGAGCGTCTGGCCGATCCTTCATACGGTGGCAATGAAGAATTCAAGATAGAAGAGGACCGTGACGGGAATCCCATAACTCCACGCCTTAACTGGAGCAAGCCTATACCATGGCGCAACGCCAATGAGGATGAGGCGCGTGCCATAGAGAGCATGTACCGCACCAATCCCATAACCGGTGTGCGCGAGCTTGACCCCGAGCAGCTCAATTATCGCTATGAGATATATAATCATACCGAGGCTGCACGGCGTAAGCACCGCCTGAATCCTGCCCGGCGCGAGTACAATACTGACAAGCCCGTGCCCACTGACATACCTCTGATATCAAAGGACACGGCATATATAAACGATTACGGCGAAATAGTGCGCGAAACGGTGACCCGAGGGCTTACCGGCGACTATGACTTCCTCAACACGTATATAGTAAACGTATATCCGGATACCACTGCTTGGATCAATGACTTTGACAATGCCTACAATGAACCGTATGTACGTATGTACTTTGCCCATGGCGGCTATAATGAGTATCCGGTGGTAGGTGTGAGCTGGGAACAGGCCAATGCCTTTGCCAACTGGCGTACCGACTTCCTGCGCCGTTCATTGGGACGTGACGGCATATACATAGAACCTTACCGTCTGCCCACTGAGGCAGAATGGGAGTTTGCTGCACGTGCCGGTGTGAGCGAAAACAAGTATCCTTGGGAGGGCGATCTTCCGCTTACCGAGGAAAAAGGTTGCTTCTATGCCAACTTCAAGCCGCAGGACGGCAACTATGTCCAGGATGGACACTTGATAACATCGCGTGTAGGCACATATGCACCTAATGATTTCGGGCTGTATGATATGGCCGGCAATGTAAGCGAGTGGACCTCCACGGCTTACACTGAGAGTGTGAGCAAGCTTACAAGCGATCTGAATCCGGAATACCGCTATGATGCAGCCAAGGAGGATCCGTACAAGATGAAGCGCAAGATAGTACGCGGAGGCTCATGGAAGGACGTGGCTCATAACATACGCTCCGACATACGCATGTGGGAATATCAGAACGAGCAGCGTTCATACATAGGATTCCGATGCGTGCGCTCTCAGATAGGCTTTGCCAAGGGACAGAAAGTGAAGAAATAAAGATCCCGTCACATATATAACATCAGTGCAAAAAATGGGTAAGATAAAAAGATATAAAAACAGTATAGAACGCTTTCTCTCAGGCGAGAACGGGCAGCGGTTCTTTAACTTTGCCTACAGTATAGGTGCTGCCATAGTGATATGGGGCGCTCTGTTCAAGATACTTCATCTGCCGGGCGGCAATATGCTGCTGTGCATAGGCATGGGTACGGAGGTGATGATGTTCATACTTACGGCATTTGACCGCCCCGGACGTGACTATCATTGGGAAGAGGTGTTTCCGGTACTCAGCACCAAAGATCCTGAGGATCGTCCAGACTTTTCAGCCGGTGTGGTGACTTCCGGACAGCCGGCTGTGTCAGGCGGAATGGTATCCGATGGGTACGGACTCAGTGCCGATGACAGCCGCATGCTCAGTGAGAGTATAGCCAAGATGGCTGCTGCCGGTGAGCAGTTGGCTCAGATAGCCGAGCTTACCACAGTTACTCAGCGGTATCTTACACAGATGGCATCAATAGCTGAGGAAATGCGTCATCTCAAGGACACCACTGAGGCTCTCAACCGTGTGAGCGTGGTGCTTTTAGATAGCTATAAGGCCATAACCGAGAATTCAGAAAACATAACGGCAAGCTCCACCGGCTATGTGGAGCAGATGCAGAATCTGAACCGAAATGTCAGCGGCCTCAATACCATATATGAGATACAGCTCAAGAGCGTGTCAAGCCAGCTTGATGCCATAGACCGTGTGAACAAGGGTATAAAGGATATAAGCCACATGTATGAGGAAACGTCGAGCCGTACCGAACAGTACAGCCGCGAAACCGAGCGCATGGCCGAGAACATGCGCCGGCTCAATCAGGTGTATGAACAGATGCTTCAGGCCATGACGGTAAACATGTACAGGCCTATGGCCGCTCCTGCAGGCGTGCCGGCCGAGGAGCAGGCGTAAAAGAACAGTGACTCTCACTCCATTCATATTATATTATGGGACAAGCCGATAAACGAACCTCACCGCGTCAGCGCATGATTAACCTCATGTATATAGTGCTGACGGCCATGTTGGCGCTGAACGTGTCAAGCGATGTGCTTGACGCGTTTAATCAGGTGGAGGACGGCCTGTCACGAACCAACAAGCACGTGACACGCCGCAATGACGCCATATTTGCCGAGCTTCAAAGCATCAATGAACAGAATCCTGCCAAAGCAGGCGCATGGTACGGCAAGGCTGTGGAAGTTCGTGCAGAGGCATTGAGGCTTACACAGCTTATAGATTCGCTTAAGATGGAGGTGGCCCGTCAGGCCGATGGCGCCGATGCCGATCCTTCCGATATACAGAACCGCGAGGATCTGGAAAGTGCATCGGTGGTGATGCTCAATCCGGTGAACCGCCGTGGTGAGGAGCTGCGGAAACAGATAGACGTGTTCCGCAGCTATATCTCGGCTATGCTTACTGACAGCGCCAAGCGTGCCAGTATAGAGGCGGCTCTGTCCACAGAGCCATTCCGCCGCAAAGGTGTGGAGGTGCTGCAGAAATGGGAGGAATCAAAATTTGAGAACCAGCCTGTGGTGGCTGCCATAACATTGCTCACAAAACTCCAAAACGATATCAAATATGCCGAGGGTGAGGCTCTGTCTACCCTCTTGGCACAGGTGGATGCCGGCGATGTGCATGTCAATGAACTGTCAGCGTTTGTGATACCTGAGTCGCGGTTTGTAATGCGCGGGTCGCGCTACAACGCCAATATAGTGCTTGCTGCGCTTGACACTACCTCACGCCCCCGTGTAATAGTGGGCGGACGTGAGATACCCGGCGGCAAATATCAGGCAGGTACAGGCAGTACGGGCACATTCAGCTATTCAGGATACATAGAGATGCCCCATGCTGACGGTACGGTGTCAAAGCACCCGTTCAAGTCAGAATATACCGTCATGGAGCCGAGCGCTACGGTGTCGGCCACTATGATGAATGTCATGTATGCCGGTATTGATAATCCTATAAGCATATCAGTGCCCGGAATCCCGGTGTCGGCTATAAACGCGTCAATGACCAACGGCTCCCTTACCCGGCAGGGCGATCATTGGGTGGCCCGGCCATCTACTGTAGGTACTGAAGCTGTTATTACGGTTACGGCCAATGTGGACGGACGGCAGCAGACCATGAACACTACATCCTTCAGAGTGCGCAAGCTTCCGGATCCTACGGCATACATAACCATAGGTAGCGACCGCTATAAAGGAGGACGTCCTGTGGCTAAAGCTTCGTTGATGAATGCCAAGGGACTGAACGCGGCCATAGATGATGACATGCTCAATATAGAGTTTAAGGTGCTGAGCTTCGAAACCGTATTCTTTGACCAGTTAGGCAACGCCATCCCTGAGGTGTCGGCCGGCAGTCAATTCTCCCAGCGCCAGCAAGAACAGATGCGACGTCTGTCAAGAGGCAAACGTTTCTATATATCACGTATAAAAGCCAAAGGTCCTGACGGAGTGGAACGCTCCCTTAGCCCGGTGGAGGTGATAGTGAATTAATACGCCCTAAGATAATGATGATGAAAATGAAATATATAAAGCGATACATAATGGTGGTGGCTACTGCTGTAGCCGCTACGTTTGCCCTGTCAGCACAGGATACCAGTACCTCCACTATAAGGCGCGGATCACAGCGTCAGCGCGGTGCGCAGACCACTACTGCCACTGACGTGAGCTCAAGGATGCAGAACCGTCTTGCGTCAGGCGTGGCCTCTGATGCTGACCTTGCCTGGATGAGGGTGATATACCGCGAGCTTGATCTGCGCAAGGATGAGAACGCTCCGCTCTACTTCCCGGAGGAGCCTGTAAACGGACAGGAGAACATGTTCAGGCTGATAATGCGTCTGCTGGCCGAGGACAAGCTGCCGGCATATGAGTACCTTGACGGGCGTGAGGAGTTTTCTGACAAGTACAGGCTTAAGGTAAAGGATGTACTTGAGCGCTTCCACATATACCACACCGAGGCAAAGGGAAGCACGGAGAAACATCCGAAATTCGAGATACATGAGAGCGACATCCCGGCCAATGAAATACTGAGCTACTACATAGTGGAGCGGTGGGAATTTGACAAGCGTTCCAATCGTACACGCACTGTAGTGGAGGCTATATGTCCGGTGCTTCACCGCTCGGATGAATGGGGTATGGAGCCGGTACGGTACCCTATGTTCTGGCTGCAATTCAGCGATCTGCGCCCGTACTTGTCAGGACAGAATATATTTACTACCGATGACAATAATCTGGCCACATGTACTTACGATGATTTCTTCCAGTTAGGCTTGTACAAAGGTGACATATACAAGACACGCAATCTGCGTAACCGCTCGCTGGTACAGATGTATCCCGATGCCGATGAGCGCCGCCATGCACAGGACAGCATTCAGGCCAGTCTGGAGAAGTTCGGCGACAAGCTGTGGGTACCCTCTCTTGATGACCTTCAGAAGCAAGGTAATAAGAAAGCAAAAGCTGCTGACGGTGCAGAGGCAACCGCTTCCGCCGATGCCGGAGAAGCTACTGATGAACAGAGCGGCAAGGAGGAGAAAAAGCGCGTTACGTCAAAGCGCGGAAGCAAGAAGGCATCCACAGCCAAGCCGGCAAAAGTAAAAAAAGCTAAGGCTCCGAAATCATCATCATCGGGTGGAGCCGCCCGCAGCGTGCGTAACAGACGACGCTGATATCAGAAGTCAATCCTATCATCATGTCGGCGGTGCCGGTGAGTGATGCGCTTGCGCATATTCACGGCACCGCGATATATATTCATGATGTGCAGCCACAGCGGTGACGGGGTGGAAACAATGTCGGTGGACAGTGTCTCAGCCATGGTGGGCACATCGCTTTCATGACCGAACTGGTCAGGATAGATGATGAGGAGATTGTTATGAGCAAAATATTTTTTCAGGAAGTCAGGCATATTGTCCATCTCGGATGTGAAGGACAGTGACGTGCGTCGGGCAGTAATGACCACGAACAGGTCATCGTCAAGAATCTTGTTTGACAGCAGGATAAAGTCATCCCACTGTGACATGTCACGATATTCGGCGCGTATGCCGTAGCCGCCATGGCGCAGTACGGCCTTGATGGAGCGGCGTGTGTCAGGGTGGCAGCAGAATATGGCGCGGCAGCCTATCTCGCGTGTCAGATTGGCTATGGCTTCCACCCATCGGCGGAAGCCCGTTTCGTATTCGGCCTTGTCAGGTACGGCTATGACTATGCGGGTAGTGGTGCTGACAGGGATGTAGCACCGAGATATTATAATCATCCTGTTGGTGGCCTTGATGAGCTGAGTGAGCTTGTCGCCGAAGAAGGTGTCTATCACATTATTGCGGCGATGCAGCCCTATCACCACCTCGCCTATGTCGCGTTCCTCTATAGTGTTGAGCACGCCGGTGACAAAGTTGAGGTCAAAGCGTTCTATCGACAGCAGTGACGTGTCGGCACTCGCGGCTACCTTTTCGGCTATGTCAAGCGAGCTCCGGCATACCGAGCGTGACATGGCTGAACTGTCGTTGCGCACATGCAGTGCGTACAGTTTTCCGGACGATTCCGCTCCGGATCGTATCATGAGCGCAAGTGTCACTAATTCCTGAGCGGTAGTAGGATTGTCTACCGTGACCAGTGTGTGCGGCTGCTTCATGGACGGAAGGGCTACCGGAGAGTCAGCATTCTCGAGCTCCTTGAGCTTCATTTTCATGGCTGCCCGCGAGGTGCCTATGGAGCTTACCGTGCATGTGACAAGAATCATTATCACGGTGCCGTTAAGTATGTCCTCACCGAATATACCAATTTCATAGCCTATCATTACCACGGCCAGCGCCACGGCGGTATGCGCGTTGGACAGCTGATATATCATGGACCGGTCAAGGCCTGACATGTGAAAGGTGCGCTGCGTGGCCAGTGCTGCAAGCCATTTTGCAGCCATGGCTACTGCTGACATTACGGCGGCCACGTAAAGCGTCTGCCATCCGGAGGTGACTACTCCCACGTTTATGAGCATGCCCACTCCTATAAGGAAGTACGGTATGAATATGGCATTGCCCACAAACTCAAGGCGTGACATTAAAGGCGTACGTGCGGGAATGTAACGGTTCAGTATCAGACCGGCGAAGAATGCGCCAAACACTCCCTCGATACCTATCCATGATGCTGTGACAGCGGCCAGAAATACCATGGAAAGGACGTAGATGAACTGTGACACGCCATCGTTGAAACGCTTGAAGAACCATCGTGTGAGCCGTGGGTAGGCGTAAAGCACCACTAAGCAGTAGGCTATCAGCGAGCCTATGAGGCGTGCCATGGTGAGGATGCGGAATTCGCCTGTAGTGGCTATGCCGCGTACTGCCGCAAGCACCATAAGGGAGCCGAGTACGGTGAAAATGGTACCGGCTATGGCTATGACTACAGGCTTGCTTTTGGTAAGCCCCAAGCGTGACACTATGGGGTACGCTATGAGCGTATGTGCGGCAAACATGGAGGCAAGCAGCACGGCGGAAATCAACGGTACATGCAGCAACGCCACCGAGGCGGCTGTACCTACTATCATGGGTATGAGGAATGTGTACAGCCCGAAAAGCGCGCCCTTACGTATATTCTTCTTCAGGTGGTACATGTCTATCTCTATGCCGGCAAGGAACATAAGATAGAGCAGGCCTACCTGACCGAATACTTCGAAACTCATATCGCGGGCCAGGACATTGAATCCGTAGGGGCCTACAAGTACGCCTGCCACTATCAGACCTATCACGTGCGGAATCTTAAGCTTGTTGAGCAGAATGGGCGTGATAAGGATAATGGCGAGTACTATGAGGAATATGGCCACCGGAGAGGTGACCGCCGGATGGGTTGCCGGTATGGCCAGCGACAGGATCATCTGTGTTCAGAGAGGTGTGTTATGCACGGTGAAGCGTTATGCAAACTTCTTTCCGTGGGCTATGAGGTACTGGGCTATCTGCACGGCATTGAGTGCGGCTCCCTTCTTGATCTGGTCGCCCACTATCCAGAATGTGAGTCCGCAGGGGTTGCTCAGATCCTCGCGAATGCGTCCTACGTATACGGGATCCTTGTCAGCCACATCAAGCGGCATGGGGTATTTTTTGGCTGCGGGATCATCTATTACCACTATGCCCTCCGCTGCTTCAAATGCCTTGCGGGCACGCTCGGCGCCTATGGGCTTGGCTGTGGTGACCCATATGGCTTCAGAGTGGGCGCGCATTACCGGTACGCGTACACACATGGCGCTGACGTTGAGCGTAGGAGCGTGCATGATTTTACGGGTTTCGTTAAACATCTTCATCTCCTCCTTGGTGTATCCGTTGTCAGTAAACACGTCAATCTGCGGTATTACATTGTATGCAAGCTGATATGCGAATTTGTCAACGGTAGGCTGCTCTCCGCGCACCATCTGGGCATACTGCTCTACGAGCTCGGCCATGGCCGATGCTCCGGCGCCGCTGGCTGCCTGATAAGTGGCTACATGCACGGAGCTTATGGGGCTTATGTCATTGAGCGGCTTAAGTGCTACCACCATCTGTATGGTGGTGCAGTTAGGATTGGCTATGATATTGCGTGGAGTGTCGAAGGCGTCATCGCCGTTTACCTCGGGCACCACCAATGGCACATCGGAGTCCATACGGAAGGCGCTGCTGTTGTCTATCATCAGTGCTCCGTGAGCGGTGATGTCAGCGGCAAATTCACGCGACACCCCGGCTCCGGCTGAGGTGAAGGCTATGTCCACGCCCTTAAAGTCATCGGGCTCGTGGCGGAGCTCCTGTACGGTTGTTTCCTTGCCGCGGAATGTATATTTACGTCCGGCACTGCGGCTTGATCCGAAAAGGAGAAGCTCGTCAACGGAAAAATTCTGCTCCTGAAGCACTCGGATAAATTCCTGGCCTACGGCGCCGCTGGCGCCCACTATAGCTACTTTCATCAGTGTATGATTATGCGTTATATTTTCTGCAAAGTTACGCATTAAATCCGTTACATCCAAGCCCTCCGGAGGCATATGAAAAAACGCGTCCTGCACTTATGGGATGGTGCAGGACGCGGATATGAGTTATGGCATGTCACTTTGATGCGTAGGAGAGTACGGTGGGGCTTTCCACATCCACGCCGTACTGTTTGGCTCGCTGCAATATGGCTCGGGCCAACTGTGGCTTCAGGTCTTCGGGGCAGTAGCGGAAGTAGGCCTCGGCAGCACGTACATGAGCGGCATCGGGCATAGGATATTCCCGGCGTTCGGGCAACCCGAACACGGAGTCGGGCAGCTCTTTTTTCTCTTCGTAGCTCAGACGGTCAGTCATGTCAATCAGTGGGTGTTAAAGGTTAGCACGGAATCCCACTTGCACCAGACCCTGCACGCCGAATCCTACCTCGCCGAAAATACCGAATCCGCGTGACAGGCTTACATAAGCGTTGACGGGCGAAATCTGGAAGCCGAAATGGCCTCGGTTCTTGGAATTATTCATAAAGGATTCATGTGAAAAAACGGCACCCAAGCCTAAACGGCCTGATATGGTGACTATACTGTTGCGGTAATAGTCATAACGTCCGTTGAGCATTATGGCATGATAGTAGAAGTGATCATCATCCACTCCTTTACGGGAATTACTTGAGAAGGTGTAGGATGGGCCGATAGAGAACTTGGGGAGTACACGGAAATTGACGCCAACATTGAGAGCTCCCCATGCAGCGTTGACATCGGCGCCCCCGCCGTGATAGTCCATGCAGTCCATGGCGGTGTAGCCTCCGTAACTGATGGTAAGGTCAGTTTTCTGTGCTGAAGCGGCGGTGGAAATGCCTAATACGGCTACGAGAGCAATAAGAAATTTTTTCATAATGTTCAGTGTGTAAAATAATAATGTTAAAGATTGAATTTGGGGTGTAAAGACAAAAAGTAAACAGATGCAGGCTGAAAAAAGTTTCAAATTATATATCTTTGTTATCTGTTATGCAACATATCCAGAAGACCAATGCCGCCCGTATCCTGGACCGTTCAGGGGTTAAGTACAGGCTGATACCTTACGAGGTGGATGAAAACAACCTTGCAGCCGGCCATGTGGCCGAGGAACTTGGCGAGGACATAAAGCGAGTGTTCAAGACACTGGTGCTGCACGGCGTCAGGTGCGGCCACTTTGTGTGTGTGGTGCCGGGTGATGCCGAAGTTGACCTGAAGAAGGCCGCGCGTGTGGCCGGCGACAAGAAGGTGGAGCTGATAGCCGTAAAGGAGCTGTTGCCGCTTACGGGCTATATACGCGGCGGATGTTCGCCGTTGGGCATGAAAAAAAAGCTACCCACGTATTTCCACGAGTCGGCGGCACGGTACGATGAGATTTATGTCAGTGCCGGGGTGCGCGGGCTTCAGATATGCGCATCGCCCGAGGGACTTCTGAAAGCCTCGGGGGCGGTATATGCTGACTTGATAAAGGACTCTGATGTATGAATAGTTTCGGACACATATTCCGCCTTACCACATTCGGTGAGAGCCACGGCGCCGCCGTGGGAGGCGTGATAGGCGGGATGCCGGCCGGTGTGGCCATAGACATGGATTTCGTGCAGCATCAGCTTGACAGGCGCCGCCCGGGACAGTCGGCCATAACTACGGCCCGCAAGGAGGCTGACCGCATAGAGGTGCTTTCAGGGTTGTTTGAGGGCGTGACTACAGGTACACCCATAGGCTTCATGGTGCGCAATGCCGATCAGCGGTCGGCTGACTATGGACAGATGCGTCATGCCTACCGCCCCTCGCATGCTGACTATACATACTCGGCCAAGTACGGAGTGCGCGATTACCGTGGTGGCGGACGATCATCAGCGCGTGAAACGCTGGCCCGTGTGGCTGCCGGAGCCATGGCCATGCAGGTGCTGAAGAGTATGGGAATCCAAGTGTACGCCTATACATCGCAGGTGGGGCAACTCAAACTCGAGGCCCCGTACACGCATTATGATCCGGCCGACATTGACAGCAATGCAGTTCGTTGCCCCGACAGCGATATGGCTCTGCAAATGTATGAACTCATAGACCGCGTACGCTCTGCCGGCGATACCATAGGCGGTGTGATAACCGGAGTGGTCAAAGGATGCCCTGCGGGGCTTGGCGAGCCGGTGGGAGCCAAGCTCCATGCCATGCTCGGAGCGGCCATGCTGTCGATAAACGCTGTAAAGGGTTTTGATTATGGCATGGGCTTTGACGGCGTGGGGTCGCTCGGCTCTGAGATGAACGATACTTTTGTGGCCGATGGAGGCCATATGCACACGCTTACCAATCATTCCGGCGGCATACAGGGAGGAATATCTAACGGCGAGGATATATACTTTCGCGTAGCGTTCAAGCCGGTGGCCACGCTTATGACTGAAGTGCCTACGGTGGACGATACCGGCAGTCCGGTAACATTGCAGCCACGTGGGCGGCATGACCCGTGCGTACTGCCGCGCGCTGTGCCGGTGGTGGAGTCGATGGCTGCCATGGTGATTCTGGATGCCATGCTTATGAACCGATGTGCAAGGATATGACACCGGTGTACGGGCCGGGACGTATGCCTGATGATTTTGCCGCCTTTCTGCGCCGGTATTTTCCCGGAAAGATGCAGAAACTCTCGGTGGACGGAGGCTTTACATGCCCGAACCGTGACGGCACTATAGGCCGTGGCGGATGCGTGTACTGCAATAATGAGTCGTTCAGTCCCGGCTACTGCCGCAGCACCCCATTGGTGACGGAGCAGATAGAGGCAGGCAAGCGATTTTTTGCCCGCAAATATCCCGATATGCGGTATTTAGCCTATTTCCAGTCATATACCGGCACTCATGCGCCTGCTGACAGACTGCGCTCGCTTTATGAGGAAGCTCTGGAGTGTGAGGGGGTGGACGGGCTGATAGTGGGCACGCGGCCTGACTGCATGCCTGCTGATGTGTTAGGATTGCTCAAAGAGCTGTCAGGTGATAAGTTCATTATGGTGGAGTACGGTGCGGAAACGTCACATGACGTGACGCTGCGCCGCATAAACCGCTGCCATGAGTGGACCGATACGGTATGCGCCGTGGAGCGCACTCGTGATGCGGGGATACCCGTAGGGCTTCACTTCATTTTAGGCCTTCCGGGCGAGGATGAGGAAATGATGCTGCGGACCGTGGAGCGGATAAACGCGCTGCCGGTGGACGTGGTGAAGTTCCATCAGCTGCAAGTGATACGCGGCACGGTGCTGCACCGCCGTATAGTGGACGGCGCGGAGAAGGTGAAGCACTACACGGTGGATGAATATATAGACCTGTGCAGCCGTATTGCCGCCTCGCTGCGCAGCGATATTGTGGTGGAGCGATTCGTATCGCAAGCGCCTGATGCTCTGCTCGTGTCGCCGCGCTGGGGGCTGAAAAACCATGAGTTTACGCAGCGGCTTCGCCGGCGCATCACCGGTACGATTCGGTGATTTCTTGCAGGGCTGAGTACATGCGTACGTCGGCCTCGGATAGCTCTATGCCTCGGCGAGCCATTACGCGCCGCGCTATGCTGAGGAATTTGGATATGGGCACCTCACTGAATCCGGCGGCAGAGCCTTCGCTGAATGATGCTACGAAATTTCGCGGAAATCCGGTGCCGTGAATGTTCACGCCCACGCCGGTCACGGTGGCAGTGTTAAACATGGTGTTGATTCCGGCTTTGGAATGGTCGCCCATAATCAGACCGCAGAATTGCAGACCGGTGCGCAGGAATCGGCGCGAAGGGTAGTTCCAGAGCTTTATCTCGGTATAGTCATTTTTGAGGTTTGATGCCGTGCAGCCGGCACCGAGGTTGCACCAGCTACCTATCACTGCATTGCCAAGGAATCCGTCATGAGCTTTGTTGGAGTACGGGTGCATCACTACGTTGTTCAGCTCGCCGCCCACTTTACAGTGTGCCCCTATGGTGGTTGGTCCATATATTTTGGCGCCCATGTTTACCGTAGAGTGGTCGCCTATGGCTATGGGGCCGCGCAGGCATGCCCCTTCCATTATTTCGGCTCCGTGGCCTATGTACACCGGGCCGTTCTTTACGTTGATTACAGCGCCTTCTACGGTGGCATCAGCTTCTATGAACAGATTCTCAGCCGGCCCTATTAGGGTACATGAAGAGAGGAGTGGAGCCGATGTGCGCCCGGCGGTGATGCGCTTTATGTCTGACTCTATGAAGCCCCCGCACATGGTGAAGAGATGGTATACATGGAATACCTCCTGCACGGTGCATGACGTGGCTATCGTGTGGGTGGGCCTGTCAGCCAGTGCGCCACGGCGCGCTATGGGAGTATCATTGTCAGCATACGTGAGGCATTGGCCCGGCTTGAGGGCAAGGATTTCGCTTACAAGCTCCGGAGTGGGCAGTATGTTCGATGTAATGATGAGGCTGTCCGGTGAGTCATGTACGGGAAACAGCTCTTGAAGATATTCAGCAGTGGCCGTATAGGTAGAGTATGTGCCGGGTAGGAGCGCCTCCCACTTTTGGCGTATGGTGATTATTCCGGTAAGCAGATAGCTTACGGGGCGGGTGAATGTGAGCGGCAAGAGATTGAGCCGCGCTAAGGGATGGTCAGCGAGTATAACGTTGCGCATGGTCATTGTATTTCGGGCAAAATTACTAATTTTGTAGGATTCAAAGAATATAGGATATGAAATTTGAAAAACTTGATATAGAGGGCGTGTGGCTCATAGAATCCCTGCGATATGGTGACCGGCGCGGCTATTTTATGGAAACGTGGCGCCGTGATGAATTCAAGGCCCATGTGGGCGCGGTGCATTTTGTGCAGGACAATGAGTCGGTGTCACGCCGTGGAGTGCTGCGCGGGCTGCATTTTCAGCGCGGTGGCTTCTCGCAGGCCAAGTTGGTGCGAGTGTCGCAGGGGCGGGTGCTTGACGTGGCCGTGGATCTCAGAGCCGGGTCGGCCACGCTCGGATGCCATGTGGCTGTAGAGCTCAGCGCCGACGATGGCAGGCAGCTCTTCGTGCCGCGAGGATTTGCCCACGGGTTTGTGGTGCTCAGCGATGAGGCTCAGTTTCAGTATAAGGTGGACAATGTATATGCACCGCAGGCTGAGGCTACACTGCGCTTTGATGATCCCGCGCTTGGCATAGACTGGCGGCTACCGAAGGAGGAGCTTGTTCTGTCGGACAAGGATATGCGCGGAGTGTCGTTTGCCGAAGTGGAACTTTTCAGCCTCTGAGCGCCATGAGCCGGTTCAGATGCTATGGCTGCGGCGCCTCGTTTCGTGAGGATTTCAGGTATTGTCCCCGTTGTGGCCGCGAGATGCCTCCTCAGGAGCGGCGCCGCTCAGGTATGTCTGTGTGGGTGATTATAGTGCCGTTCGTATTGCTCATACTTGGGGCGGTAGCTGTCACAGCTTGGCTTGTCACCTCGCATGACCGCGATGAGGCCGTGCGCACCGAAGCGGAGCGTCTGGCCGATTCATTGGCTCGGGCTGAATCATTGGCTATGAGGCAGCGGCAATATGAGCGCGACTCTATCCGTCAGGTGGAGGAGGCGGCAGCACGAGCCGCCGAGCTGCGTACGCAGTTTGTACGGGCGGCTGATTTTACGGATATGGACGCGGATAGGCTTATGATAGCGCTGCGTGAGCGAGGATATGTCACGGTACAGCGTGGAGGCGTGGATCCGGAGAAGCCTGCGGTGATGGGCGTGAATGTGGCCATGTCGGCCTCCGGTGTGCCTGAGGGAGTGTCGGAGCCATATAGCGCCGTGGTGATATGGCCTGAAAGCGGAAATGTGGAAGTACTGTTTGACAACCGTGATGACCGGGAGCGGTTTTTTGAGGCTCTCATAGACGGCCATTATGCCACGGAGCCGGGAGTGGCGGAAGTGGCGTATTCAGAGAATGCGCCCTCTATGCGGGCGTATCGTATCGGCACGATGTCAGTACGTATAATATCTAACGGCGAATAATCCGCAGCGGATTATTCGCCGCCGGCATTGACCGCGCACTGATCGCGAAGCAATCTTTTTGCGTAGCCGTGGCTCTTTCAGCGCCGTAGGCGTTGTCTGTGGGAAGCCCCATGACTTGGCATGGGGGATGTGGCATCAACCCGGACAAACAGCCTCGTAGAGGATGTTACATATGAAGATAGGTATCCATGCGGATGGTGTGCTAAGCTACGACGGATTGCGAAGCAATCATTTTGCGTAGCCGTGGGCCGTAGCGCAAGCGCAGACCCACGGTAGCGGTGTCGGGCAAAGAGATTCTGAACTGAATCATTAATGAATCTTTCAGATTCGTTATCCTATATCCTTATTCCCGGGGTCTCGCCTGACGGCTCGGCCCCGGGCTAAAATAAATGATTGCTTCGCAATCCGGGCAGCAAGTCCCGAGGGGACGCATCAACGGAAGCATTAACACTATTTAAGACAAAATCATCTAACATCTGCCTGATTTTACAACGCGTAACAGCCTGATCGCCAATAGAATACAGAAGTGTTAGATTTTTTTGAATCTAACGCTTCGTAACATATTGAATATGAGGTGCATACAAAACACAATGTTAGATATTTTTCTTCTCTAAAATTTGCTTTGATGCTGCCCCGGTATGTATATTTGCGTCAAACCAAGCACATATATAGCACACATCAACTGAATAAATACAATCAACCCCACATTACAAATCTAAATTATTAATGCAATGAAACACCTCTCATTATCACTGACACTGGCAGCCGCTATAGGACTATGCAGCTGCTCTAATCAGGACGTTATCAACGAATGTCCTGACATAATGGACAATCCTGCAGCTCAGGCCATAATATCGGTGCCTGACAACAATCCTGTGCTTACCGAACCGAAGGCCATGCAGGCCGCCCTAAGGGTGCTGTCGCGCGAAGGCGGAATGTCGCGCTCGGCTGAAGGCATGAGCGTTACAGCCATAAACGATGATAGCGGAAAGGCACTCATATACGCCATAAATTTCGGCACGGACAACGGATTCGTACTCCTTGCAGCCGACAAGCGAGCCTACCCCGTAGTGGCCATGAGCCAGACCGGTCATTTTGACTGCACAAATTTGGAAAATACACCTTACGGCGCATGGATAGAAGGAGCCAAGATAGCCATAAGCCATCCTGAATGTATGCCCGATTCCATAGCAGCTCTCGCTCGGCAGGAATGGCTGTCGCTTACCTCATCTGAGGAGAAATACACTGCCGGAAGCCGCTCAACAGGTGATGAATATATCGACAATGTCATAGCGAGCGCCATCTCTACATGGCGCGGACAAGGATACACAGTGACATGTGCGGCATATGCCAATCCGAATGACTACCCTGACAGAATAGCCTCATTGATACGTCAGGTTCAGAGCCAGACCGTAGTGTATCCCAATCCGGCACAAACTTCGTTTATACTAACCAAGCAGGTGACCAGCACCACGAATCCACGGCCTACTGTCAATACCGTATGGCATCAGCAATATCCTTATAATGCCTCATTGCCAGAAGGTGCAGAATATATAGGATGCGTTCCTATTGCTGTAGCACAGATAATGAATTATCACAAAAAACCTACTACTATCGATTTCAGCCAATTCCCAAATATGTTGCTTCCATATAGCGGCAAAACGCCATTGACCGATTTTCTCAGAGAAGTAGGTGAGGCGTGTGGTATAAATTATTATAATGATAAACCCGGAGCCAATATAGATGATGCGATAAATGCGCTGAATTCATATGGATATACATCCGAAAAAATTAACTTTGAGATTTCTAAAATTTTAGAAGGGCTAAAAACGGGTCCTGTTTATCTAAGGGGGCCTATCGAAGGAAGCAAGGATGGCCATGCTTGGGTATGTGACGGAGGTTTGGCCGGTGGCTATGCCACAGCCTATACATTCGTTACGTATACGGGTGATTTCGCCGACATCAATCCTACTGCTGCTTTTGCCACTCGTGGAACTGACAATGTCGCATCGACACTTGTGCCCTCCCTGCATATGATATGGGGTTGGAATCAGCAAGGAGACGGTTGGTACTATAGTTCTGATTGGAACGTTACCCTTAACAAAGCAGATGGGACAACGGAAACCAGACATATATATAAGAATCAGGAGGCCTTGATTAATATTCTATATTTCAATTAAAATAATATTCAATGAGAAGTATATTCATTACGTGTATCTGTGCGTTGACAGCAATAGCCGTCAACGCGCAAACTAATGTCCATTACGAGGGGCGTGTGGAGGGAGGATATCAACTCGGCACGGCAGACAGGCATAAAATGGATGAATGGGTTATAAGTACCACGCATGGTGTTTCATTGTTTGCTGATCGCCTGTTCCTTGGTGGTGGAATCGGATTTGGACTTACCACTAATCAAGACCGTTTTACATTTCACACCATACCTATATATGCCGATATACGATATACCCTCTCTTCTCTTAAAGTCAGACCTTATGTAGATGTGAAAATCGGTGGAGCAATATTTGATGACGGTGGTCTGGACGGTGGCGGTTATGACGGAGATTTCAAATTTTATATAGCTCCGACTGCCGGGATCTCAATTCCACTGAGCAGATTATTCTCACTCAATGCCGCAGTAGGATATACCTATCAGAACGCATATTATCATTACGGAATTACGGGCTTTCCGATGCCACCACCTGAGCACTTCAATGCCGGCGGGGTGACGTTCAGTGCCGGTATCGCCGTCAGGCTCTGACGCCGTGAAGATTGCGAAGTAATTATTGCGTGTATAGCCGTGGGCCGGAGCCGATAGGCGTAGACCCACGGTGGCCGTATGGGGCGGAATGATTCTGAACAGAATCATTAATGAATCTTTCAGATTCGTTTTCCTATATTCGGGATCCCGGGGTCTCACCTACACGGCTCGGCCCCGGGCTAAAAAATAATGATTGCTTCGCAATCCGCCCGGCTTACAAAACAAAAACATATTGAAAATTATAGTAATGTAATTCATGAGAAATTTAATTATAGCATGTATCTGTGCGTTGGCGGCTATAGCTGCCAACGCGCAGAGTCCAGTCCATTATGAGGGGCGCATAGAAACAGGATATCAGCTCGGCACAGCAGACAGGCATAAAATGGATGAATGGATTATAAGTACCACGCATGGTGTTTCGTTGTTTGCTGACCGCCTGTTTCTCGGCGGCGGCATCGGTTTTGGAATCACCACAAATCAAGGCAATTTTACATATCATAACATACCGATATATGCCGATATACGATATACCCTCTCCTCTCTTAAAGTCCAACCTTATGTAGATGTGAAAATTGGCACAGCAAAACTTAATGATGGAGGACTTATCGGAGGAGGATATGACGGAGATTTCAAATTTTATATAGCTCCGACTGCCGGGATCATAATTCCACTGAACAGATTATTCTCACCCAATGCCGCAGTAGGATACACATATCAGAACGCATATTATCGTTATGGAGCCACTGGCTTTCCGATGCCATCACCTGATCACTTCAATGCCGGAGGGGTGACGTTCAGTGCTGGCATCGCCGTAAGGCTTTGACTCCGCGAAGATTGCGGAGCAATCATTCTTGCTACAGGCTAATTTGATATTTTTAACAGTTCGCGCCTATACGCATCTGCTTCTGAAAACACGTTGAATCTCAGCCATTTAGGAGAATTATAAATCTGTTATTTTACCCTCCCCCATAACCGATTAATAATCAGTTGCTTATATTAATACGTGACATTTGTAAAAAATCAATGATATTTTTGTTTTTTAAGGAAATTCAGTGTTTCCTTTGCAAGGACTATGCAACATAACTATAATTCACAATCTATGAAAACGCGTCTGCTTTTCTGTCTTTTCCTGATTTCAATAGCCATAATTCCGGCATTCGCTGTCAACGATTCCACCATGACAGCTCCGGCGGACACTGTGCGCACTCTGGGCGAAGTAGTGGTGAAAGCATCCAATATCAAGCGAGTCAAGAATGGCCTGTCAGTAGTGCCTAACACACGCGAGAAGCGTTCGGCTACCGACGGCACCGACCTGCTTCAGCGAATGATGATACCTACCATAATTGTTGACGGCGTAAGGGTGACAAACACCGCCGGACAGGCTGTGAAATTCTTTATCGACTCCATTCCGGCTACTGACAGACAGGTGGCCGGCCTGCGCGGACGTGATGTGAAGAGGGTGGAAGTGCTGGAGAATCCGGCCGATCCGCGTTTTGAGGGCGCGAGAGCAGTGGTGAACTATATCACCGTGAAGTGGGAATATGGCGGCTACACCAATCTGACCGCTACACAGAAGCTTCCTCAGCCGGAGGGTGTATACGACGTTTACTCAAAGTTTACCAAAGGCAAATCAACAATAGATTTCAACGGCATCGGCCGCTGGTACAAATACAATGGCGGACAGACATGGGTCACTGACAAGCTGTATTTTCCTGAGGCTAAGGAAAGCGGTAAGGATTATTATACCAGGGAATCATATTCCAAGGAGGGCAAGCTTAAAGGGAGTACCTACGGGCTTGGCATGTCATGGCAGTATCTTTTCAGCCAGTCATCGTGGATAGTGGTAAACAGCGGTTTAGCCAACGAGAACAACCCGGGGCGAAGATCTACGGGGACAGTGTCATATGATATGCCGGGGCAGCAGGATATGGCAAGCCTACAGATACGCAAGTCAAGGTATGCCAAGCCGTATGCCTCGGCCACATACACTAACTTGTTCAAGAGCGGAGCATACATGTCGGCCTACATGAAATATGACGGTACGTTTAGCCGCGTAGCCAATGACTTCACGCTGACCGGAAGCGAGATAACCGATCGTTACATGAACAACGTTCGTGAACGGAATAACAAATACGCCTTAGGAGCCAGCTTCTCACTGCCGCTAAGAGGCGGACGTGACCATCTGGCTATGCGCCTGGCAGGGGGCAGACCCTGTACCGCTCGGTGTACACCGGCACCGCCGATACACGTAACCGCATGAACGAGAGTCAGCTGATAGGCTCAATTACATATTACAGGCAGCTCTCAAGCCGGTGGAGTGCCGAAGCTGAACTCTCAGGCGGCGAATACTGGAACCGTATAATATCTGACACACGGCTCTTTCATTTAAAAATTGTTGGATTTTTCAAACTCGCTGGCATAC
>JAMPBB010000010.1 GCA_023666885.1 Muribaculaceae bacterium | reverse complement strand
ATAATAAAGTACACCTACGGCTCATACAGTACCGAGAAGGAAGCTGCCAAGGATCTGAAACGCATCCGCGAGTCATTTCCTGATGCCTTCGTAATCAAATTCATTGACGGCAAGCGAGCCAAATGACCACTCAGAGTATATAAACAGAAATCATAACAGAACAAAACCATACAATGTCAATAGAGATATGAAGAAACAGTTCGCTATAGGGCTCTCAGTGATAGTAGCCCTCCTGGTGCTTGTGTTCGGCATCAACTACCTCAAGGGCATAAACATGTTCAAAGCCACGAACTACTACACGGCAAGCTACACTAATGTGGCCGGACTTGCCCAGTCAGCGCCTGTAATGCTCAATGGATATAAGGTGGGTATAGTGCGTGACATACGCTATGAGTATGACAATCCCGGACATGTACTCGTAGAGCTGAGCTTGGACAAGGAACTGCATCTGCCGGAAGGCACCGAAGCCGTGATAGCATCTGACATGCTCGGCACTGCCTCCGTAGAGCTGCACATGGGCACATCTGACAGATACATCAAGGTAGGTTCCCGAATACCCGGCTCTACAGCTGCCGGCCTCATGGACAATCTGAGCGGCAATATGCTCCCTGCCATAATAGGCATGCTGCCTAAGATTGATTCAATATTGGTGTCACTGAACGCAGTGGTGGCAAATCCTGCACTGACCTCTTCAGTAGAACGGTTGGATAAGGTAATGGCCAACCTTGAGACTTCAAGCCGCCAACTGAACACATTCATGGCATCAATGCCTGCCATAGCCAATGACACGCGAGGCATAACGGGCAATCTTTACACCATGTCAACGGACCTTACCGACATGGCCTCAAAGCTCAACAAACTACCCCTGGACTCCACCATGCAGAACGTATACGAGGCTTCAGCATCACTTAAAGTGCTTATGGAACAGATGAACGATCCGAACTCCACCCTTGGAGCCTTGATGAATGACCGCGCACTATACAATAACCTCAACAATTCTGCTGCGAGCCTTGACTCACTGCTTAAGGATGTAAAGCAGAATCCCAAGCGATATATAAACATAAAAGTATTCTGATCACATCCACGCAACCGCATATCAGGCGGACGGATTCACTACAGGTGTGAGTCCGTCCGTTTTTGCATTATTTAGACGGAGTCTAAATAACAACATTTTTCATTCCGGCAGCAAAGCATCAGCGTTTCACGCCCTAAATAAGCGACTACAAAGCATACATCATGCTTAAAGGGTTACTTCATGTTCCACGAATGCCACAACTCTGAAATATGTTGATTTATTGGGGTGTACGGCTTTAATTTTAAATATAAAATTAAAGCACAGAAGTGCTGTGAGTTAACAAACTGAACATCAGCGAAGTGTATTCGTTTTCAAAAATCCAAATATTTTGTCGCTTGTTTTTCTACAAAAAAATAAAGAATTTTGTGCTACAAATTATGTCACATGAAGTCACATATCGAACTTTGGCAGGAATGCCTCAATATTTTCAAGGACAATCTTCCTGCCGAACAATACAGCGCATGGTTCGAACCGGTTACCTCTATCAGCTTCGAGAATAACCGGCTCACCGTACTCGTGCCCTCTCCATTCTTCGTGGAGCAGCTCGAGGAGCGCTACATAAGGCTCATGTGTCGTACATTATATAAGGTGTATGGCGAGGGGGTAAAACTATATTACCGATTCAATCAGGTAGAAAACGAGCCCACTACCGGAGTTACCATAGGCAGCTCCAAGCCATCGGCCGATGTGGCGCCAAAACCCGGAGCATCGTCCAATCCCTTCGAGCAGCAAGAGCCTATACAGGAAATTGATGCCCAGCTTAACCCTATATACACCTTCGAGAACTACTGCGGAAGCATGAGCAACCGTGTGGCCCGCTCCATAGGCGAGGCAATAGCAGAAAATCCGAAAATCAAGACATTCAATCCGCTATTTATATTCGGAGCACCCGGCGTAGGCAAAACGCATCTGATACAGGCCATAGGCATACGCATCAAGGAAAAACAGCCCCGCAACCGAGTGCTGTACATAACGGCACGCCTGTTTGAGAGCCAGTTTACCACTGCCGTACGCCGTGGTAAAATAAATGATTTCATCAACTTCTATCAGAGTATTGACACCCTTATAATAGATGACATACAGGATCTGATAGGGAAGCAGAGCACTCAGAACACATTTTACCACATATTCGATCATTTGATGCGTAATCAGAAGCAGCTCGTACTGGCAAGCGACTGCCGCCCATCCATGATGGAAGGGATGGAACAGCGTCTGCTGTCACGCTTCAAAGTAGGCATGACCGCAGAGCTTGACAAGCCTGATTACGAACTCCGCCGCGATGTGCTGCTGCTGAAAGCCGAACAGAACGGTCTGGAACTGCCTGATGACGTGGTGGAATACATAGCCCGCAATGTTACGGAAAGCATCCGCGAACTTGAAGGCATAGTGGTGTCACTTATAGCACATGCCACCGTACTTGATGAGCCCATATCACTTGACCTCACACGTAAGGTGCTGTCAAACGCGGTAAAAGTCAACCGCCGACAGATCAACTTTGAGATAGTGACACAGGCCGTAGCCTCATATTACAAGATAGAGCCTGACCAAATATTCACCAAGTCAAGGAAGCGCGAAATATCCGATGCCAGGCAGATGGTAATGTTCATGGCCAAGAAGCACGCCAGCATGGCCTATACAGCCATAGGAACCCGTCTGAGCCGCACACATGCCACCGTACTTTATGCCTGTAAGAGCATAGAGGAGCGCCTCACGCTTGAAAAGCAGCTTCAGGCTGACGTAAGCAATATCGAAAACGCCATACTCTCTCCGCGTTAAGCAGCCGGCATCACAAATTGAATCCCGACTTCCTTATGAAGTCAGCATACACCTTTGAAAATGCCTCACACGCATCGCGGGTATACCGCACATCGGTAAACACCTGAGCCAGGGTGTCCTTCCCATTCTCTGCCACAAATTTCCGGCTATCCTCGCGTGACTCTTTTTCAGCGTATATACTGCGTATGTCATCATCCGTACGCCGGGCGTACTTCTCGAAATGGATCAGGCTATCGGCAGGCAGACGCCCACTGTCGGAAGGATTCTCAGCAGGATAGCCCACAGCTATAGTCACCACAGGAACCACATGGTCAGGCAGCTCAAGCACCCGGGCTATATCCGGAGCATTATACGTGGTAGTGCCCAAATAACATGTGCCGAGCCCTCGCATTTCAGCTATCGTGACAAACTGCTGCGCCACTATAACAGCATCAAGCATCCCCATCAGAAGTCCTTGCAGATTGTCATATCCCGGCACTGCGTCACTCACCTTACACCAATGCGCAAACATATTCAGATCCGCACAGAATGTAAGCATGGCATAGCATCCTGTAGAGGCCGGCTGACAGAAATGAGCAGGCGCCAGAGCAGCCTTACCCTCAGCGCTTCGTGTAACCACTACGCTGTATAGCTGCATGTTACCGGTGGTAGGAGCATGAAATGCTCCTTCAAGCATGGCTGACAGCTCACTGTCGGTAACAGGCCGGTCCGTGAATCGGCGTACCGTGCGTCTGTTGGCAAAATAACTGTTTGAATCCATAATGAAACTCATATAATTTGTAATGTGTGCAAATATAGGCATTAAGCGCGTGCCGCACAAACATCAGGGCAAATGTCATGTGCAAAACATTGCCTCCGCATTTGCCCATTTGAAATATTATTGCAAATTTTGCAGAATAAAACACAGATACCGTGGAAAGGAAAATCTATACTTACGATGACGCCTATAAGGCATCGCTCGAATACTTTGATGGTGACGAACTCGCAGCACGCGTATGGGCAAGCAAATATGCCCTCAAGGACTCGTTCGGCAACATTTATGAACACACCCCTGCCGACATGCATCGCCGCATAGCATCGGAGCTGGCACGCATTGAGCGTAATTATCCCAACCCCATGAGCGAGGAGGAGATATTCAGCCTTCTTGACCATTTCCGATACATAGTGCCGCAAGGCAGCCCCATGACCGGCATAGGCAATGACTATCAAGTGGCATCGCTGTCAAACTGTTTCGTGATAGGTCTTGACGGCAAGCCCGACTCATACGGCGGTGTGATAAAAATAGATGAAGAACAGGTCCAGCTCATGAAGCGCCGTGGCGGTGTAGGCCATGACCTGTCACACATACGCCCCAAGGGCACTCCGGTTAAGAATTCAGCTCTGACCTCTACCGGGCTTGTACCCTTTATGGAACGATACTCCAACTCCACGCGCGAAGTGGCTCAGGACGGCCGCCGTGGAGCGCTCATGCTTACAGTAAGCATAAAGCATCCTGACTCGGAGAAATTCATTGACGCCAAGATGGCCGAAGGGAAAGTGACCGGGGCAAACGTATCCGTGCGTATCGACGATGCCTTCATGCAGGCTGCCGTAGACGGAGCCATGTATACACAGAAATTTCCCGTTGACTCCGCTGACCCTGAAATAACATGCAGCACTGACGCCGCCCGCCTTTGGAACAAGATAGTGTTCAATGCCTGGAAATCGGCCGAACCGGGAGTGCTGTTCTGGGACACTATAACCCGTGAGTCAGTACCCGACTGCTATGCTGACCTTGGATTCCAGACCATATCCACCAACCCTTGCGGCGAAATACCCCTCTGCCCTTACGACAGCTGCCGCCTCCTTGCCATCAACCTCTATTCATACGTAAAGAATCCATTCACACCGCAAGCCGAATTTGACTTTGACTTGCTGCGTGACCATACTATGAAAGCCCAGCGTCTTATGGATGACATAATAGACCTGGAGATGGAGAAGATTGACAAGATAATAGCCAAGATTGAATCTGACCCGGAAACTTCGGAAGTGAAGCAAACCGAGCTCAACCTGTGGCATAAAATCAGGAACAAGACCCTTAAGGGACGCCGCACCGGCGTGGGTACCACCGGCGAAGGCGACATGATAGCCGCCATGGGACTGCGTTACGGCACTGCGGAAGCCACGGACTTTTCCGTATCGGTGCACCGTGCGCTGGCTCTTGCCGCCTACCGGTCATCGGTCAACATGGCTCGTGAGCGCGGTGCGTTTGAGATATACGATGCCACACGTGAATCCGACAATCCATACATCAAGCGTATAGCCGAAGCTGACCCGGAGCTGTATGCCGACATGAAAAAACATGGCCGGCGTAACATAGCCTGCCTCACCATAGCACCTACAGGCACCACAAGCATCATGACACAGACCACATCAGGCATCGAACCGGTGTTCATGCCCGTATACAAGCGTAGGCGCAAGGTAAATCCTAACGATGTAAATGTGCGTGTGGACTATGTGGATGACTCGGGCGATGCCTTTGAAGAGTACATAGTGTATCACCCCAAGTTTATGGACTGGATGAAGGCTGCCGGCATAGAACGCAAGGACTCCTACACACAGGAAGAGCTTGATGCCCTCGTAGAAAAATCGCCCTACTTCAAGGCCACCGCCAACGACGTGGACTGGCTGGAGAAGGTGCGCATGCAAGGCAAGGTGCAGAAGTGGGTGGACCACTCCATATCGGTAACCATAAACCTTCCTACCGATGTCACGGTAGAACTGGTCAACAAGCTGTACGTCGAGGCATGGCGTTCAGGCTGCAAGGGATGCACCGTGTATCGCGACGGCTCGCGCTCGGGCGTGCTGCTGAATGTGGAGAAGAAAAAACAGGCCTCGCCCGTAACCGATGCCCCACATCCGGTAAAGCGCCCCATAGAGCTGGAAGCTGACGTGGTACGCTTCCAGAACAACAAAGAGAAGTGGATAGCTTTCGTGGGTCTGCGCAACGGACGCCCCTATGAAATATTCACCGGTCTTGCCGATGATGAGGACGGCATATTCTGCCCCAAGTCAGTGACACGAGGCAAGATTATAAAAGCCATTGACGACAAAGGCAACAAACGCTATGACTTCCAGTTTATAAACAAGCGCGGCTACAAGACTACAATAGAGGGCTTAAGCGACAAATTCAACCCCGAATATTGGAACTACGCAAAGCTCATATCGGGAGTGCTCCGTTACGGCATGCCCATTGATCAGGTGCTCAAATTAGTAGGCGGCCTGGAGCTTGACAGCCAGTCAATCAACACATGGAAAATGGGCGTAGAACGCGCACTGAAGAAATACCTGCCTAACGGTATGAAAGCCAGCGGACAATGCTGTCCCAACTGCGGGCAGGAAACGCTTGTGTACCAGGAAGGATGCCTGATATGTACATCATGCGGCACATCCAAGTGCGGATAACACGTCCATAGAATCATGAAATTGACATTCGAAATAGATTATGCCACCCGCTGGGGTGAATCCCTGCTCATCATAGCCTCTATTACGGGCATTGACGGAAAGCCTTCGCTCCGTGAAGTGCCGATGCAATGTCACGGCTACAGCACATGGCGGGCCGTAGCGGAGCTACCGGACAAAGAGTATGACATAGAATACCGATACGTATTGCGCCGCGAAGATGGCAGCGAACGCCGGGAATGGGGCTCCCCACGCACACTCCACACATCAAAAGGCCTGGCCGAAGCGTACGTCTACGATGCATGGCAGGACATACCCGAGGATAGTGCCATGTACTCATCGGCTTTCACTGAGAGCATATTCCGCCATGACGTCAATGCCGTGCCACAGATAGGACGAGACACGCTCCTCATCACTGCGGAAGCTCTTGAGGTATTGCCCACTCACACTTTAGCCTTGTGCGGCTCATGCAGCGCGGTAGGCGAGTGGAATCCGGACAAGGCCGCGGACATGGAATACATAGGCCATGGACGTTGGTGCTGTGCACTGTCACGTTCCGGAGTGCCTGACTATTTCGAATACAAGCTGCTTATAAAGGATAGAGCCTCTTCCGAAGTAATAACATGGGAAGACAGTGCCAACCGATCCGTATACAATCTTCCGGCTGCTCCGGTGGCGTTATCGGGCATACGCTTCCGCGCATCCTCAGCCCCATGGCGTGGTGCCGGAGTGGTGCTCCCGGTATTCTCACTGCGTTCAGAGGCCGATTTCGGAGTAGGTGATTTCTATGATCTGATACCGCTCATTGACTGGGCGGCACTGACCGGGCTGAAGTTCATTCAGGTGCTTCCGGTCAATGATACCACCATGACCGGCCGATGGACCGATTCATACCCGTACAATGCCAACTCTACTTTTGCACTCCACCCCATGTACCTGCGTCCACAGGCCATGGGAGCTTTGTACAACGCTGAACAGCTGGCGCAGTTTGAAGCACAGCGATTGGAACTTAACAAACTCCCGGCCATGGACTATGAGAGGGTGAACCTGGTAAAGAATGAATATACCGCCGCCCTTTTTGCCGAACATGGGTATATGGACATGGCATCGGATGAATACCGGTCATTTCTGGGCAGCAATGAGTATTGGCTACTCCCCTACGCCGCCTTCTGTGTGTTACGTGACCGATTCGGCACTCCCGACACATCACAATGGGCTGACTACTCCACTTATGACAAACCTAAAATAGAGCAGTTTATAGATGACAACAGGACGGCGATAGATTACGTATGTTACATACAGTATCATTTAGACCGGCAGCTGCGTCATGTGCGTGACTATGCCAACGCTAAAGGTGTAGCACTGAAAGGCGACATACCTATAGGCATATCACGTGACAGCGCTGATGCATGGATAAGCCCCGAGCTGTTCAATCTTGACTGCTCAGCCGGCGCACCGCCCGATGACTTCTCCGTAATGGGTCAAAACTGGGGGTTCCCCACCTATAACTGGGAGCGGATGGCTCAGGATGGATTTGCATGGTGGAAAGCCCGGTTCCGCAAAATGGCAGAGTATTTCAGCGCGTACCGCATAGACCACATCCTCGGCTTCTTCCGCATATGGCAGATTCCGCTACATGCCGTACACGGACTGCTCGGCACGTTCAATCCGGCACTCCCCCTTACTCCCGATGAGCTAAAATACGAATACGATTTCCACTTTGACGCAGATAGGTTCACGCATCCTTACATCACCGATGATGTTCTTGGCCGGATTGATCCGGAGCTATCCGAAACTATACGTAGCGTATTTCTGACGGCACATTACAACGGCACATATCGCCTGCGGCCTGAATTTAACACCCAGCGTAAAGTGATGGATTATTTCGCTGCAACACACAGAGAGTCGCCCACGGACTACGCTCTGCGCACAGAGCTGCTGAATCTGATAGATGACGTGCTGTTCATAGAGGATCCTGTAAAGAAAGGTTCGTATCATCCGCGCATAGCGGCCTCCGGCACCAATATATACCGGTCGCTCACGGCTCACGAGCGCGAGATGTTTGACCGCATTCACGAGGACTTCTACTATCACCGCCACAACGACTTCTGGCGTGAAAGTGCCCTATGGAAGCTCCCCTCACTCATATCAGCAACCAATATGCTGGTATGCGGTGAGGATCTCGGCATGATACCCGCCTGCGTACCAAAGGTGATGGATGAGCTGCGCATACTCTCGCTTGAAATCCAACGCATGCCCAAAGAACTGTACGCCGAATTTGCCGACACGTCACGCTACCCCTACTTATCCGTATGCGCCACATCAACACATGACATGGAAGGCATACGTGAATGGTGGGAAGCTGACTATGACCGCAGTTCACGTTTCTACCACACGGTGCTCCACGGCACCGGCCCGGCTCCGCACGAAGCCACACCGGATGTGTGCCGCGCCATAGTGAACATGCACATGCAGTCGCCATCCATGTTATGCATACTCCCGTGGCAGGATCTGATGGCCATGGACGGAAAGCTCCGCTATCCGGATCCGCTGAAGGAGCGCATAAACATCCCCTCTGATCCGCGCCACTATTGGCGCTACCGAATGCACCTCACCATCGAATCACTGCTCCGGGCTGATGAATTCAACACCCTGCTCAGCACCCTTATTGAGGTTTCCTCACGTTAACTGCACATGAGATAGTATGGTTAACTTATTTTGGTTTTTATAAGTGGAATTTATAGCGTATCTTTGCATATTAATATGCGCACGTGTCAGCAAATGACAGCGCCCATATGTAACAGTTACGCAAATGCCTGAAACCAAACAAAATAAAAAACCAAGCAACAACCGTAGCCGTAACATCATAACACTTCTTTGGTGTGGGTTTGTGACGGTGACGGTACTGATTGTGCTCTTTTTCGTACTTGTATACAACGGCGTAATAGGCTACATGCCGCCCGTAGAAGAGCTTAAGAACCCTCGTGACCGCTTTGCATCCATATTATATTCAGCGGACGGACAGGAGATAGGCCGATTCTTCCGCAATACCGGCAACCGCATCTACGCCGAATATGATGAAATATCGCCATATGTGGTAGACGCGCTCATAGCCACCGAGGACTCCCGATTTGAGGAACACTCCGGGATAGACTTCCGGGCGCTAGCACGCGTGGCGTTCAAGACGCTGCTTATGGGCCGTAAAAGCGCTGGCGGCGGCTCCACCATTACCCAGCAGCTGGCCAAGCAGCTGTATTCGCCGGAAAGCGACGGCATGATAACCCGAGCCATGCAGAAACCCATAGAATGGATGATAGCTGTGAAGCTCGAACGCTTCTACTCCAAGGATGAGATAGTGAAGATGTATCTCAATCAGTTTGACTTCCTGTACAATGCCGTAGGTATCAAGAGCGCAGCTCATGTTTACTTCGGCAAGACGCCCGAAGAGCTGAACATACAGGAAGCAGCCATGCTGGTAGGCATGGTCAAGAACCCCTCCATATACAACCCCATACGCCAACCGGAGCGCACGCTTGAGCGCCGCAATGTGGTTTTTGACCAAATGGTCAAAGCCGGAATGCTCACCGAGGCTGAAGCGGACTCGCTTAAGATGCTACCTTTAGGCATAGATTATCATCGGGTGCATCACAATGACGGCATAGCCCCGTATCTGCGTGAAGAGATACGCTACATGATGCGGGCCAAGAAACCCGAACGGGCCAATTATCGCGGATGGGAAAAACAGAAATTCATTACTGACTCCATAGCATGGGAACGCAACCCGCTGTTTGGATGGATTGAGAAAAATCCCAAGCCTGACGGCACCAAGTATGACATCTATAACGATGGACTGCGCATATACACCACCATTGACACCCGAATGCAGCAGTACGCCGAAGAAGCAGTGGCCGAACATATGGGCGGACATCTTCAGCCCGCGTTCTTCCGTGAAAAGCGGGGTACCAAGGGCGCACCATACTCCACTAACCGCACTGAAATATCGGAGATAAGAGTCAATCACCTTATAAAAAATGCCATAAAACAGACTGACCGCTACAGAATAATGAAAAGCGCCGGGTGCACCAAGGAGGAGATAGACAAGGCCTTCAATACCCCGCGTGAAATGAAAGTGTTCAGTTATGCAGACCCCGTGGATACCGTCATGACTCCACGTGACTCCATGCTGTACCATAAGCATTTTCTACGCACAGGTTTCATGGCCATGGATCCGGTTACAGGCCATGTAAAGGCCTACGTGGGCGGTCCTGACTTCTCATTCTTCCAGTATGATATGGTTTCTACCGGACGCCGCCAGATAGGCTCCACCGTAAAACCATTCCTGTACACCTACGCTATGGAGGAGGGCTTCACGCCATGTGACCAGCTGCTTAATTCCCAGCCTGTGATCGTGGATCCCGTTACTGGAAACAAATGGATGCCCCGCAACTCAGGCCGTTCATGTGTAGGACAGATGGTGGATCTGCGATGGGCACTTACCAACTCCAACAACTGGATCTCGGCACGACTGATTTCCCAGCTTTCGCCCGCAGCACTCGTACGCACCATACATAATTTCGGTATCACCACCGATATGCAGCCTGTAATGTCACTCTGCCTTGGGCCTATGGATATTTCCGTAAAGGAGATGGTGGCTGCATATTCGGCATTTGCCAATCAGGGCATGCGCGTAGAACCGATAATGGTATCGCACATAGCTGACGGCAATGGCAACATCATAGCTGACTTTACTCCGAAGCATACCGAGGTGATAAGCGAAACCGCATATTTCCGCATTCTGTCCATGCTGCTCAATGTAGTGGACAGCGGTACGGGCCGACGTGTACGCGGAGCGCCATACAATATCACCGCCGAAATGGGAGGCAAGACCGGAACCACCAACTATAACGCCGACGGATGGTTTATGGGCTTCACACCACAGCTCGTAGCCGGAGCATGGGTAGGAGGTGAAGAGCGCTTTATACACTTCAATGGCATGACATACGGACAGGGTGCCGCCATGGCACTCCCCATATATGGCAGGTTCATGAAGAAAGTGTTTGCTGACCCGAATCTGCCATACACCCAGAGCGCCAAATTCGAGTTTCCATCAGAAATAAATCTCTGTGAGGATGAATTAGCCAAATATGAGAGCTATGATCCCTTATCGGCTGAAACGTCAGGAGAAGCGGAAGAGGCATCCATGGATGATGTCTTCGACTAACCGCAATCCATACGCCTCCATATAATCATGAATAATAACTGAAAAATATATAATCCCATGAAATTTAACGTATCAAGCCAAGCGCTGTACAGCATCACATCATCAGTAAGCAAGATTATAAGTTCAAAGAACCCCATCCAGATTCTTAACAGCTTCCTGTTCACACTGGAAGGTGATGAGCTCACCGTAAAGGCTGCTGACATGGAAAATTCACTTGTAGGCCGAATAGCAGTTACCGAGGTTGACGGCGAAGGCTCTTTCTGCCTTGACGCACGCCGCATAGTGGAGCTGCTCAAGCTCATGCCTGACCAAGGCCTTCAAGTGGAGGTGGCCGACAATCTGGAAGTCACCATACAGTACAGCAACGGCTGCTACCATACCATGGCTATAAACGGAGCCGAGTATCCGAGTGCCAATCAGAATCCTGACAACGGCAACAATACACTCTCGTTTACAGCCCCTGCCGAAGTGGTGCTCAAAGGCATAGAAAACACCATTTTTGCCGTAAGCAATGAGGAGCTGCGTCCTCAGCTTACAGGTATACTCTGGGACATAAAGCCGGACCGCATAATTTTCGTATCTACGGATACACGTAAACTGGTGCGATACACGAACTCCACCATTACGCCTAATATAGAATGCTCATTCATACTGCCCCTGAAAGGAGCTTCCGTACTGAAAAACGTATTCAGCAAGGAAGAGAGCATCCGCGTTACAGTAAGCGGTGTCAACGTAGTGTTTGAATCAGCTACATACACTTTTGACTGCCGTCTTATTAAAGGCGTATTCCCTGACTACAATCGTGTTATCCCGGCCAACAACCCATATACACTGACCGTTGACCGCCAGTTGCTGCTCAATGCCGTACGCCGCGTATCAGTGTTTGGCGATGAAGGCCTCAATCTCATAAAGTTCAAATTTGCCGGCGGGTCACTCACCCTTCAGGCATGTGATCAGGGCTACGGCACATCAGGATGGGAGTCAGTGCCATGTGACTATTCCGGTGCCGATATGATGATGGGATTTGCCAGCCTTTACCTGCTTGAGATACTGTCAACATTCTCAGCTACTGACATTGTGGTAAAACTGGCCGACCCCAGTCGCCCCGCCATATGCGTCCCCTCGGAAAGCAGCGCCGACACCGAGCTTCTCATGCTCCTCATGCCCATGACCATAGTTGAATAATCGCCTGATTAATCATGAACCTACAGCTTAAACGCCCCATAATATTCTTTGATCTCGAAACTACGGGCACCAACATTACCCATGACCGTATAGTAGAGATTTCGCTCATAAAAGTAACGCCTGACGGACAGGAAACCGAACGCACCCGCCGTATAAATCCGGGTATCCCAATTCCGGCCGAGGCCACTGCGGTACACCACATAACGGATGATGATGTACGTGAAGAGCCACGTTTTGAGCAAGTGGCCCGTAGCCTTGCCGCCATATTTGACGGATGTGACATAGCCGGCTTTAATTCCAACCGATTTGACATACCCATGCTCAAACAGGAATTTGACCGTGCAGGCGTAGAGCTCAATCTTTCCGGAGCTCGCTTCATTGATGTCCAGACCATATTCCATAAGCGCGAACCTCGCAATCTCATTGCGGCATATCGCTTCTATTGTGGCAAAGATCTTGAACAGGCACACTCGGCCAACGCCGATACCCGGGCCACCTATGAGGTGCTGAAGGCTCAGCTTGAACGCTACCAGGATCTGCCGCGCGATATGGATGCGCTTTCTGACTACACCTCATATAACCGCAACGTGGACCTTATGGGCCGACTCGTATACGATGATTCAGGCCGGGAGATAGTCAACTTCGGCAAGCACAAGGGGCGCCCGGCAGAGGATGTGCTACGTACCGAGCCGGGGTATTTCGGCTGGATTATGCAGGGCGACTTCACAGAGGATACCAAGAATGCATTCCAGCGAGTGTATGACCGCGTAAAAGGGCACCGTAAAAATGCTTAGGGGCAAGCACATAATACTTGGCATTACCGGTGGGATAGCTGCCTACAAATCAGCTGTTCTGGCAAGACTATTTGTAAAGAATGGAGCTGAGGTTCAGGTGATAATGACACCCTCGGCCCGCGAGTTCATCACTCCGGTAACATTCTCGGCACTTACCGGGAAGCCGGTAATTACCGAATTTTTCACCGCCAATACCGGCCAGTGGAACAGCCATGTCGATCTGGGACTATGGGCCAATGCCATGGTAATAGCACCGGCCACAGCATGCACCATAGCCAAAATGGCCACCGGAGTGGCTGACAATATGCTTGTCACCACCTATCTTTCAGCCAAGGCTCCCGTATTCGTAGCCCCGGCAATGGATCTGGACATGATGGCACACCCCTCCACTGTCAGGAACCTTGACACACTCCGTTCGTACGGCAACCATATAATAGAACCGGCTACAGGCGAACTCGCCAGTCACCTCATAGGCAAGGGCCGTATGGAAGAGCCGGAAAAGATATTGGAGGTACTAAACGATTTTTTTAATACGGATAAGTCCATGACAGGGAGGAAGGTGCTCATCACAGCCGGACCTACTTATGAACGTATTGATCCGGTACGCTTTATAGGCAACTTTTCAAGCGGGAAAATGGGCTACGCCATAGCTGATGAAGCGGCTGTGCGAGGAGCCGAGGTCACTATAGTAAGCGGCCCTGTAAGCGTAAGTCCGCGGCACAGCAGAGTCAAAGTGGTGCACGTAGAGTCAGCCCGGCAAATGAAGGAAGCGTGTGAAGCCGTATTCCCTGACACAGATATAGCCATAATGTGTGCAGCCGTGGCCGATTACGCCCCGGCACATCCCGCTGAAACGAAAATAAAGCGCGAGCATACTGAGGTTCCCGTCATAGAACTGGTAAAGAACCCGGACATAGCCGCCACACTCGGGCAGGCTAAACGCCCCGACCAAATTTTGGTGGGATTTGCTCTTGAAACGGACAATGAGCATGCCAATGCCCTGGAGAAATTACAGCGCAAGAATCTGGATATGATAGTGCTCAACTCCATGCGCAATCCCGGGACATGTTTCGGGTCTGACCGCAATCTTGTCACTATAATAAAGGCCGACGGTACCACTACAGAATATCCTGAAAAGAGCAAGCCTGAGGTAGCCGCCGACATTCTTGACAGCATAGCCGAAATAAAATCACGCGCACGGTGAAGTATTTGTTGACATCCATATTATTCGTATTCTCAGCCCTATGCGCATCAGCACAGGAGCTCAACTGCACTGTAGAGGTAAACTCTGACAGGGTGGAGGGCACCGGCCGTGATGTGTTTGAAACACTTCAAGCAGCCATGGCTGACTATATGAACAACAACAAATTTACCGGTGCACAATTCTCACCAAACGAGAAGATAGAGTGCCGGCTGTTTCTCACCGTGGCCGAATATGCTGACAATGTACTGCGTGGCGACCTCCAGATACAGGCTATCCGTCCGGTGTACAACAGTTCATACACCACCACCCTGCTTAACTTTAAGGACACCAAAATAGAGTTTTCCTATCAGCAGGGCGAGCCGCTGGTATTTTCGGAGAACAATATGGAAAGTAACCTTACCACCATACTGAACTATTACGCATATCTGATACTGGCACTGGACTTTGACTCGTTCTCCCCGCGCGGAGGCGACCCGTATTATGACCGTCTGGCCTCAATAGTACAGTTGGCTCAGTCATCGGGCGAAACCGGATGGAAGCCATTCGAGGACACCCGAAACCGCGCCGCCATATTATCAGCCTACACGGATCCGTCCACACAAGCGCTGCGTGACCTATACTACGATTATCATAGGCGCGGCCTTGATGAAATGTCGGTAAGCCCGGACAAGGGACGCGCCAACATAACCGCCACGCTGCTCTCCAATTTGGCCAAAGTAGCTGAAGCCGCTCCCATGTCCGTAGGGCTATCAATGTTCCGTGACGCAAAGCTTGATGAGCTTGTCAACGTATACAGCAAGGGCACTCAGGAAGAACGTGATGACATATACAAGCTACTTCAGAGCCTGTACCCTACGGAACAGACACGCCTTCAAAACATAAAGAACCCTCCACAACAGCGATAAAACCATGCTTCAAGAACTCCACGTAAGCAACTACGCGCTGATTGACCGGATAGACGTAACATTTCATCCGGGACTGAACATTATAACCGGTGAAACAGGTGCCGGAAAGTCGATACTGCTTGGAGCGCTTTCATTGATACTCGGTGCCCGCGCTGACAGTCGTACTGTAAAGCGTGCCGAGAACAAATCCGTTATAGAATGTGTATTTGACCCTGCTGGAATACCGGGTATTCAGCCGCTTATAGAGTCATTTGACATTGACTGGGATAGCGAGCAGTGCATACTGCGCCGTGAAATCTCGCCCGGCGGACGGTCACGAGCATTTATCAATGACACCCCGGTTTCACTTGCACAGCTTAAGGAGGTGGCATTGCTCTTGGTAGATGTGCACTCCCAGCATCAAAATCAGCTTCTGGCCGATCCACGATTCCAGCTCTCTATAATCGATGCCATAGCATCAAATGGGGATAGACTTGAGCAATATGCCGTGCTGTATACACGCTACCGCCAAGCACTACGGAAACTTAAAGCCGCCAAGACCGCAATACAGCATACATCGGAAAACGCCGAACTGATAGAATACCAGCTTTCCAAGCTTGAGGAATTCGGGCCCCGGGCCGGCGAGCAGGAGGAACTGGAACGTGAACGTGACAATCAGGCCAATGCCACCGAACTCAAGACGGCTCTTGACAGGGCACTATCCGCACTTACCTCCGGGCACAGCAACATATTGTCACTGCTCACAGATGTGGATGAGGCTGTAACAGATATGGATCAGCTCATCCCTGCTGAAGAGAATATTGCGGCACGTATAGAACAGGCCCGTATAGAGCTTACAGACATAGCCGAGACATTGGCCGGCATAGATGAACGCCTTGGCGCTGATCCGGAGGAGTTGGAGCGCATAGAGCTAAGATTAGATGAGCTGTATGACCTCCAAAAACGGCATAAAGTATCAAGCGAGGATGAACTCATAGCCCTTCGCGACAAGCTCAGAGCTGACCTTGAACGGCTTGAAAGCGGTCCGGCAGCTATAAGCGAGCTTGAGAATGCAGCCCGAAAGGCACGTGCCGCAGCACGTGCCGCAGCCGATGAAATCACGGAAGCCCGCCGTGAAGCCGCCTCGCGCTTTGCAGCCATGCTCAGTGAACGAGCCATACCGTTAGGCATGAAAAATCTGCAATGCGAAATCAAGATTGAACCCACCGATATGTCCCTTACCGGCACTGACCGCGTGGAATTCCTCTTTGCATTCAACAAGAATCAGCCGCTCATACCCGTACAGGGGGCAGCCTCAGGAGGCGAGATATCACGTCTGATGCTTTGTATCAAAGCCATAGTAGCCGACAAGATGCAACTCCCCTCCATAGTGTTCGATGAAGTAGACACCGGTGTGTCAGGTGAAGTAGCCGCCCGTATGGGTGCCATGATGCAGGATATGTCACGCAATATCCAGGTCATAGTCATAACTCACCTCCCTCAGGTGGCAGCAAAAGGAGCACATCATTTTAAGGTATATAAAGAGGACGATGAGTCAGCCACACACACACGCATATCGGAGCTATCTACAGAACAACGCATAGAAGAACTCAGTATAATGCTCGGAGGCGATCTTGCATCAGAAACCACACGGGCTGCGGCGCGGACGCTGCTCGGCTTAAACAATGATTGAACCATATGGAAAGAAATGAATTCATATTCGGCATACGCGCTGTAATGGAGGCCATAGAGGCCGGCAAGCAGATAGACAAGATTCTTATAAAGAAAGACCTTTCCGGAGAGCTTGCCGGCGAACTGATGGAACTCATACGTGAGCACCGCATAGTAGTGCAGCGTGTCCCCGCCCAACGTATTGACCGTATCACCCGAAAAAATCATCAGGGTGTAATAGCCATACTGTCAGCCATAACCTACCACAGGCTTGGACATCTGATTCCGGCGCTATATGAAGAGGGCATACTGCCATTTGTAGTGGTACTTGACGGTATTACCGACGTACGTAATTTCGGAGCCATAGCCCGTACCTGTGAATGTGCCGGGGTGGATGCCATAGTTATACCGCAGCATGGAAGCGTAAGCGTGCAAGCCGATGCCGTCAAGACCTCAGCCGGAGCATTGCATCACATACCCGTGTGCCGCGAGCGCACCACACTCTCAGCCGTAAAATTCCTGAAAGAAAGCGGATATAAGATAGTGGCCGTAAGCGAGAAGGCCGATATAAACTATACCATGGCTGACTATACCGTACCTGTGGCTCTGGTAATGGGTGCCGAGGATACAGGAATATCCGATGAGGTGATACGTGAATGTGACACATTCGTTTCCATACCTATGTTCGGCAAGATAGAATCGCTCAACGTATCCGTAGCCGCCGGAGTGATGATGTATGAGGTGGTGCGCCAACGGCTCATGGCCAATCTTGAAGTGATCTGAGGACAATAGCAGGCATTTCTCCCCTGCTTCGGCAAACATTGACACCATTGGCGGCGTTTGATAATCAAAAGCCGTTTCCGCGTGTCACCGTTCAGCAACATAAACATCACACCGCTGCGTCAGGCTCATGACTGGCGCACACGTACCGTACTCATATTCCGCATACTCCTGCTCCTGATTTCGTGCGGGCTGATAGCGCTTATAACCTACGACACTCTTAACAACATTACATTCTTAGCCAATCCGCTATACCTGAAAATTCAGCTTTGGGTATGCTCATTCTTTCTGCTTGACATAGCCGTGGAGTGTGCGCTAAGCCGTAACCGACTGCGCTACCTGCTACACAATATCCTGTTCATAATAGTCAGCATACCTTACCCATACATAATAGGTGTGCTGAATCTTGACGTCCCAGCACAGCTACTGTACCTGCTCCGCTTTATGCCGCTGATAAGAGCCGCCTATGTTTTTGCGCTCGTTACGGGCATAATGTCACGTAACTGGGTGTCAAGCATGCTCGGTGGCTACCTGCTTATGCTTGTCACCATACTGTACTGTATGAGCCTCATGTTCTATGTAGAGGAACATTACGTCAATACAATGGTCACATCCTATTGGCAGGCTCTATGGTTCAGCATTATGCAGATGACCACCTGCGGGTCCAACATCTCGCCCGTCACATTCACCGGCAAGGTCATAAGCGTAGTGCTTTCAGGTGCGGGACTCGTGCTGTTTCCGGTGTTCACCGTGTACTTTACCCGTGCTTTTGCGCGCACACGTTCCTGATTTTTTTGCTATTTTTGCAAAATTAATCAGCTACGGATTATGAGCATCTTAACCACACTTGCCTTACTGCCATACATATGCCTGTCCGCTACACCGGTCATGGGATGGAGTTCATGGAACACCTACCGCATAAACATATCTGATTCACTCATCATGCGGCAAGCCGATGCCATGGTATCACGCGGACTGGCACAAGCCGGCTACAGCTATATAAACATCGATGACGGATACTTCGGAGGACGTGACTCCATGGGGCGGCTTTTGACCCACCCCATACGATTCCCCTCCGGGCTCAAGCACGTGGTGCGCCATATCCATGACCGAGGGCTGAAAGCCGGAATATACACTGATGCCGGGCGAAACACATGTGGCAATTTCTGGGACCATGACTCTATAGCTACAGGAGTGGGTATGTACGGCCATGATGACACTGATGCGCAATTCTTCTTCATAGACAATGGCTTTGACTTTATAAAAGTAGATTTCTGCGGTGGTGACGCACGCCAGAACACTGACTCGCTGGCTCTTGATGAGCAGACACGCTACAGAGCCATAGCGGAAGCCATAAAAGCCACCGGACGCACGGACGTGAAACTCAACGTATGCCGATGGGCCTACCCGGGCACATGGGTAAGCGATGTGGCCTCATCATGGCGTATATCACATGACATAACCCCACACTGGGGAGCCGTAAAGACCATAATAAATCGTAACATGTACTTGTCGGCATACTGCCGTAACGGTGCTTTCAATGATATGGACATGCTTGAGGTAGGGCGCGGCATGACACCTGAAGAGGACGCTACTCACTTCGGGATGTGGTGCATAATGTCATCGCCACTCATGATAGGATGCGATATAGGGCAAGCTGACTCGGCCACCGTGGCTCTGCTTTCCAATCCGGAACTGATAGCTCTCAATCAGGATCCGCTCGCCCTGCAAGCCTATCCCGTAAAGGCTGAAAACGGGTACTACATATTGGCCAAAGACATAGCTGAACCTGACGGACTGACACGAGCTATAGCCTTTTATAACCCTACCGACTCAGAAGTCACCGCTACGCTGCCATTTACTGACGTACAGCTTGGCGGAAAGGTAAAGCTCCGTGATGTCATGAACCGTACGGATGCCGGCATACACATTGATTCTTTTTCCGTGACACTGCCGCCACACGCCACCCGCATCTATACAGCCACAGCCGAGCATAGAATACCGCGTGAAATATACGAGGCCGAAACCGGATTTATAACCTCGTACCAGGAAATACATAGTCCGCACCTGACCGGGCGTTACGTAGCCGATGCCTCATGCAGCACAGGAGCCAAGGCTGCATATCTGGGAGGAGCTCCGGACAATGACATTTCGTGGGACAACGTATCAGTCCCTGACCGGGATGGCATACATGACATAACCATATGCGGCATAACGCCTGACACACGGACACTGAGCGTGGAAATCAACGGCTCACACGCTGCTACGCTGACTTTCAGCGAAGGACGCACCAATGCATCCATAAAGGCATTTCTGTCCAAGGGCAGAAACCGTATAAGGCTGCACAACGACACCGGAGCCATGCCTGACATAGATTATATAAAGGTGTCCGGATGGCGATGACATACAATATGTAGCCCGTGAAATCCGTTATATACCGTATGCGACACTTCATTGTTCTATTGATAACACTGCTCATCCATGCCGGTGTGCATGCCGCCACCGTTAATTTTACCGGTACGGACAAGGCTCCGGTCATTGACCGCCCCGGTGCGGCCACAGGCCTGGAGGGTGTATATGTACTACACTCACTTGACGGTGTGTCAGTAACAGTGTCCGGCTTGCCTTCAGGCACGAACGCCGAATGGACCATGTTTGACATGCGTGGAGCCGCATATGCCACTGCTGTAGAGCCATCATTGATAACTGCCGGAGCCGATTCAAGCACCCTTTCACACATTGAGTCCGATTGCGGCTACTGCGTAACATGCGGTGATACACGCGTGTATTTTTGGGTGATAGATTATTCGCGCCACCCGGTAGACATATCGGCTATAGCACCGGCACCCGAACAGGACTGCGGCACGGCCACGCTCTACGCCCAAGGTTCAGCGCCACGGCTCATCTACGCATCCATAACAGGGCGCAGCTACGAGCTCAGCCGCGATATCACCGTACAGTATTCCACTCAGCGGGCCGATGCCCAGGCCATGATATATGCGGACATTGACACCGTACTGTCCATACCGTATATATCTGACATCATTCAGCTGCCGGCACCGCTGCGCGACACCGAATTTCACTTCACCGCCGACCGTTTCCTCAAGGCATGGGGCATGGAAGAAGTCATAACCACTCCCATGCTCACAGCCACATACGTGGAAACAGTAACACAGGCTGAACAAACATCGGACACGCATGACAATCAGATTAACGCCGATACCGGTGGTGAACTCGGAGGCTCAGCACCGGCCGAAATAACATTTACAGCAGCGGCAAGCAGCGCGGCCATATACCGGGAGTGGCTTCTGGCTGCCGATCCGGAATTTTATGATGTGGTACTGCGCACATCGGACACAGAATTTACGTATACATTCACTGACATGGGCACATATTATGCCCGATTCTCGGCTGACAATGCCTCAGGAAGCTGCCCGGCTGAGAGTGAAACATATGTCATATCCATCGGTGAGTCAGATCTGAAGTGTCCAAACGCCTTTTCCCCCGGAGCTTCAAAGGGCGTCAACGATGTTTGGAAAGTAAGCTACAAATCAATAGTGGAGTTTGAGTGTTATATATTCAACAGCTGGGGCACAAAGCTTGCCGAGTTTCACAACCCTTCCGATGGATGGGACGGCAAGTACCGAGGCAAATTAGTGAGTCCGGGAGTATATTACTACGTGATAAAAGCCCGGGGATCTGATGGCCGTGTCTATAACCTCAGCGGCGATATCAACATTATAGGTTATTCCGGCAAATGACGCCGGATATCACACAAAACAGCCATACGTATGAACATACACACATCTGCAATACGCATACTGCTATCAGCATCATTGATAGCCATACCTTTTTCCGGCATATATGCATCAGGACGTCACAGCAAGAAATTTTCTGTGGTTACAAGTCCTGAGATACCACGCTCAGTGACATTTGCCGGACAGGAAGTGGATCTTGATCCGGTAAACATGTATGAGCGCTATGACCGTGAGCTTACGTCCATGGCATACACGCACGGCTCCACACTGCTTACCATAAAAAGGGCCAACCGACTGTTCCCCGTAATGGCTCCAATACTAAAAGAGGAAGGCGTACCTATGGATATGCTTTACTTGGCATGTATAGAAAGCACGCTTGACCCTATGGCCATTTCAGGTGCCAAAGCTGCCGGACTGTGGCAATTCATGCCTGCCACCGGCAAGGAATTCGGCCTTGAAGTGAATGAAAACGTGGATGAGCGTTACCATGTGGAGAAAGCTACCCGGGCTGCCTGCCGATACCTCAAACAGGCCTATGCCAAGTATGGCAACTGGGAAAGCGTGGCGGCTTCGTACAACGGCGGCCAGGGACGCATATCATCAGAGCTCGCATCACAGCACGTGGATTCAGCATTTGACCTGTATCTCGTGCCTGAGACATCACGATACATGTTCCGTCTTCTGGCTATGAAAGAGATAATGGAACATCCCGGCAAATACGGCTACCGCCTTGATGCCGAGCAGCTATATCAGCCCGTTAAGTACGAAACCGTAATTGTTGACTCCGCAGTCAAAAGTTGGCCCGACTGGGCCAAAGAGCATGGTATAGACTTCCTGACCCTGCGCACGCACAATCCGTGGATTCGCTCAAAGACGCTTCCCAACCAAAACGGCAAGCGATACGAGGTGCTCATACCGGCTGAAAAATCAAGGTTCCGCTCCTCCGGAATAGAAAAAGTGTTTAACCCCGAATGGGTAAAATAAGAGTGTCATATACGTATGAACCACAATACTACCGATACTGAAAATAACGCTGAAGAAACATCGCTCAGTGTGCTCGGTGCCCGAGTGCACAATCTTAAGAATATAGATGTAGACATCCCGCACGAAAAGCTCACCGTAATAACCGGACTGAGCGGAAGCGGGAAGTCGAGTCTGGCTTTTGACACCATCTATGCCGAGGGCCAGCGCCGATATATAGAAACATTCTCCTCCTATGCCCGCAATATGCTCGGCAATCTTGAGCGCCCTGACGTGGACAAGATTACCGGACTCAGCCCTGTGATAGCCATAGAACAGAAGACGGTAAACCGTAACCCGCGAAGCACTATAGGCACCACCACTGAAATATATGACTTTCTGCGCCTGCTTTATGCCCGCATAGGCGAAGCACGAAGCTATCTCTCCGGTGAGCCGATGGTGAAATATACCGAAGAAAAGATAGTTAATCTGATACTTGACCGGTTTTCGGGCAAGAAGATTTACCTTCTGGCACCTCTTGTCAAAAACCGTAAGGGTCACTACAAGGAACTGTTTGAAACACTACGCAAGAAAGGCTATCTGACAGTGCGCGTTGACGGCGAGCTGCGTGAAATGACACTCGGCATGAAGCTTGACCGATACAAGAACCATACCGTGGAGCTTGTGATAGACCGTCTGAAGGTTGCGCCCAAGGACATGCAGCGCCTCAATGAGAGCGTACATGAATGTCTGCGGCAAGGGCAGGGACAGATGACCGTGTGCGAAGCCGACACTGATGCCGTACACCACTACAGTCAGCAGCTAATGGATCCGGTAACAGGCATTTCATATCGCGAGCCCGCTCCCCACAACTTCTCGTTCAACTCTCCACAAGGAGCATGCCCATGCTGCAAGGGGCTCGGGTATGTCAATATAGTGGACCGCGCCAAGATAATACCGGATGAGCATTTGTCCATACGCGCCGGAGCCATTCTACCATTAGGCAAGTATAAAAATTCCATGGTGTTCTGGCAGATAAGCGCCATATGCGAAAAGTACGGCCACAGCATTGACACTCCGGTAAGCGAGCTCGGCGATGAAGCCATGTCAGACATACTAAACGGCACCAACGAACGCCTTGTCATAAAGAATGATACCATGTCCACCTCAAATTATTTTCTTACTTACGAAGGACTGGTAAAGTATATCGAACTCCAGCAGAGCGATGATGCCGGCAGCGCTGCCAACAAGTGGAGCGGACAGTGGTATTCACGTGCCGTGTGTCCTGAATGCCGGGGTCAAAGGCTTAATCGCGAGGCTCTGCACTTTTTCATTGACGGCAAGAACATTGCTGACCTGTGCCGCATGGATATAGCAGAGCTGTACGAATGGGCCAACAGTGTGGAGAGCCGTCTGTCACCTACACAAGCGCTTATAGCACGCGAAATTATCAAGGAGATACGTACCCGGCTTGGCTTCCTTGTGGATGTGGGTCTGGAATACCTTTCGCTTGACCGCCGCTCAGCCACACTGTCAGGTGGCGAAAGCCAGCGCATACGCCTTGCCACACAGATAGGGTCGGAGCTGGTAAATGTGCTGTACATTCTTGACGAGCCGAGTATAGGGCTGCATCAGCGTGACAACCGCAGGCTTATTGACTCGCTCAAGAAACTGCGCGATGCTTCCAACACGGTGATAGTAGTGGAGCATGACAAGGACATGATGCTTGAAGCTGATTACGTGGTAGACATAGGCCCACGGGCCGGACGCCGTGGGGGCGAGGTGGTGTTTCAAGGCACACCCTCGCAGATGCTTTCCACTTCTACACTCACCGCCGAATACCTTAACGGTCAGCGCTCCATAGAAGTGCCGCCTACACGCCGCACGGGCAACGGCAAAGAGCTCGTGCTCAAAGGCGCTACAGGCAATAATCTGCGTGACGTGACCTTACGGCTGCCCTTGGGCACACTTACCGTGGTGGCCGGAGTATCCGGCAGCGGCAAGTCAAGCCTGATAAACGCCACTCTACAGCCTATACTCAGCGCTCATTTTTACCGCTCGCAGCAGCAGCCTCTACCGTATAGCGAAATCATAGGCATAGAGAATATAGACAAGGTGGTTACCGTGGACCAGACACCCCTCGGGCGCTCACCGCGCTCCAATCCGGCCACATACACCGGAGTGTTCACTGACATACGTAACCTGTTCGTGAACCTCCCGGAGGCGAAGATACGCGGATACAAACCGGGGCGTTTCTCGTTCAACATAAGCGGCGGCAGGTGCGAGGCATGCGCCGGCAACGGTTACCGGACCATAGAAATGAATTTCCTGCCTGACGTACTCGTGCCGTGCGAGGTGTGCGGAGGCAAGCGCTACAACCGTGAGACACTTGAGGTGCGCTTCAAAGGCAAGTCCATAGCCGATGTCCTTGACATGACTATAAATCAAGCCGTGGAGTTCTTCGCATCAGTGCCCTCCATACTCAGAAAAATCAAAGTGCTGCAAGAAATAGGACTTGGCTACATCAAACTCGGACAGCCGTCAAGCACCCTGTCAGGCGGTGAGAACCAGCGCGTGAAACTGGCCACGGAGCTGGCCAAACGTGACACCGGGCGCACACTGTTCATTCTTGACGAGCCTACCACAGGGCTGCATTTTGAAGATATAAAAGTACTTCTGGAAGTGTTTAACCGCTTAGTGGACAAAGGCAACACCGTACTTGTGATAGAGCACAACCTTGATGTGATAAAATGCGCCGATCACTTAATTGACATGGGACCTGGCGGCGGACGTGACGGCGGCCGTATCATAGCCACCGGCACCCCGGAGGAGATAGCCGCCGGAGAGTCGCCCACAGCCCCATTCTTGCGTGAAGAGCTCACCTAATTATGTTTCTCATCAAATGCGCTGAAATATGCCACAATAAAGGCAAAAAGATTTGGCCGTTTACCAAAAAATTACTTATTTTGCACTCTGTTTCGTGGCTCATCCTTGAAAGCCGCTAAAAATGATGCGTTTAGCGGTGATATGAGAACTGAGATGGCGGCCACGGGGCGCATTATTAGAACAAGAAAACATCAACAGAGCTAAGTAACAAAGAAACAGCCATGTCAAAGATTTGTCAAATTACCGGCAAGAAAGCGATGACGGGTAATAACGTATCGCACTCGAAGCGTCGCACCAAGCGCAGATTCAATGTGAACCTGTTCACCAAAAAGTTCTTCTGGGTTGAAGAGCAGGCTTGGATTCTGCTCACCATCTCGGCCAATGGCCTGCGCACCATTAACAAAAACGGCCTCGACGCTGCTATAAAGGAAGCTGTCAGAAAGGGTTATTTAACTGAAATCACATATTTAGAATTCTAAGAAGATGGCAAAGAAAGCTAAAGGTAATCGCGTGCAGGTGATACTTGAATGCACCGAACACAAGGCAAGTGGAATGCCCGGAACTTCTCGCTATATCACCACCAAGAACCGTAAGAACACCACCGGCCGCTTGGAGCTGAAGAAGTATAACCCCATACTTAAGAAAGTAACCGTTCACAAAGAAATCAAATAATAACCCTACGATATGGCAAAGAAAACCGTTGCATCACTTCAGAAAGGTGAAGGCCGTACTTACAGCAAGGTTATCAAAGTGGTAAAGTCACCCAAGACCGGTGCCTACACTTTCCAGGAACAGATGGTGCCCAATGACGCCGTAAAGGACGTCCTGAAATAACCCACACCTACTTGAACTCAACCGCATGCCACGCCACCACACTATGGTGTGCATGTGATACATAAATGATATAACAAGGCCGCAGTCATCCCCTGCCACTCATGAGGGAGCCTGCGGCCTTAGTTGCGTACACACTCTGTATAATCAAATTATTATTAATAAACATTGTAACCCTATTAGTTTTTATGATTATCTTTGTAGGAGTTACATAAACCATTTTTTATTCATAACCCACATCATGAGAAACTATCTTCTGACAGCCGCACTGCTTACAGCGGCGTCGGCCATGGCCACGGTAGATGTCACATGGCAGAATCTCACGCATCAGGCTGACTATAACGGCCGCCCGCAGTACGTACAGCGGTTCGTGATAAAAGGTGACATGAGTCGACTTGACAGGCTTGCGTTCAACCAGTTTGACAGAGGCATGACCGCCGTAAACCCTGCCGATACCGTGGTACGCATCATACCGGGATATTACTACATAGGCTCACCACGTTTCAGCCAAGGCGCTGACAGCGTAGTGGTGGACATAATCACATCAGGTACCTGCACTAAATACAGCTTCGGCCCCGACGGTGTACACGGTGTGGACAAGGACGGCAAGCCCTTTGATGTAAACTTCACGCGCGGTCGCGGCACTGACCATCCGCGCCAGTGGGTATCAATGGGAGTGGATCGCATGCCTTACGGCGATGCCATATTTGACTTCAACGAATCCATCACCACCCCCGAAAAGCCGCTCAGCCCATATGACATAGTACCGTCATTCAAGAGCGTGAAGGAAGGTACCGGCACATACACCGGAGGCAAGATAATATCAAGCAAGACAGTCAAGAATCAGAATCCCGAATACTACACCATAAGCGTAACCCCAAAAGGGATAAAGCTCACAGGCGCATCAAAGGACGCCCTACGCACAGCACGCCGCACAGCCGAGCGCCTCATAGCCGCCAATCCTGACGGACTGCCCATAGCTGAAATCACTGACTATCCTGACTATCATTACCGTGGGGTAATGATTGACATAGCCCGTAACAATCAGCCGTTGTCACAGATGCGCAAGTTTGTCGATGCCATGGCCGACCTGCGCCTCAACAAGCTCCAGTTCCATATAATAGATGATGAGGCATGGCGCCTTGAAATACCCGGCATACCTGAGCTGACTGAGGTGGGTGCCCGCCGTGGTTACACTCTGGATGAACATGACTTCCTGGCACAGATTTATGCCGGAAATGGCGACCCCAATACCACCGAAGGCACGGCCAACGGCTACATGACACGCAAGGAATTCATTGATTTTCTGCGTTACTGCAAGGAACGCGGCATAAGTGTGATTCCGGAAATAGACACTCCCGGACACTCCCGTGCGGCTGTGAAGTCAATGGAGGCACGTTATCGCCGTACCGGCGATGACACCTACCGCCTGATAGAGGACGGCGACACATCTGTCTATCACTCGGCACAGGACTTCAGTGACAACGTTATGAACCCCGCACTGCCCGGGCCGTACCGCCTTATGGAAAAAGTGTGCGATGAAATAATAAAGATGTACAAGGAAGCCGGAGCTCCCCTTGAAGCCATACACATAGGCGGCGATGAAGTGCCCCACGGCGCATGGAGCGGCTCACCTTCCGCACAGAAATTCATGAAGGAGAACGGCATGACATCCGAGAAACAGCTCCACGCCCATTGGGTACGCGAAATAGCCAAGATGCTTGACAAACGTGGCATAAAAATGAACGGATGGCAGGAAATAGCGTTGGGTCACGGCGAGGAATATGACGCAGAAGTAGCTCCTTACACCGGAGGCATAAACCTGTGGGTCAACTCTGCCCGCGGAGGCAAAGAGGCTGCCGGCACTACAGCCATGCGTTCAGGTTATCCGGTAATATTCTCCGATGTAAGCAATTTCTATCTTGACCTTGCCTACAACCAGCATCCTGATGAACGAGGCCTCATATGGGGCGGCGTGGTGGATGAATTCAAGTCGCTTGACGGCTACCCGCGCATCCTCGCACCCGAGCCTGACGGAGCCAAAAGCCATGTGATAGGCGTAAGTGGACAGCTATGGTCCGAAACCATGCGTTCACCTGAATGGATGGACTACTATATGTTCCCGAAGATGATGGGCCTGGCCGAGCGCGGATGGAATGCTGACAGCACTTACAGCTATCCCCGCTATAACAAGGTTATTAACGAACACATATATCCGGAACTTGACGCTCGTGGCATCAACTACCGTATGCGCCAGCCCGGCATAAAGTTAGTGGACGGCAAGATAGCCATGAACAGCCCTTATCCGGACGCTGTGATACGCTATACACTTGATGACAGCGAGCCCACAGAGGCATCACCGGTGTACACCGCTCCCATAGCCGTAAACGGCACCAAGACCGTACGCGCACGCCTCTATCACCGAGGCAAGGAGAGTGTCACCACGCTGCTCTACATCAAGTAATACACACTGATATTAAGCACGCATATCCGCTGCCCGGCTCTGACTGCCGTGGCAGCGGATTTTTTTGTACGGAAAAATATACATACCTTTGTCCCTTGAACTATATCTGTAAGAGCATCTTTCAGATACAAAAAGACAACTTTATGAAGAGAACTTTGACTTCAGTGGCCGCAGTGGCCACAGCCCTGATTATGTGGGCTGAGGGGTATCAGATAAATACCCTCAGCGCCAAACAGGAAGGTATGGGACATGTAGGCGTGGCCATGAAGCTCGGTGCCGAGAGTATGATATTCAATCCGGCCGGTCTTTCCTTCTCCGACAAGACCATAGACCTGTCAGCCTCCATAACCGGAATAAAAGCTGATGCCACCGCCATACACAACGGCACTGAATACAAGACTGACAATGGCATAAGCACACCTATGGCTATCAATGCGTCATTCCGTATATATGACAATCTGCAGTGCGGCATAGCATTCTATACCCCCTACGGCTCAAGCATAAACTGGGGCGACAACTGGCCCGGAGCCGTGCTGAACCAGAAAGTGGACCTCAAGACATTCACACTCCAGCCTACATTTTCATGGCGTATAACCCCACGCCTGTCCGTAGGTGCGGGTCTGATGTTAGCTTGGGGCAGTGTGGATCTGAACAAGGGCCTTGTATCAGCCTCATCAATGGACGGCCTGCTCACCTCGATGGGTATGCCGGCCATGTTCGGACAGACCACCCCGGCATCCGTCAACATCAAGGGCACGGCCGATATAGCCGTGGGCGTGAATTTAGGCGCCATGTACGACATAAATGACCGTGTGACAGTAGGCATAAACTGGCGTTCAAAGATGACGGCTAAAGTGAGCCGTGGCGATGCCTCCGTATCATATGCCACTGAAAACGAACAGATAAAAGCGCTGCTTGAAAGCAAGCTTAATCTGATAAACAACGCCAACTTCCGTGCCGAGATGCCTATGCCACAAACGCTTACCTTCGGCGTGTCCTATAAACCCGTCAAGCCTCTCATACTGGCCTTTGATGCCCAGTTTACCGGCTGGAGCACATACAAGCACCTTGACATTGACTTCCTTGATGAGCACTTGACCGATTTTGACCAACATCTGGAGAAAAAGTATCGCAATGCATGGTGCTTCCACCTTGGCGCACAGTATGCACTGACACACCGCTTTGACATACGTGCCGGTATGATGATAGACACCACACCGGTCAATTCCAGCTATTACAACCCCGAAACACCAGGCATGACCAAGATAGAGCCTTCTGTAGGATTTTCCTTCCGTCCGGTAAAGGGTCTGTCCGTCGACTTTGCCCTGATGTATGTGGCCGGACTTGGCGAAGATAATGCCACCGTGACGTATCGTGACTTCCTCACAAACTCGGACAAGGAGTTCAAGGCTGACTACCGGGTTCATGCCATAGCTCCATCATTAGGATTAAGCTACGCATTTTAACATTGTTTTTTAACATTCTACCGTTCAACCATTCCGCTGTCATTTGAGTTTTAAGAATATGTGTGCATTGTGTCACACGCGCTTACACAGAATATTCATTTTATAAAAACCCAACTGACATGAAGAAACTTCTTTTTATCATTGCGGCAGCCGGATTCATATCCATGGCTTCATGCTCTACCTCAGCTGAGAAAGCAGAGCGCAGCGAAGAGAACCTCGCTGACAAGATTGAAAACAGTACCAACCCTGACAGCACCCGCGCATACGTGGAGCAGGCCAAGGTATATGTACAGCAGCTGATAAGCGAGGGCAAGATGGATGAAGCCCGTAAATATATGGACAAGATCGAGCCGGTTATCGACTCAAAGGCCCCTACCCTTAAGAGCACATTCGAATCAGTTAAGAGCGCCCTGTCACAGGTGCCCGGTGCCATAGGTAATGCAGCCGACAGTATTGCCGATGCAGCCGCCGACAAAGCCGGAGAGATTAAAGATGCAGCCGCCGACAAGGTAAACGAAGGCAAGGAAGCCGTAAGCGATGCCGTAGGACAAGCCAAAGATGCCGCCAAGGAAAAGGCTGACGCTGCTAAGGAAAAGATAAGCGATGCCGCCGATAAGGCTGCTGACAAAGCCAAGGAAAAAGCTGATGAGGCCAAGGACAAACTTAAGAACGTGTTCAACTGATCAGTAAGCATACCCGAAATATGATAACCAACCGTAATGACCGAATATGTGTCATTACGGTTTTTTGCTGTACTGCCGAAACCATATATATCCTACGAGTGTTTAAGAACTATACAGCAATCTTAACACAATGAAACATCACCTTCTCATCACGGCCTTATTGGCAGCCTCATCTACATATGCAAGTGCTGCAGAGGCTCCGGACTCACTCTACGTACCGCAGAACGCCATAGTGGTAACAGGAAATCCTGACAAGGCTCAGGATCTGATAGCGGTACTGTATAACCGTACCGATCTGCACCATTCCGACCCTAACGCGCCTCGCTTCCTATTCTTTGACCGCGAGGGCAAAGTGGCATTCGGTATAGGCGGCTATGTAAAGGGCACCATGCAGTATGACTTTGACGGCTCCATTGACAAAGGTTCAACATTCTACTGCTATGACATACCTGTGCCTAACGACCCGGCTCAGCGCTCGGCCTTTGACGGAACCGCCAATCACTCCACCATACTGCTCCAACTTGTGGGGCATAACAGCCGGTTCGGCTATTACCAGATGTATATCCAGACCAACTTCAGCGGCAACGGAGCCACAGGCTACGGATTGAAACTCAAGCAAGCGTATGTAAGCATGGGCAATGTAACAGCCGGTTTGACACGAAGCACTTTCGTTGACGGTTCAGCCGGTACACCCGTCATTGACGACCAAGGACCGGCAGGCGAGTTTTTCTGCAATAATATACTCCTTCGTTATGCCCGCACATTCGGTCAAGGCTTCCGGGTAGCGGCTTCGGTGGAAGTGCCGCAAGTATCGTCCACTACCGGTGCTACGGTGCAGAAGATAAGCCAGCGTGTACCTGACATACCGGTCAATATACAATATGCATGGGACGGCGGCAACAGCCATGTACGCCTGTCGGCTCTACTGCGCAACATGTCGTACCGTGACCTTGTAAGCGGCAAAAACCGCTTCAAGACAGGATGGGGTGCCCAGCTCAGCGGCACATGTGGCATAACATCGGCTGTAAGAGCTTACTTCCAGGGCGCATATGGACGCGGCTACGGACAGTATGTCAATGACCTGAGCGGACATGGGTTCGACCTTGTATACAGCCAGACCCCGGGCCGCATGGAGGCTCCACGCATGTACAATTATGAGATAGGCGCACGCGTTGACTTCACTCCGTCACTATTCATATCGGGCGCCTACAGTCAGGCGCGTCTGCTCGGCACGGGCTACATGAGTGCCGACACTTACCGCTACGGACGTTACATCACCGTATCAGGATTCTATGAAGTGGTACGTAACCTTCAGGCCGGTATAGAATACATTCACGGCAATCGTAAGGATCTCAACGGCGAGTTAGGGCGAGCCAACCGCATAATGGGTATGCTCAAGTTCAGTTTCTGACGGTATGTTAAATATTGCAAGGTGCACTAACTTTCATGTGTGCGCCTTGTTTTATAAGCATAATATGAAACTTAAAAAACTTATACATACCTATGGATAGGAAAATCAAATTCAGTGATATCGAGGCTGCCGTAGCGGCCGCATATGAAGAGATGAAAGGCGTAACCGATGGTGAAGTAAATCCTCGCGTGGATACACCGGCCGCTAATTTCGGAATAAGCGTGGTAACCACTGATGGACGCGTGATAGAACAGGGCGATGCCCGTACACCGTTTATAATAGGCCGTATAGCTACTATTCCGGTACACATACAGCTGTTAGGTCAGCTCGGAAGCGCAGAGGAGCTTGTAAAGAAAAGCGGCAAGATGGACTGCGCATGCGCAAACGGCACATGCGCCCCTGACAGCAAGAAGGCACGCAAAGCCACTATGCGTCAGGCCGGCATGAGCGCCCATATCATACGTGCGGTGAGCGCCGTTGAGCCTACGGGCGATCCTGAAGGCAAGTACGGCATTATAGAAGGATGCATTGAAGCCATGATGGGCGATGATCCCGTGATGTCCGACACCTTCTACAAGAAGCAGGTGGAGGCTGCTGCTGCCGCCAATGTAGAGAATGTGCTCACTGATACAGGTTACTATCTGTATGACAATGCGCCTATAGCCATAGACCTTACAGCCAAGCTCATGGCGCTACAGGCCACCCCTGTACAGTTAGCCACCATGGGCGCTACCATAGCCGCCGACGGCGTAAACCCCGTAACCCGGCAAGAGGTATTTGACGGCAAGATATCACAGAGCATTGTAGGCATGATGGCCGCAAAAGGCCCAAGCAAGAAGATGACTGTACCATGGAACGTACTTGCAGGACTGCCGGCAATATCGGGCGAAGGCGGAGCCATAGTAGGCGTGATACCCGGCGTCATGGCCATAGCTGCGGCATCACCGGCCTTGAACCGCGCCGGAGTACCGGTTAAAGCAGCCCGCGCCATAGCGAGCATCATGAGGCGTTTGGATATAAGCGCCTTTGGTAGCGCAAATATCGTAATTGATTGATATTCTTTCCCTTTACCTTCATTTCACTTTACTATATTCACAACTATTGAGCGCGTCCCGCCACAAACACTTGTGGCAGGACGCCTCTTCATTATTGACACAAAATGCTTATCTTTGCATCCTAATCACTTAGTTCATGCACGCCACTTCCACCCGAGGGATATCTACAATACAGGGCTTGATAGCCATATCGCCCGTAATAGTCTTCATGGCGCTGTATCTGGCAGTATCACTGCTGCTTGATGACTTCTATCGGATGCCCATACCGGTAGCCATGGCGGCTGCCTCGGTATGGGCTGTGGCCATATACCGAGGCCACAGGCTGGCGGACCGCATCGATGTGTTTTCACGAGCCGCAGGGCATTCCGACATTCTGTACATGATATGGATTTTTATCCTTGCCGGCGCTTTTGCCGCTTTGGCCAAGGGGATAGGATGCATAGACGCTACGGTAGGGATTACGCTGAAGGTGTTTCCACCGGAATATCTGCTCCCGGGCATATTTGTGGCCGCATGCCTCATATCACTTTCCATAGGCACGTCAGTAGGCACTGTGGTAGCGCTGACACCCCTTGTAGTGGAACTGGCCCGTGAGGGAGGCGGCGATGTGGCTCTATACACAGCCACGGTACTTGGAGGCGCTTTCTTCGGCGACAATCTGTCGTTCATATCCGACACTACCATTGCCGCCACACGCACCCAAGGCTGTGACATGGCCGACAAGTTCAAGGCCAACGTATGGATAGCGGTACCGGCAGCCGTGCTCACATTAGTGCTGTATGTGGTATTAGGCCATGAATACCCCACTACATATCATGCCATATCGCAGAGCCCGTCAGCAGAGTGGTGGTTAGTGATACCGTACTTGCTTATCATAGTGCTGGCTGTTAGCGGGATAAATGTCACAATAGTACTTACGTGCGGAATCCTGTCAGCAGCCGTACTCGGCCTGACGGGAGGCGTAAGCCTTTTGGATTCATGCTCCTTGATGGGCTCAGGCATAGAATCAATGGGGTCGCTCATAGTGATAACCTTGCTCGCCGCCGGAATGCTTGGTATGGTCAAAGCCTCAGGGGGCATAACCTTCATACTGCACACCCTCACACGAGGCATAAGCGGCAGCCGCGCCACACAGTGGTGCATAGCCGCACTGGTGGGTGTGGTAAACCTGTGCACGGCCAATAATACCGTAGCCATCATAACAGTGGGCTCCATGAGCCGCGAGCTGGCCGAACGCGCCGGCATAGACCCGCGCAAGGCCGCATCGCTTCTGGATTCGTGCTCATGCATAGTACAGGTCCTCATCCCGTACGGGGCGCAGACGCTATTGGCCACCGGGCTTGCAGGCATATCTCCGGCCGCCCCATGGCCGTACCTTTACTACCCTTGGGCGTTGGCGCTGATGGTGGGACTGAGCATTATACTGCGCTTTCCCCGAAAGTTTTCATGAATTTCGCTCCTCGCTTGTGACATTTTAGCTACTTTTGCGTCATATTACATACAGACACAAACCATTTTATTATCATAATATGAAAAAACTATTCAGTACACTGTCAGTACTCATGCTGCTTAGCTTGTTGATGCCTTCCTTGGCTAAGGCACAGCAGCTTCCGGCCATGGGTATAGACAAGGAAGTGCGTATAGGCAAGCTCCCCAACGGGCTCACCTACTATATACGCCACAACGACTATCCTAAGGGACAGGCCGACTTTTACATTGCCCAAAAGGTAGGCTCCGTGCTTGAAAACGATGAGCAGCGCAGTCTGGCTCACTTCCTTGAGCACATGTGCTTCAACGGCACCACTAATTTCCCCGGTAAGAACCTTATAAACTATCTGCAAAGCGTAGGCGTGAAGTTCAGTGTAAACCTCAACGCCTATACCGCCGTGGATGAAACCGTCTACCGCATAAACAATGTGCCTGTCACCCGTCAGGGCGTTCAGGATTCCTGCCTGCTCATACTGCATGACTGGGCCAACGACCTTCTGCTCCTGCCCGAGGAGATCGATGCCGAGCGTGCTGTGATACATGAAGAATGGCGCCAGTCATACGTAGGGCAGATGCGCATTCTTGAAAATTCGCTCCCCGTACTTCTTGAAGGCACTCAGTATGCCTACCGTATGCCCATAGGCACCATGGACGTGGTGGACAACTTCCCGCCCCAGGCTCTGCGTGACTACTACGAGAAGTGGTACCGCCCCGACCTTCAGGGTATAGTGGTGGTTGGTGACATTGACGTGGATCGCATAGAAGCCAAAATCAAAGAGATGTTCGCCGATATAGAGATGCCCGAAAATCCGGCCGAACGCATCTACTTCCCCATCCCTGACACCGAGGGTACCATCTATTACATAGGCCATGACAAGGAACAGACCATAACCATGGTACAGCTCATGATGAAGTCCGATCCCCTGCCCCGCGAATACCGTGGCACCATGGCTCTGCTGGCTCAGAATTACATGCTCAACGCCATATGCAGCATGATAAACCAGCGCCTTGATGAGGCCTCCAAAAAGCCCGATGCACTCTATGCGGCAGCACAGGTGTACTACGGCAGCCTTCTGGGTATATCCAAGACCAAGGACGGCCTTACACTGGGTGTGATACCGAAGGGCGCCACAGCCCCTGAGGCAATGGCTCAGGCTTACCGTGAACTGCTGCGTGCAGTGCGCGGCGGATTCACCGCATCAGAGTATGACCGCACCCGTCAGGAGCTGCTCTCACGATACGAAAAGGCATACAACAACCGCGAGACACGCGAAAATACCGCCTTCGCTCAGGAATATGTACGCCATTTCCTTGACGGCAACGCCATACCTGACATAGAAGAAGAATACAACACCATAAAGCTTCTGGCGCAGCAGCTGCCCGTACAGGCCATAAACGCCACCATAAAGGAACTCGTTACGCCTGACAACCGCCTGCTCCTCTGCCTCTGCCCGGACAATGCCGAGAATGTATATCCTACCAAGGATCAGTTTGCCGATGCACTGGCAGCCGTTGACTCCGAAGAGATAGCCGCATTCGTTGACGATGTCAAGACCGAACCCCTCATAGCTCAGATGCCCACACCCGGCAAGATAGTGAAGGAAGAAGAGCTGACACAGTGGGGCGCCACACAGTGGACCCTGAGCAACGGTGCCAAGGTGATAGTGAAGCACACTGACTTCAAGAAGGATGACATATCCATGGCCGCCGTAGCACCCAACGGCACATCAGAGCTGCCCGAATCAATGGTGGCCGACATACTGTTCAGCCCCGTGGCACTGAGCTACCGTGGCCTCGGCACATATACCAACAGTGACCTTGACAAATACCTGTCAGGCAAGCAGGCCAACGTCAGCCCGGCATTCAACATCTACTCCCGCACCATAGCAGGCAACACCACTCCCAAGGATCTGCCCACCATGATGGAGCTCCTGTACATGAACTTCACCGGAATCAACTTCACCGAGGATGAATTCAAAGCCCTTCAGAGCCAGTACTCAGCTCTGATAAAGAATCAGGAAGCTGACCCGCAGTTCATATTCCAGACCAAGATATATGAAAGCCTGTTCCGCTCACCCCGTATGCGCGCCCTTACCCACGAGGACGTTGACAAGGCTGACCGTCAGACTATAATCAAAATAGCCCATGACATGACAGCCAATGCCGCTGAATACACCTTCGTATTCGTGGGCAACGTTGACCTTCAGGCGCTGCGCCCTCTCGTAGAGCAGTACATAGCATCACTCCCCGCTGATGCTAAAGCCGCCGAGAAGAACCGCAAGATCCGCTACAACGCATCGCTTCGCAACGTCCAGGGCACCGGCACCGACACCTACACCACAGCCATGCAAACACCGCAGACATGGGTGTACATCACCAGCTTCGCCACCCTACCCTTCAGCACCAAGGCGTCACAGCTCAACAGCATAGCCGCCCAGATACTTTCCAAGCGCCTGCTTGATATAGTGCGCGAGAAAGAAGGAGCCGTGTACTCCATCAGCGCTCAGGGAGCCATGGACCGTCTGGAGCAGGACAATGCCGAGATACTCACCGCTTTCCCCATGAAGCCCGAATTGAAGCAGAAAGTGCTTGATATAATCCGCGAGCAGTTTGAGGACATGACCCGCAACGTATCCGATGAAGAGCTTGCCACCGTAAAAGAATACATGGCCAAGAGCTACGTGGAAAACCGCGAAAAGAACGGCCCATGGCTCAGCGCCATAACCGGATGGCTGCGCAACGGCGTGGACACATTCAACGGCAATACCGATGTGCTCGCCACCATCACCACAGCCGATGTCAAGGCATTCATGAAGCAGCTTCTGGATCAGAAAAACTATCGTGTGATAGTCCTTGACCCCCAGCCCGCAGAGTAATCCCCCCACACCACATACATCAGGAGGCCGCCCCCACCCGGAGCGGCCTCCCCTATTTCCAGGCCCGCCAATAATACCTAAGGTCAAAAAGCATGGCTGACACAGCATATTCCTTGGTCACCACCACGGCTCTTTCATTTAGAAATTAAATAACCGTATAATGCCCTTACCCGGGTAA